>NZ_JASATU010000008.1:0-223991 GCF_032906605.1 Leptothoe sp. LEGE 181152
GCTAAGGCTGATGAGTCAGGGAGTAGATGCTGTAGAAAGTCCATGATGGGATGCACGTGAAGGCCAATCCCTATTTACGGTTTGCCATCCCATTCGGATCACCAAAAGTCGCCAAGAGCCCGAAGTTGTGTGAATCAGCAGCGGTCTCGTATAGTGAGTGGCATCGTACCCATAGTTTGACTTTCTCAGGGCTACGATACCGGGCTCTCGGCTTCGCCGCAGAGCTTTTTTAGTAGGTGCTTATTGATACATCATCCCTGATGCTTTTTCATTTCGCCTTCTGTGGATACCCCTCTAATTCTTTAGAGAGTCTATGCACAAGTATTTATGCGGCAAGGTTTAAGTGGCTCAAAGCTAAACCTTGATCGTCTCACTGAGCAACTGTGAAATTTGACCATTTGTCGTTTCTAAATTAAACCTTTGACCAGCTTGCACCTGTGCCTTTTGTGCAAGGGCTTTCGATTGACTAGACTGATCCTGACAGGTGCTGATAATGTCTGCCAACTTTTCAGCATCTCCAGGAGGCGTTAACCAGCCTGTTTGCCCATGGTCAATCAACTCCACAGCTCCTCCAGCCGCTGCTGCTACCACTGGAGTACCACACAACATTGCTTCCACAATCACCCGACCAAAGGGTTCAGGGGCTGTAGACGTATGGGTGACTAAATCACAGGCTGCCATCAGTTGAGGAACATCCGATCGAAATCCCAGAAACTTTACTCGATGCTCCAGATTAAGGCCCTGAATCTGTTGATGTAGGTGTTGCACATACTCTTGCTCATCAAAAAGGGCATCACCAATAAATACGGCCACAACATTCTCTGGACAATGTTGCAGAGCTTCGATTAGCACATGCTGACCTTTCCAAGGAGAGAGACGACTAAAATGTCCAACCACAAATGGAGAAATACTGTCTTCCGGATGAGGTAAGATAGGGACTATTTCATTCTTCAAATGCGCTTGCTTACTAGCGCAGTCAACATAGTTCTCTAGACGAAAACCGTTATGCACAACATGGACTCGATCTGCTCGTCCTCCTTGCTGAATAAACGCTTCACGACTAGCGTGAGAATTAGCAATCACTAAAGCCGCTCGATTGGCCAATGTGATGATAATGTGGCGATTGATCACACTAAAGTGGTCAGGAGAAACAATATCGTGTAGATGATAAACAAGGGGGCAACCGCTCAAAACACTGGCAAGGGCTCCCACCACTAAAGCTTTTTGGGTGTTGGCATAGATCACATCATACTGCTTGCTGAGCTGGGCAACTCTAATAATCAAAGGTATTAACCGGTTTAGACTTTTCAGTCCTGGCAACAAACCGCTCGCTTTTTGTACCTGAAGGGATTGCTCAGCCAGAATTTCGACCGGAATATTGTATTGACGTAGGTAATCTGGGAATATCCCCTCAGCAAAAACACCCACCAGGCTAGTTGTAGAAAACTGCTGCGCAATATCGGCCAAACAAAGTTCAGCGCCTCCTAGCTTGCCACTCTGGTCTAGAAACAGAATCTTCATGCTCGTTTATACGCTAGACGATTTCTAAATATTGATGTGAGTCTCTTTTCAACATAAACGTGAGTAATACACCCAATCAAAACCGTTATCACGCAGGCCAACATCATCCCTATGGTATAAAAACCAATACTGTTGATGCCTGTGGCCTGAATCACTTTGGTGAATATGGATAAGATCAGATAGTGGGTGAGATAAATGGAAAAAGAAGCTGCTCCTAAAACCACGAATCCTTTACTAACCGATAGCTTATGATCTTTTTCTAGAAAAGCAGCGCCTCCTACAATCAAGATTGACGATAGGCCATAGGCCACAAATTCATAATAGTGGGCAAAGCCTGAGCTATTGGAACTCGTCTGTAAAACATAGACGTCGAGCAATCCTGATATCATAAAGGTGCAGCAGCCCGTTAATAATATCCATAAACTGACTGACTTTTTCAGTTGGATTCGTCTAAAGAAAATACCGATTAACCATCCGCCTGCAAATTCAAAATTATAGTAAGAGAAAATAAAATTTAGCAGAAAGTGATTGTTGTTCCGAAGCTGAAAACCTGAGAGTATATCAGTTAGCATAAAAACTGCTGACACTGACAAACCAGCAAGAATAAGTTTAGATGCCACTTTAGGCAACAGAATAACAGTAGTAAACGCTAAGTAGAATAATACTAAATGGCTTAGGAACCAGGCTACGGAAAGTATGGGCGGATGCTCCTGGGGAATAAGTAGCAATGACTTGATAATGACACCAATATCTTGCTCATGACCTTTTCCAAAGGATGGGACTAAAAAGTAAACTGGAATTACGCAGAGGCTCAGCAACCAATAGAGGGGATAAATACGAACACAGCGCTTGATTAGAAAAGCTTTTGCCGTATGCCGATGACCCATATATTTAAAGCTCGACAGTGCTAAGAAGAAGCCACTCAAGACAAAAAAGAAATCAACGCCCGAATCTCCAAAATCAAATAAAGATAGTAAAAAGGGTTGATCAAATTTGAGCGTAAATAACTCCGCTGCATGAAAGGTAACAATAAGTAGAGCTGCGATCCCTCTAAGACTTTCTAAAAGCTCCAACTTTTGAGGGGGTTGTTTTCTCATTTTATTGGCGTACGTCATAGATCCCTGGTATTGCTTTAAGTTGGAGAGTAGGGAGTGGGGGAATAGGGAATAGGGAGTAGTTTTTTTATATCAGTCAATTGGGTTTGAGCTCGCCATATACTCCGAGAGTTTCGGTGGCAACACGGGTAGCATTAAGCCAGTCAAGATTTTTTTGGGCTTGTTCTTTCCAATAATTGAGTTTGGTAGAATGCTTCAGCAGATCGGCTATGGTTGTGGCCAGGGCTTGGCTGTCGCCTGGTGGCACTAATAAACCGGCTTTGCCATGTTCCAATACTTCAGGAATACCATCGACATGGCTAGCGACGATGGCACAACCAACTTCTCGAGCTTCTGAAATAGCCAACCCAAAGGGTTCTCGATGGGAGGCTAGAACAAAAACATCCGTCGATAATAGATAGGCGCGAGGATCAGACTGAAACCCTTCAAAATGAATGCGATGTGCTACACGGGTTTGGCGGGCCTGGGACTGAAATTGTTCTTTTTCCGGACCATGGCCCACCAGGTACAGATGGGCCTCTGGAAAATCTGAAGCCACTCGTTCAAATGCCGCAATCAGCTCAGAAATACCCTTGCGAGAGTTCATGCCAGCCACTGTGGTAATTGCTGGGCGCTGTAAATAGGCAGGAGAGCACTCTGTTAGGGCACCTACCCGAGGACTCTCAAGGGTGCCGTTGGTGACAACTCGCAGCTTGCGTGTGGGAATACCTCGCTGCTGCATCGATTTAGACACCGCCTGGCTCACGGCAATGACGCGATCGGCCAGACCCATGAACTTGGCGCTTTCTTGAAATTCGTTGTGAACGGTTGCTACTAAACCGTATTTACTCCAAAGCTTTAAACCACGAGCCAGGACAGCCCCTGTCATCATGTGGGCATGGACAATGTCAGGCTTTACCTGACGCACGATTGTACGATACTGGGACGCTGCATGCATCAAATTACGCCAGGTTCGGGTTTGGTTTAACCGAAAATGGGTCACCTGATATTGGTCTAACAATGCTTCATATTCACCGCCACCAGAGATAACACTGACCTCATATCCAGCTTGAGCCTGAAGGCAAGCCAAATCCACCGCAACGTTGACAATCCCATTCCCTACTTTTTGAATATGGTTGAGGATGTGTAGGACTCGCATTATATGGCTCCAGCAGTGGTTTGTTGCATAGCCTGTAAACTGTTCAAGACGTCTAGATATTGGCGCACGATGCAGTCTATGGTGAAGGCTTGCGATCGCGCCTTCAGCACCGTGGTATCCATGGGGTCTTTCAGGGTCGAGACGATAGCATTAGCCATCGCTTCATAGTTACCCACCGGCACCAGTGCACCGTACTGACCCTTGTTTAAAATTTCCGCCGGACCGCTCTCACAGTCAGTGGATACCACCGGAGTGCCAGCTGCGATCGCTTCTGCCACCACATTGCCAAAGCCCTCATAGATAGACGACAACACAAAGACATTGGCTCTCGCCATATAGGCATAGGGATTCTCCACAAAGCCCAGAAACAACACATCGTCCTGTAATCCAAACTTTTCAATTAAGGCATCCAACTCAGGCTTAACCTCAGGCTCTCGCGGATCTACATCTCCCAAAATCATTAGCCGTGCCGGATGTTGTTTACGCACAAGGGCAAACGCCTGTACAAGGGTGGCAAAACTCTTTTGTTTAACAATCCGTCCCACCCCCAACAACACAGGCGGTTGACCTTCTTCAAACCATGGATGAGCAATGGTTTCCTGCGCTTTCTGAGTAAAGTCTGAGGTAACCACGGGGTTATGGATAACCGTCATCTGCTGCATTGAGATTTGGGTATGTTGCTCCAAATCACGGGCCACCCCCTCTGATGCGGTCACAATGGCATCGGCCCATGGATAAAACCGCTTGACCACCGCCCACTTAATCTTTTGCATCAGCATGGCGTGGCGATCTTGAAACTGTTGGGACAGATTGGTTTGAACACACATCACCACCCGCGTGTTCACCCCCGCTAAAAGTTTTGCCCAAGTAGCAGAGCTAAAAATATCCAGCGTTGAGATTAAGAAAGCAGGCTGTTCCTGCTTCAGATACTGTTTTAGGGCCAATGTCTTAAACAGAAGTACAGGTGATTTGGCCTCTAAATTTATCAGCCGGATATTGTCTGGAATATTCGATAGATAGGCTCCCTCAGCCTTGGCAACCACTAGATCAACAGCAAATCCTCGCTCAGCAAATCCTTCCGCCAGGTGGAGCATGACTCGCTCCGCCCCGCCGCCATCAAGATTGGGAATAAATAAACTAATAAATGGTTTTGGCATTTTGACTCTTAAAGATCGAATACAAAATCTCTGGCATCAATCGCTACTCGTTAAGCCGTAGAGAGCACAAGCTATATTGCATCTACGCTGGAGCAAGCTCCACCACCAAGGGTTCATCAGCAACATTTAAGACCAGTGACCGAGGATTGTTATACCTGGCCGTAGCATCCGTTGACCTTAGGGGTTGATAGAGGCTGGCGGATCTAATGGCCGTGGTTAATCTCACTGTCACTGCCTGGGTTGGCACTGAAATATCTCGCTTGTTGGATACATCAAAGCTTGGCACCTCTTGCCAGAGAATCAGATAAAAGCGTCCATCCCGTTTTTGTAGCAAGGTGTGATGCACATTTGTTGTTGCTCCAACCATAGTGTAGCTGAGAGCACCTGGCGAGAATACACCTTCCCCATCTCGCAATAGCGCTATTAGGTTCTGTAGCGCAGTAAACGCTGGTTTAGGGGTGCCATTTTGCCGCAGAATACCAAAATTCCCCTCCTTATCAGCCGTCTGCCACTTGTCGATGAACTCATTGATATATACTCGCTGAATATCGCGATTAAAATATTCCAGCCAAAGGCGAGGGACATACTTTCCAGCCGCTGCTTCTGAAATGCCTGGCTGACCAGATTCAGCTGCAACTGCATTATGCCAGCCAGTCTCTGTTGCGATCAGAGGCTTATCAGGACAGATTTGTCGTGTAGATGGAATCCAGTGCCAATCTAAGCCCGCTGTCGGAGGCTGGCCGCCGGGGTAGCTATGCATCGCTCCATAATCACAAACAACTTCACCCAGCGATGTGGCATTATGCCAAAGGGCCACCGTCGGGCTCAGTACGTCAAGTCTGGCGGTGGCTGGATCTTGCTTGACAGCATTGAAAAGTTCAGACTGAAACAATCTTACTCCCTGGGGAAAGGGCTGTCCTTTGTAGGATAAATCAGGCCAAACATCCCACTCATTCGGACCTTCAACCGCCTCGACCGCTGTGGGTATTGCCTTCACAATATCAACGGCAACGGAGGCATCTTGCTGATCTCTGGGATCCATTACTAACGTGGACTTGATACCGACGGTGGCAAGATCCACAAATTTTTGCTGGGTTTCTCGATCATCTAGCCGAACGCCGTCTCGAATATGACGCACACCCAGTTCTTGTAATCTCGGCTTAATAATGGAATCGTAATTACGGTAGGCACTATTGGATCTGTTTAGATGGACAACAACACCCAGTGAATCAATAAATGAGCTAGCCGCGTGAGCCGTTTCGGATGGGTTCTGGGATTGACCTGGCAGCACCGTACTACAGGCAAATACAGTGCTCACCAATAACACAAGCAAATACTGACGACGCTGAATCCAGGGTGACAACAACGATTTCATAGGTTTAGATTTCCAAAAATCTCCGATAGAGCGAATTAGCGGTGGGTAAGAGCGGATGTTCTTTCAGTTCTTGAAGCACATCCTGTTTAATTCGAGCCTTAGCTACAGTTGGAATAGCAACTAAATGCTCAGGTTGTTTCAGTTGTTTTTGAGTTTCCTGTAGCTGATTAAAAATCGTATCTCGGGTTTCAGGGGTAATGGGCTCCATATGAAATGAAGTGCCATAGCGCTGGTTGATTCTTTCCACCACATACTGGGGGCGTTGGGTTGTATCTTTGAAGTCTGAAATGGTGACATCATCGCGAACGGGCCAAATCTTCTCGTAAAAATTGATGTAGCTTTGAATGGAAAAACGTGTAGACAGAGTACGATCAACTACCAAAACAGAAGCGATAGCATCAATGGGATTGCGAATCAACACAACACAGGGAATGCCATAGTTGACAGCTTTAATGACCTGCAATGGCGCGTGCATATGGTGCGCGGCTTTAGCAGTCGGATTATACAACCGAAACATCTTCGCAAAAAAAGAGTTCGCCGAGCGGGGGAACCCTTCTATACAAATATCTTTATCAGGTGATATTTTCTTCCATCGGTTTTTTTCAGAAAAAGGAAGGAACTGAAACAGGATTTCATGGCGTCCCATGATGTGTCCTGTTCGATATTTTGTATTTTTAATCAGGCCTTTAGCAATCATGATTTTAACTGTTTAGATTATGGAGTTAATTTTGGTCCCAAATTTCATAACGCTCAAATTTGGATTTGGCATGATAGCGGGATGCCGCTAGGCCAATGCCTAAAAAGCCCCACAGCACCATGCCAACAACACCCACCATGGAGACATTGAGACCCATCTGAGCAAAAATGCCAAATGCGATCGCACGTGACGCACTGGCAAATGTATCAAAACTCGCTTCGGTTCCCTCAAACAGCTTGAAGAAGATCAAAAATACTCCGGTAATGTAAGGAATTGTTCCCATCCACCCCAAAGAAAATAACAATGTCAAAATACCGCTGTCCTGGCTTCCTAAACGGCTACTTTCTACCACTGTTCCCAAACCGCGACCCACACCTTCAGTAAGAGCCTGCCCGAGCAACTCGTTATAGCCATCCAAACGGGCTTGATAACTACCATCCTCTTGGGTGTTTGACAGAGATTCTAATCGAGGAGCAATCTCGCTGGCCAGGGGCTCTACGGAGGCTAATGGAACTACCAATAAAGCCATACTCATTAGAGTAATGAGCAACCTAACTTGCAAGTGTGATTTAAGTGAGGGCAGATAAAGCATTAGCGCAGCCACCCAGCTCAGCCACCCTGAGCGAGCCAGGGTCAGTAAAAAGGAGAGATATCCGACGCCAGTGGCAACAAACTTTATGCTTTCGCGATTACTCAACAGCAAAATCAGCCCTGCCATAATCACAGCTGCAAACGGCTGAGGAGAATTCATCGTGCTCCATACCCGAATCCCTAAGGGTTCTGGATAACCAAACACATTTGTATCCACCGCATTGCTTAACCAAAAGCGATCCCATTCCGGAGCTGTTAGATACTGCCATACGCCGTAGCCCCCCATCACCAAAGTCCCCCAGAGGAAGGTGCGCTGGATTGTTTGACGACACACAGGATATTGACGCCAGTTAACAAATAGGTGAAAGCCAAATAGGAGTGGGGGCAGCCAGTTTAACAATGCAACAAGGGTGCCTGCTACCGAGTTTTGCACTAGGCCCATCAGAAATCCATAAAAGACGCTGACAAAACAGAGAATAAAGGGCAGTCCCCCCTGACGATGAATCTTCGGCAAATAGCGCACCAGTGTGGCAGCAGAGATTAAGGTCACCAAAGGGGGTGCCAATAAGACAATGCTAGGATCTTGCCAACCACTGCGCTGATCAATTAACCGACGTACCAGGGGCGTTAAAAACCAAATCCACCAGGTAAATCCTATGTAGAGTAAGGGATAACGCACATACAACAAAACACCGACGGCAGTGGCCATCAATGGAAATAACAGCCGTAACAGGCTGCCTGCTCCAGCAACCGTGCCCAGGCCTGTGATTAGCACCAAGCTCAGAATACCGGTCCAGGCTAACGCAGGCCGAAAACGCAGCCATGAAAACGTGCCATGGCTCGGGAAATAATTGCCTGGTTGTTGCTCTTGCAAGATCATCTAATGGCGTTAGAGGTCTATCTCAGAAATCTGTCTTGGAATTATTAGCATCAGAAAATAAATAGCCAGCGCTGTCTGTTATCGGAATCTTGTGAACAGTCCAGGACTGCGCATATGGGCTAAGGAGTAGGCCATGGACTGTGGTAGGTAGCTGGCGCTAAGTGCCACCAGCGTACGCAAATTGAAAGTCTGATGCCGTAAGGCTTGTTTCAGATGAAAACGGGCATCGTCAAGCTGCCCAAGCCGCAGAAAACCAATTCCTAAGGTAGTACTGGCGTGGGCCAATTCCCGTTGAAAATAAGGCCGATAGTCTTGGAGATTTTCATCCTCCATAAACTGTTGATGACAAAATGTAGCAGCTTTGCCCTTACGGATTTTTGCCTGAATATTACGGCTTCCACTAACCATGTTTTCAGACTGAGCATGCACCCGATAATAGGCCAAGCGCTCATCGCAGTAGTAGGCCCCTTTCCCTGAACGGCAGGCTAGATAAGCGATGTAGTAATCCCAAAACACCCCTGCCTTAAATAGCTGCTCCCAAGGTACAGCAGCCCTACGAATTAATGCAGCGGATGCGGTAAAGACCGCCTGATCAACTAAACCAATCTTCCAGAAAGGCTGATAAACACCTTCTTGTAGGTGATGACGTTTTTCTTTTTGAGTCTGTTTTTTACTGGCTGACCATTGGACAATACCATTGTCATCAATCACGTAATAGTCACAGAACGCCAGCACTAATTCTGAATTTTCTTCCAGCGGCTGCACCAGTGTTTCTAGAAAGTCGCTGGCCCAGCGATCGTCGTCGTTGAGACTGGCCACATATTTGCCATTAGACTCAGCAAAAGCATAGCTCGTGTTTAAGCCAACACCCAGATTTCTAGAATTACGTCTGAGGCGCAGGCGGGGGTCTTGAAATGAATTAACCATGTCTTCCGGACTGTGATCGCTACAGTCATCCGAAACAATGATCTCAAGATTGGCATAGGTTTGATTAACGACACTTGCGATCGCTTCTTTTAAATAAGCCGGACGATTATAGGTGGGAATAATCACACTAATCAGTGGCAGTTCTGAATTATGCGTTTTTTCTAAAGGATTATCCATCATCAAAAGAGTATTGAACTAAGAGGTGGCTAATGAAGGCACGTTAACTGTTGAATTTGATGCCAAAGCAGCTCGCACATGGTTTTGAATCAGCTGAATAACGTTGGCGCGATCGTACTGCTGAGACGCTTGTTGGTGGGCAGCAGAGCCCAGACGTTGACAGAGATGATCGTTGCTCAACAAGTCAATGCAGGCTTGCGCCATCCCCTGGGCTGACGTTCTAATCAGTACATCGTCACCGTCATTGAGAGATAATCCTTCAGCGCCAATGGAAGTGGAGACAATGGGTTTGCCATAGGCTGCGGCCTCAATAATTTTGACACGGGTGCCGCCACCCGACAAAATTGGGCAGCAGACTATTCGGCTACGGGCATAGAGCTCATCCAAATTTTCAACAAAGCCAGTAAACTCCACTCCCGGAATTCTTGAGTGATAGCTGCGAATATTCTCAGGATGGGTGCCAGCAATGATTAACTTAGCATCGGATCTGACCTTGGTAATCTGGGGCCAGACTTGCTCAATCAAAAAGTTAGCGGCATTGAGATTAGGGTAATAGTAATAGCCGCCGAGAAACATGATGGTAGGTTCAGGGCAGAGGGATTGTGGCTTGGGAATTGCCACTGCATTGGGCACGCTCACCACTCCCTTTAGTCGTCCTTGCTGAGTCAAATATTGCTGATCTAACTGAGAACAAACAAATGTGCGTAGAGCTGTTTGCACGCTGCGCCGTTCTCCCCACCAGAGGGCAGGAATTTGCAAGTAATAAAGCTTTGTTATCAATCGAGTGGGCGGCTGACGAATCTGACGGGCAAAGGAAATATGTTCAACATCATCCAGGTCAAAGAACAATGGCGGCAGGGTTTTCTGAGTTTGCAAAATAGGCGTCATTGATTCTAGGCGATGGCAGAAAATTGCATCGGGCTGCCGTTCTAAGCAAGTCTCTAAAGCCTTTACCTGTTTAGCCGCGCTAGTTGCCACAAAGTTCCCCTGGGCACGATAGTCAAAGATGGGGGCAAACTGTCGCTGCCATTTGGGGCCTGAATTGTCAGCTGTGTGTTGCGGGCATAGGAACAGGTTAATGGGTGCTCTCCAATGTTCTGATAGGGCTTTTTGATGAGTTGCGATCGCATCCACAGAACAATCGACATCCGCTGGCACATAAAACAGGACGTCAAGCTGTGCCATCGCCTTCAACGCATCCAGAAATAAATTAAACCGCCTAAAGGTGCCCTGAACATCTCGTTTAAGATCCGTAGGAAATCGGCAGGAAATAAGTAAGATTCTCATGGAACTAAGCACGATCGGTATTGAGCAACGGCGACAACGTTTGGGCAGAACTAGGGACAGCCCGGCAAAGGTTTTGCCAAATCTCCATATAGTTCTGGAGCATTTTTTCTTCAGTAAAGTCCTGAGCGCGATCGCAGGCATTATTTGCCATCTGCTTCATCTCGTCAGGATGTTTAAGCGCCCAGCGAACAGACTCCAGTAAATCACAGCTATCCCCTGTTCTAAAAACAAGCCCATGGATTTGATGGTGGATCACTTCTGGAATACCACTGGCATTGGAGGTAATAATCGGTAAACCAGACGCCATCGCCTCTGCTATAGCAAATGATTGTCCCCCTTCAAAATGAGTGGGAAATACAAATAAGTCAGATGCTTGTAACAATTGGGACACATCTGAACGATAGCCTAAAAGAAAGACTTTATCTGTAACCTGATACTCATTTAGTTGACTCTCTAGAGTCCCTCGCAAATCGCCATCACCAACCCAAATGAATCGCACATCGGGAAAATCTCGAATAATGTGCGAAATCGCTGGGATTAAATCACAATGGCCCTTTTGAAAATTCAACCGACCAACGGTGATCAGTAACTTGGTCGTATCAGGTAACGTCAGCTCGTCGAGAATTTGCCGACGACATGTTTGCTGCTGAGCAGCCGTTAATGGAAGAGACGCATCTGAGTTAGCACCGTTATAGATACACGTAAGTTCGCTTTCAGGAATTTGAAACAGATTAGATAGTAAACGTCGATTATTTTGTGAAATCACCACCCACTGTTGCTGACGAGTTCTAACCCAGTTATAAAGCTTAACTCGCCATTGATTAACCGGTATCTCCAGTGGCAAAACCAATCCAAATCGTACAACCGTTGGAATCTTCAACAGTCCACAAGCAAGGATACTGGCAAAACAATATTCTGGAGCAGGCAAGGTGATTTGAACAACATCAGGTTTAAGCGTCATCAACAACCGTAGTGTTCTAAAAAAACGAGGCACATGTCGAGCAATGCCCGGCAGCCAGTTTCTATCTTCAGCAATGGAGAGTGGGTGATAGGTTACACCGCTTTCCACAAAATCTTGAATTAGTGAAGCCGTCCCATGCACATTGGGAAACGCAGCATGCACATCCCATCCATGCTTTACAGCCCCTCCGGAAACTGTGAGGTTATATTGCTCCACACCTCCACGTAATGTGGAGGGGAAAATCATGAGTAGCTTTTTAGGACTAGATTCCATCGATGTAATAATACGCTAAATAGTTCTCTAACCTATGCCTGGCAAAGGATTCATCTCTGCCCAGAAATATTTGTCGTCCCCATGACTAGTGGCCCTGTCAAGGACTTGCCATCATCTGCCTTATGCAAAACATCAAGAATTAGCGTTGCTAATTCATCTCCCCGCCTAGAATAACTAATCTTTCTCTGCGTCTCGACCCTATCGACCACTAACGTTTCGCCTACCATATGTTTAGCCACTAGCTGCTCAAGCACCTGAGCCATCGCCTTCACATCAAAGGGATTAACTAAATGCACACCTGGCTTATCACTCAAATAGTTGCGATTCTCACCGGGTGGCACAGCGGCCAAAATGGGGCGGTCAGTCATCAAATACTCGTAGGTTTTGAGCGATATGCGATCGCCAGGAGTTCCGTCAAGACGATCGGGTAAAGGCATAAATAACAAATTTGCCGATTGCAGTTTCTGGAGTGCGTCACTGTATGGCACCGGTCCGGTTACAGTCACTACATCAGATAGATCCTGATCCTTTAAAACGGCTGACGCTGATTCAAATTTATTGCCGTAGATCTTTAATTTGATCTTACCTGCCCAATCAGGATTCTGAGCAACAACCTGTTTAATAGCACGACCAATAAAGATAGGGCTTGAGCTAGCAGGGTTAACGTTGACATTAAAGTACCGTCCCCAGTTCATCCATGCGTGACGTAGCTTCTTAATAACGCTCTGATTCGGGAAGTTCAAAAATTCTTCCCAGCCTGTCATACCACCTGTGAAGACAATTTTAAAATCATTTGAGACAGCGTTACTGCCAATAATCCCTTGAAAATCTTGAGGATCAGCCCCGCCACGGATAAGGTGAAATTTAGAATGTTGCTCTTTAGTCTGCCTAGAACATACCTGTTCTAAACTTAGTTGTGATACATAAACAATAGCATCAGACTGTCTAACATAAATGTCTTCGAGCCAACGGTTGAGATAGTAGTGAAGTTTAGTTGGAAAAACCGCATAGAGATCATCACAGGTTGAAGGTTCACAGACATTAATAACCAGAGGTTTACCCGTCAGCCATTTCAGCAAAATACCAATGAGGCCTGCAGAATAGGGTTTGAGGAAGACAATGATTAAATCAATATCATAGGTTTTGATAACGTTTATGCCTTTGAAAACAGCAGGCAACAACCAAAAAATATCTTCATCAGGCCAGACAAACCAATCTAGGAATTTGCCAAACTTAATCGATCTAATAAAATTAAGCAGTTTTTCAGGCAGCCAAGATCGAGCAAAGTGAGTCTGCGCCCCCTCTAGGGTCGCATTTTGGTTGCCAGATAAAACATGAACCTGCCAAGCATCTGGCAGATACTTTAGTGTTTTACTAGAGCGAATGGCAGTAGGGGTCGTTTCTGGCGGAAACTTCTGGGATATTGATAAAATCTTTTTGTGAAAATCACCCATGACTTCAAGCCTCCTTAGACAGGCAAACAGACACGATTTAAAGCTTTCGCCAAGAAGGCTTTTGAGTTATCAATTTGAGGACTAAGTTTTTTATAGACAAAGTCATAATCAATCTGCGATCCATCAACCTTATAATCGCCTGTCAGTTCAGTAATAATTCGTCCTTTCAGATCCAATGGAGTGAGCAGATCGAATACCTTATTACGTTTTCCTTTACCTACAAAAACTGTAAAATCCTTCCGAAAGAGAAGTGAGAAAATAGTGCCATGAAATGTATTTGTAAAAATATATGATGCATGTTTGAAATAGCCTATCCATTCACGTGGATGAACAGAGATGAAGCTATCATCGGCAACATCCCAAGCATCACCAATGGAAATCACCTTAAGATTCTTTGATTCAGCAATCCCTTGAATGGCTTTCTTCTGTATATGCCCCAACTCTTTATGGTTATAAACCAACAGATATGGATTTTTCGCTTTAGGTGGCACTAAAACATCTTCATAATCAACTAAAAATGTAGGATCTAGAACTTTAGTGGGTGCTATACCGCATTCTTCCTGGATCACCCTTGCACTGTGATAGTCCCGAACTGACACATGATCAAATTCCGCAAGCAGCTTCGATACCTGTTCTCTATTGTTCTTAAATGATTGTGTCCCGCCGACACTAGGGGCATAGCTCACTTTGAGGCAATTGTCAGTCTTGCCAAAAAAATCAAGAAAATAGGAAGCATCAAAACCACGGAATTTTGTGTCTAGACACCACACCTGATCACTGCCAGTAATCACTGCATCGTAGTTAGACCCTTCAAAAATTTCCCGCAGTTTATCGCTTGAGTAACACTTCAATTTACTTAGACTCAACGAAGAGACTAAGAACTTACGCATTTGAAGCGCTTTCAAAATATGCTTATGAAAGTTTAGATTCCAATCAAGCTTTCTATTGCGAACAGGCAGCAGCTGTCTTAGGTAAAAAGCAACTGCTCCTTTAGGTCTATAGTCAATAACTTCTACAGTATGTCCCCACGAAGCTAGCGTTTTTGACAACGCATAGGCTTGCAAGGTAGCGCCGTAGTTAGTTGTGTGATGAAAGGTGATAATGCCAATCTTCATAGTGTTACTTATAAAAAAGTGATACGACTTTTTATCTAAATTTTCTACTATTCAATAACGATGACTTCTAGCTCAATTTTTTTACCGAGAAAAGCATGTAAAATCTGAGCCATTGAAATTAAAAATCTAATGGGCAAGCTACTTTTTGACTTATTTAAAATCCAGTTGGTCGTTTTCTTAGAGAACGCAGATTGCCCAATGGATAACCCTTCTAGTTTTCTCAAGATTCGGTAGTCAGCCTGCTTAAAAACCGATCCACAATTTGGGGCTGAATAGTCCTGAAACTCTTTTGACCATTTTTTCCTTTCTAATATTGGATCAGACTGAAAACTGATGGATTCAAATTTGAATATCGCCTTGAGAATTAGCTTCTTCTGAATTCCTGTAAAAGTAGTTTGCCGATATCCTTGAACAATCTCATTGGGCAGCAGAGTCTTTATTTGATTTTGCTCAAAGTCAAAGAAGGTAACGCTCTCTACAAAGTCATAAACTGTCATGTTTTGTTGCCGACCGCGACCAGCATTCATTGCCAAAGCACCACCAATAGTGGCTGGCACCGATGATAAATAGTAGAAAGATTCTAGGGATTGAGCATAGCAGTATCTTAGTACATCTATCACCTGCGTAGAGGAGGAGATCTCAAATCGCCCTTCCCCTAAAGGCTTAATATCCTTATTGAGTTTATTTTTTAATACTAGAGACGATATTTTTCTTGACTTAAAGAGTACATTGGAACCATTACCTAAAACATACAAGGGCACGTCACGCTGTTGAGCCCACTGACAATATTGAATGAACTCATCTACAGTATGAAATTCACCATATTTTTCAAAATGATGTTTTGTTCTGTAGAAAGATAGTTTATCGGTATCTAGCGAGCTTATCGGTGACTTCATAATCAAAAGTTCCTTATACAGCTGATGACGATCGATTCAGATTTATACAGTTTTAAGGTGAGGCATACTTCAATCCCGTTTTTGTGTTGATCTTGGCAGTGAAGACAAGGCTAATTTATAGGTTTGATTAAACAAGTTAGGAGATAAAAGCATTACTCCAGATAGATATGCAAGCACTCCTATTGCTAGGTATATGCCAAGCACTACATATGAGTTAGTCCAGCCACGCAATATCTGTTTAGCTCCCAAGATGAAGATCACCATTAACAAGCTGCTGATCAGTGGAGTCGTATATTGCAGAAAATATTTTTTGAAGTCTATCTGTATTAATTTTCTCACCATACCTAAGAATATAGGTGAGAAGGAGTAAACACAGATGGCATAAGATAAGGCGACCGCAGTTATTCCCCACCGAACCGCTACAAAGAAACCAGCAATATTACAAAGGGTAATTAAAAAGACAACCCGTAATCGCCATAGAGGTTTATTCATAGCTAAGAGAACCGTTCCAGCAAAGTATTGCACCGATTGAAGAATACCGATTAGTGCAAGAATACGCATAACTGGAACGCTAGGCAGCCATTCTTCTCCAAACAAAGTCTGTATTAACTCTGGTGCAAGAACAACGACGCCTAAAAATGCAGGAAATGAAACTAAGCTGGTATACCGCGTAACCCTATAAAAAGCATCTCTCATTCTTGCTGGCTGTTTTTGCAGTTTCGAAAACGTAGGGAGTGCTACTTGAGTAGTCACACTGGTCAATAGCTTAATCATAATCAGCAGCAATCGATAGGCTACGTTGTAATAGCCTAGGGCAACGGCTCCTAAGAAATAACCAATCAATAAATCATCTGAGCGTCGGTTAAAGAAATCGAGAAAGTTAAAGCCAATAATATTGATGCCAAACGCAAAGAGTTCTCTAAAATGTTGAGGAGAAAACCTAAATCCTGGCCGCCAGTCGCTCGAACTCCACAACATTAAGGCTCCCGTTGAGCCAAATACTATTTCTTTAATAACCAGACTCCAAACCCCTAACCCCATAAGGGCAGCCCCAATGCCCGCTACCCCACAGGCTGCCGTTGCCACTAAAGAACGTGCTGCAAAAACCTTGAACTGCATATTACGTTGCAAGATTGCAGACTGCACGCTACTTAGCCCTGCAAACAGAAAACTGATGGACATCCACCGAATAATCGGTGCTAGCTCTGGCTCACTGTAGAAGTTTGCAACAGCTCCAGCTCCAGCTAAAACAGCTAAAAGGAACAATGCCCCCATCAATACACTGGTCCAAAAAGCTGTATCTAGATGCTCCGGCTCCAGCTTATCTTTTTGAATAATGGCTTGAGCAAAGCCTTGATCCAAAAAGATCTGCATAAAATACATAAATACATTTGCCAGAGCTACTAAACCAAAGGCTTCAGCACCGAGCAGCCGAGCTAGCAACAGAAAAATTGCAGTTGAGACAAGCTGAGCCCCCCATTTTTCTATAGCGGACCACATTGCCCCTTGAATTGCTTTCTGTCGCAAACTCATAAGAAACTACTCACATCTAAGAAAAGAAACAAGGTAAGTAAGCAATACGTTAGAACGCACCAAATCCTGTCATGACTTTAGGGACTGTCATTAGCAACAGTTTTAAATCTTCCTGGAATGTCCACTGTCGAAGGTAATCCAAATCCATTCGATTGACCGATGTCAGATCGCATCCTTGAGAGCGGGTCGTTACCTGCCACATGCCGGTCATACCAGGTAACGCTCTCAATCGTCTCCGCAATACTGGCTCAATCCTTACCGCATCATATAGAGCCCAAGGTCTTGGCCCTACTAAGCTCATCTCACCGCGCAACACGTTAACCAGCTGAGGCAGCTCATCTAAGCTAAATTTTCGTAGCCAACGACCCACCCCTGTTACCCGTGGATCTTTTTCCAGTTTATGTAGGCCGGTCTGATTCCTCATAACCTTATGGTGCTGTGCTTCGGCATCTGTCTTCATACTGCGGAACTTGCAAATCTGAAACAGTCTGCCTTGGTAACCCACTCTCCACTGACGAAATAAGATAGGCCCAGGAGAATCTAATCGAACCCATAAAGCCAATAGCCCCATTAATGGGCTGAGTAGAATACATAGGAAAGATGCAACTAACCAATCTGCCAACCGTTTTACTCGCCAGAGGATGGGTTGTCGAGCCTGGGGTAAATCGGGAGCCAAAGGTACTCTCAAATAGACCTGCTTTTTAGTAGCGCTACAAATATCTGCCCAGGCAGTAAACTTCGATGATTCTAACTGTGGGTCAAGATATACTCGCTTGACAGGTGAGCGGCGCAGACAGTCTCGCAACCACACTTTATTGCTGAGAGCAGGAATCTCGGGTTCTAATTTAGACGAGCGAGGCTTTACGATTAATGCATCTTTTTCCCAAATCAATGTACAGTTTTCAAATGCAGATGGTGTTCTCTTGGTAGGTGGCACTTGAAAAACAATGGGAGCCTTTAACAAAACTGTAGAAGTTGTCATACGTCTGAAGAGTCTCTTAATAGAAAGCCTGATTCAAGTTAAGCCTGTTGCCTAAAAACTTGTCTTAGATAAACTTATAGCAAATAAATCTCCATTTGGGATGTCCGATTAACTACAATTGTGTCAATTCAGTGACTGAACTAGTAGAGTAAAGTCTAGCTGCGCCAGAGCATTACGGGCTCTTTGGAGAGTTTTGAAGAGCCATTGCGCTCATAATGTTTCATAGGTCGCATACTCTCGCGGTGACCATTGGCGACAATACCAATGGTATTTACTTGATCCAGCATGGTAGTGGTATGGGTTAAATCAGCCTGAGTAATGCGATCTAGGCGGCTGACAATAATGGATGCGTTACACATGGATGCCAGCTGTAGTCCATCAGCCAGGCCTGAAATAGCAGGGGCATCAACAATCACAAGATCATAATTTGCTTCAGCTTTTTCTAACACCTGTCGCATTTGTTGTGAGCTTAGAAGCCTCATGGGGTCTTCAGGTACCGCTCCTGCCAGCAGAACATCAACACTGGTGCCGGAATGAGACAGAGAAACAGGAGAAATTTTTGTTTTATTCCACCGTGCCAAATTTGGATGCAACAGGGTTGATAAACCCTGAACATTTAATAGACCCAGATATTGATGCAACGATGGATTACGGAAATTAGCATCAATCAACAACACCCGTTGGTGAGATCGGGCTGCACTAAGCGCTAAGCCAATGGATAATGTTGTTTTCCCTTCTCCCATCAGAGCTGATGTGACGAGTAAAGAAGACAATGACTGAGAATTGGTCAGCTGAATAGTCTTATAAATCAGATCGACAGCGTCTCGAAATGGCTGACTTTGACTGAGGGCAGGAGAATCCGCAGGAGCCCGCTCAGCATCCAGAATGGTCAGCAAGGCATCGGCTTTGCGGGTGGGTATTTCAGGAATCACCCCTAAGAGAGGCAAGGCAGCTTGTTTTTTCAGCTCATCCGATGTACGTACCACCGTGTCTATCGCTTCTCGACCAAAGGCTAACCCACCGCCAATGAATATACCAGCCACTACACCCAACAGTATGTTTTGCTTGGGTTGAGGTGAAATTTGTTCACCTAGCTGCGAAGGTTCAACAATATCCCAACTAAAACCACCCTGAGCTAATTCATTACTTAGTTCTTGGCGTAGTTGTAACAGTTGTTCCAACGATTGCTGTTGTATTTGAGCTTCGGGTTGAATGCGGTCGTATTCTGCAATTAAGCTAGGGAATTTAGAGAGTTCAGATTTTAATTGTTGCGCAGCCTGTTCTAAACCATTTTTTCGTGCTTTAAAACGCTGTAAGCTAATCGTAGCCTGCACCAGCTCAGCGGCCAATCCCAGTTCAATTTCACCCAACTGCCCTTCGGTTAACAACGCCGTTTCATCCAGATTAATCTGTTGTGGGATATCACCTAATACCCGTTCAACCTCTGATTGCAACAGAGAAATATTTCCCTCCCGTCGACTTACCAGATCCTGCACTCCGGGATCAGCTTCTGCATAAAGTGATCGCCGTTCCTCTAACTCTAGCTCGGTTGCCTGCAATGCATTTAAAAGCTGCTGATAACGCGATGACTGACTTAAACGTGAAGCAATCATCGCCGATTGAGGATCGGCGGCCAGTTGATCTTGCAGGGAATTATATTTAGCCTGAGCATCTAAAAATTCAGTCTCGACATCCACTTTCGATTGCTCAATCTGTCTGAGGGATTCAGCAACCGTCAGTGATTGCTGCTCTGGATCAATCAGGTTCTCTGATTCGCGAAACTCTTTTAAGGCCTGACGAGACACAGCAAGATTTTCTTGCACGCTTTCTATTTGCTGATTAACCAGGGCTAATCCTCGCTTAAGGCGCTGCTCTTGCTGATCTTTGTTATAGCTTAAATAGACATCGCCTAATTTTTCTAAAAACCTTTGAACAACTTCTGGGTCTTTACCAGTAAAGGTTGCTTTGAAAATACCAGTTTTGGCATCGCCTTCAGCCACCTGGGATAGGGTCAACGCATTTTGAAAACCATCAGCACATTCTGATAGTGGGGCTGACGCATCACATAGCTCTGGATACTCAGGCTGAAGCTGTTCAACCGTTTTTTCAACAAAGGACTTACTGCGCATCAGGTTGAGCTGAGTTGCATAGTCTGTTTGGGAAGAGGATGAACGTCGCCCTTGCTGTTGTCCGTTGGTGATATCAACCGTCTGACGATAGTTAGGCTCAACTAATAACTGCATTGAACTTTGATAAAGAGGATCTTCTTTTAAAGTTAATGCGATCGCAATCCCCACCGTCCCTAAAACGGCTCCACCAAACCAGACAAAGCGTCTTAGCAGTATATTCAGAAGCTGACCATAGCCAATCTCTGTTTTATCTGAGGAGGAGGAAAATTGTGATGTTCGCATATCTGTGTTGTTATTCGCCATCAGATTTATCGAGCTGCGCTAACTATCGTGGCCACTATGCAGATGGAGTTAAAACTGGAGCAACGGCTTTATGTTTCGCGTAAGCTTCTTCAATAATTTTCAGCACCCGTTCAAAAAAAACTTTCTCAGTAAAATTCTTGAGCACATGCTCGCGAATCTGACGATAATTCCAGTCGATGGTATCGGCTCTGAGCAAGGCCTGATGGACAGCTTCTGGAGATTGGCGGTAGAAAAAGACGCCTGTTTTCCCAGGCAACTGTGTGTCTAACACCCCTCCAGCACCGTAAGCAACAACAGGGGTACCGCTAACATTTGCTTCAATAGGCACCAACCCATAATCCTCCAGGGCTGTAACAATTACCGCTTTAGCTCTTGACATCAAGCTTTTACGCTGATCATCACTGACATGACCCAAGAAAGAAATATTGGGTAGAGCAGCCATTTCTAATCTCTCTCTCTCTGGGCCATCACCAGTAATAATCAGTGGCCACCCTAACCAGTTAAAGGCTTCTACTACTACATCTACACGCTTATATCCCAATAACCGAGATGACACCAGGTAATAATCATCTTTCTGATCCGAAAATTCAAACTGGCTGATATCAATTGGATAGTTAACGGTAACTGCCGGTTGCTTATAGGTTTCTTGAATGCGCTCAGTGACAATTGATGAGTTAGAAATATACAGGTCTGGTTTTTGGGCATGTACAAAGTCCACTTCTCTCAGCTTTTGGAAAATTGGCTGAATGATTGGCATCAAAGTCTTATAATTTTTGTATTGATCAATATAGGTACGCGTATCCCAAAGAAAACGAGTGATATTATGACAGAAACAAATGTGGTACGCATTAGGACGCTTGATCACTGACTTTGCAAAGCTGGTTGTACTGCTAATAATCAGCTCATATTGTTGCAAATCTAAGGCTTCAAAAGCTGGGAAATAAAAGGGAGCCAGCAATCTAAAATTCTGACTTGCTCCGGGGATCGCCTGAAGCTTAGTCGTGTGAACAGGTCGGTCACCCAGATTAATCGTATCTTTCGGACTATATAATGAGGTGTAAATATCTGCGTCTGGAAATCGTCTGCAAAGAAGCTCAAATACACGCTCTGCGCCGCCTCTCTGGGTAAGGTAATCATGCACCAATGCAATTTTCATACTAAAACCAATCTCTAGAAATAATCACAATGTTGAATTAGTAACAATCTAGAGGGAACAAAGATCCTTGAAGAATCTCTATTTATGGTACTGAAGGTCGTTGTTTGTCGACTCAATGCCCACACTTTCCTAAATGCCCAACAAACGCAAAACAAAGTTTAAAGGTGATAAAACCGAGCTGAATGCATCGCCTACACTAGCAACTCCAGAACGTTGGACAATAACCGTGTCGTTCGGGCGTAAGGATGGGTTAGTTTCCTCATTAATCCCTTGAGCAAAATCAATGTCGATATCGCTCTGGGATACTGTACCGTTGAGATTTAGGCGAACAAGTCTTACGGTTCCTTTTCGAGCCCGATTATTAAACCCACCTGCAGCTAAGATTGCTTGATTAAGCGGTGTATTGGGGGGGATCCGAATATTGCCAGGAGATTCTACTTCCCCAACAACATTTACGGAAATCTCATCAGGTGAAAAGCTAGCCGTGGCTAGTTCAGCTGCTTCATCTGAATTCAGATTGCTAGCCGTAGGAATGATAATGCGATCGCCATCTTGCAACTGCAAGTCTTCATTGAGATTACCTTCTTTTAGGAGATTCCACAAATTGACGGCAACTGTTTGGGATTTATTTTCCTTATGACGTTGATCAGCTAATAAAGTAGCACTCGATACTAAGGCAGCTGATGAGCGCGGCAGCCGACGTTGCACTTCAATTTGGCGAATATCTGCTAACTGGGTGATTCCCCCTGCTAACTCAATTGCCTGGGTCAAGGTGGGGATATCTTCAGCTGCAACATTTGTACCGCTCTGCGCGGAGATTCGATAAGAGCCAGGTCGATGGACTTCACCAGCGATGGCAATCTGAATAGGACGCGTCTCAAGCACACTCAGGGTAACCACAGGACGCTGAACATAGGGTTCAAGGGTTTGTTCAATCTGAACTTTTGCTTGCTGGAGAGAAAGACCTTCAACATCAATGGCTCCGACGATGGGAATATTTAGATTGCCACTGGACAATACTCGAAATTCACCACTGTAGTCAGGGATGTTAAACACATCTACGCGTAAGTAATCACCAACACCCAGGATGTAGGATTCTCCTACTGTAGGATCAGGGGCCGCCAACTCTGATGAACTTGATGTTTCGACAGGCAAGGGGGGTAACGACGGTTCAGCTGGAGTCGTAGACTGGGCAACCGCATAGCGGCCTGCAGATTCTCCTAGAACCAGGCACATCAGAGTCAGCTTAATCAGAAATATTCCTCTAGTTGAAAAATGCTTTTTCATGATGACTGCCAACAATAAATACAAACATCTAGATGCCTAAAGCGATCGCATCATCACTGATCACAGATGTAAACCACATGCAAGACTCTTCCCACCACAGGGCTAGAGAATTTAGGCAGTGATAACATTGAAACTTGAAAAACTCGTCAAGAACTGCACGCTAAGAATCAACAGAGCCACATACCCATAGGTATCCTACAGATATCTAACTAAAACTCTGCCGTCTACTACAGTTCTTATTTTTTGGGATCACACACTATAGATGAAAAACCAGTCTTCGTAAGCTTACATACAGGACAACAATAAGATCTAGCCTTAACTAACCATTCAGGAAACAGTGACTCGTGGACTACCGACACAATCTGCTTGTGCACTCACCCCAAGAAGGGGAACGGAGTCGATGTAAACATAGTACTTAAATGTCATCTAGTCAAAATTTTGCTTGCCATTCTGGCTTTTAGGCGTTCTCATATGGGGAAACCACGCTTAAAACTTAAAAGCCACGAGCATGAATGACGATTATCAGGTATCTAGCAAAAATAGAAGACTTTTAGATTCACATAGACATTGTTAACTGTATCTAACCATAGATGCGTACAAGAAAAATTTTCTTAGGGGCTTTCAGAAATGAAAACAGATAAACATTCTGAAGCACTAAGCGTTAGTAATTAAACTGCATATCTGGGTCTAACATAACCTAAATTTTAAAAATGAGCTACGTATCTTTATATTCTTTGTGCGGAGTTTCTGTAAAGTCAGATTTTGCTAATGCTAATGCCTAAAAAGTTACCTATTTAACATTTTTCATTATCATCAAAAAACAATAATTGCAATGATCTTGGTACATGTTTTCAGTGTTATTTAGGCGGCCATGGCTTCACTCAGTATTGCCATGTTAGTTTTTTAGTGTCACAAGCTAAAGTCCTGATATCACGGAAGTCTGGCTCCAATAATTAATCAGGCTTTGACCAGGAAAACCGGCAAGTTGACGGATCAACGGTCTATCAATTCGAAAAAACATCCAACTAGATTGAGTTTTTGCTGTTGCTGATTTAGGGGAGAAACTGAGCAATCTATTAGAATATCAATCCATAACCTGAAGGATGAAATTATGCCGAGGATCAGCGAAGCCAGTTTTTTTACTCTGTTATGACCGACATTATTATTAGTAGGTCTTACGAAGTTTATGGCGGTTAGCATAACATTGAGTACGTTGCAATGATCACTGACATAGAACCCTATGGTTTTGATTGTCTGTATAACTAGACAGCCGAGAAAACATTTTTGCTAAAAAATATTTAAAGCCTTAGTTATTAGAGAACTTTGCAAGTGATGAAGACCTACCGCAACGTGGAAATAGCAATCACATTCTCTTTTGTGAGTTGATGTAAGCACTAACGAAGTGACAAAAGGCACAACGTAAAATCGCTGACGAGAAACAATTACCTCATCTAATGTCCTACTGAATTTAGATGAGATCAGCAAGACTTACCGTTGTTGATTTAGAAAATGGATCGATCTGGCAAGATCACTCTACATCAATGTTTTTTCACTTAAATCTTCCCAAGGATCAGCAATGGCAAAGATCTTATTCTCTGAAAACGGGGTATCAACTCAAATCGAGACGTTTTCCTAAGCATGGTACTCAGAGGTTAGTAGCCAGAAAGAAGTCAGTAGCCAAAAATCCCAGCTTCAATTGATGCCGCTGAAACTGTTATGGACAGAGAGTTATGAATAACTTCTTATTGTTGTGCAAGAGGATCTAGTGTCACTTAATTCTCCCATGCGTAGGAATGTTCCTATTTTTTTACTGGCCTCATCAATCAGCACAATTATGGGTTTATTATGAGATGTTGTTACCGATCCGGCTGAATAGAATCATAGTTCGGAGCAGCAACATTTTAAATTATTAAGCTAATATTCCTTAAAGCACCTGTGATACCTGTCAGATGCTGAATACAG
The DNA here is from genome assembly GCF_032906605.1 of Leptothoe sp. LEGE 181152. Taxonomy (NCBI): domain Bacteria; kingdom Bacillati; phylum Cyanobacteriota; class Cyanophyceae; order Nodosilineales; family Cymatolegaceae; genus Leptothoe; species Leptothoe sp. LEGE 181152. Next base: position 24,917 of record NZ_JASATU010000008.1, read on the forward strand.
TAATTTACCTATGTGAGATATACGAGTCTTTATTTCACTAGTAGAAGGAAATTTTATCAAAAAGATTTCATTAAGAAGCTACTGGATTCATAAAGTTAGTAGGAATAATTCTATGGACAAACACGGCATAGGATTTTTTCTTACCCATGGATGATATACGGCTTGAGCCGCTGCATGATCAATAAATGCAATGGCTCAAGATTGATTCTATGCCAAAGGTCTTTGGAGGCATCTAGGGGACTCATATTATTGCCGTTTCTTTAGTCCATACGTCTTGACTATGGTATTTGTTAGCACCAAACCCACCCTGCCACGCTGGCTCTGCGAAAATATTTTGTTAGGGAATCTACCTTGGCAACATGGTCTATGTCAGGCTTACAGTCATTTCAGCCAGGTTTACACATTGCACGATGCCTATTTGCTAGGAACGTATCAAAGTGCAGAAACCTATGGTGAAACTGTTCTTTGTTTACTATGGGATTCATTGTGGCTTCCCGAAGCCATCACCCGTCAAGCCAATCAGAACGAACCGATTTTTTTACTGATTAAGGCCACTAAAACCCTGGGTATCGCCCTATCTGAAGGGACATTGCCTAAACCGGAGAAAAAGCCCCAACGCATCCTTAAGGCAGAGCATGTTGAAGTAGACGATCAAACCGTTTTAGTCATTGACGATGTTCAAGGCAATACGCTGACGATTGTATTTGCTGGTCAGATGCATTTTCTAGCTGTCGATAACAAGCACCGCATCATTGATCTAGATATCTAGTGGTCAGCACAGACCGTTACACTAGGGTCAGGTAAACAAATGTAAACATGACCCCATTGGTAGAATCCCACACACACTATGGCCCATCCAAGGTGCTTGTCGTCGGGGCGGGTATTGGCGGGCTGACAGCTGCAGCTTTACTGGCCAAACGGGGTTACCAGGTTCGTGTTTTTGAACAGGCCCTGGTGCCGGGGGGCTGTGCGTCTACCTTTCGACGACGGGGGTTTACCTTTGATGTCGGTGCGACCCAGGTTGCTGGCTTAGAACCAGGGGGAATTCACCATCAAATTTTTTCAGAATTAGGGATAGATCTACCGGCAGCTGAGCATTGCGATCCGGCTTGTGCCGTTTTCTTACCCGGAGAAACGACGCCGATCAATGTTTGGCGGGATCCGCAGCGGTGGAAAACCGAGCGTCAACAGCAGTTTCCAGGTAGTGAACCGTTTTGGCAAAAGCTGAGCGATCTATTTAGCTATAGCTGGCGATTTCAGGCCAGACAGCCGGTGTTGCCACCGCGCAATCTTTGGGATGCTTGGCAGCTGGGCAATGCACTGCGACCGGACACGCTGCTGACAGTGCCCTACACATTCTCAACCGTGGGCCAATTGCTTAAAGGCTATGGCCTCTATGAAAATCGTCGACTAAAAACATTTTTGGACCTACAGCTCAAGCTCTATTCCCAGGTGGGTGCAGATGAAACAGCTTTGTTATATGCGGCAACAGCCTTAGGCGTATCCCAAGCGCCGCAGGGGTTATTTCATCTACAGGGCAGTATGCAGGGGTTGAGCACTGCATTGGTAAACGCAATCAAACAGTTTGGCGGTCAGGTTTTTTTGGGATATGCCGTTGAGAAAATTCAGCTAGAGAATAATCGACCCCGGTTTGCCCAGGTCCGCCATCAGAAAACGGATGACATCTGGTTAGAGTCTGCCGATCATATCGTCGCTAATGTGACCGTGCAGAATTTAACCACATTGCTGGGTGAGCAAACGCCCCAAGGCTATCAGCGGCGGGTGGATAAGCTGATGCCGTCATCGGGAGCTTTTGTGGTTTACCTCGGTGTCGATCAAGCGGCGATTCCTGAAAATTGCCCACCGCATCTACAGTTTCTCTATGACTATGATGGCCCAATTGGGGAGAATAACTCGCTGTTTGTGTCAGTCAGTCGATCGGGAGATGGTCGTGCCCCTGAAGGCAAGGCAACGATCGTGGCGTCGTCATTTACGGATGTGCAGGCATGGCAAAAGTGTGATGACTATGGGGCTTTGAAGGCTGAGTATGAACGGGATGCGATCGCAAAACTAAACCAATACTTCAACCTGGACCCACAGCACATTATCCACGCTGAATCGGGCACTCCCCGCACCTTTGAGCGCTACACAGCTCGACACCAGGGCATGGTAGGCGGCATCGGTCAGCGGTTATCGACCTTTGGTCCCTTTGGCTTTGCCACCCGGACGCCGATTCCTAAGCTATGGCTGGTAGGAGACTGTGTGCATCCAGGGGAAGGAACCGCTGGCGTTAGCTATGCAGCCTTAACCGCAGTGAGGCAGATTGATGCCATGGAGCGGTAGGTATAGCGTGAAGGATGTACTCTCATTTTCATACTACACCAGTCAAATCACCGGTCAAATACTGTTGCCGTTCTTGCTTTGGAAATTTCTCGATGGCATAGCGCAGCATGGTGCGAGGCATTGTTTTGTAATGGGTTTTCAAGAACGCTTTTTCAGTTGCCACATCCCGCTTGCCAATTTCTCGCAACATCCAGCCCACAGCTTTGTGGATCAAGTCTTCTGAATCATTTAGCAACAACTCTGACAGCTGTAGCGTATCGTCAAACTGATCGTTGCGAATAAACTGAAACGTGGACATGATTGCAATTCGTCTTTCCCAGAGATTACAGGATTGAGCTAATTGATAGAGAATTTGTCGGTCCCTTGTTTCGAGGTAAACACCCACAATTTTGTAAGCTGAGCTATCCACCAAGTCCCAATTGTTGATGTATTGAGTATGGTCCAAATATAGCTGATAAATCGTTGTTTTCTCGGCATCGTTACCTTGGCTAAATTTGTGCACCAGGAGTAACAACGCAAACAAGCGTTCTTCATGAAAAGGGGACATTAACAGTTTTTTGACGTCTGGTAGTGATGTTGCCTGATGCTTTTTCACCTGTTTTCTAAGCGCAGGAACACGAATGCCGAGAAATTGGTCACCCTCGCCATATTCACCTTTTCCTGTCTTAAAGAAGCGTTGTGAATGTTCTGCTATAACAGGATCAGCAAGGTCTCGAAGAATGTTACTAATGTCTTTTGCCGTCATAGTACGCTGTTAGCCTATAACTGGTTGCTATACGTTCGCGCTCCTTGACAGGTTATCGTCAATTTTTACTGATACTTGAAGCATGAAACCATCGTTTCAGTCAAGCCGGTCAACCCATCTGAACCCTTGGCTAGCCGTGAATTATTCGCTGGTGTTTCCAGGGCTGGGGCAGTTATACAGCGCTTTCTGGTGGAAAGGAATCAGCCTGGTGCTAATGGCAGTTGTCATGATCGGCTATGCCACATGGTCTATTTTTGGGGCCCATGGCCAAACCATGTGGGGATTTTGGACGATAGGCTGCTTCCTCATGGTCTATAGCTTTAGTATTTTGGATGCCTATCGTGGCACTCAACCGGGGTACGCCAGCCGGATTTCAGTACCTCAGGGCAGGTCCGATCCTTGGTATGCCGTTTTTTTATCACAGCTGTTGCCTGGATTAGGCCATTTGTATCTACAGCAGGCTTTGGCTGGTGGGTTATTTCTTGGTACAGGTCTGCTGACGGCTTGGCTAGCGAATTCTATTCCCCAGTTGGTGCCCATTCCACCGCTGATTTGGGCACTGAGTTGTTATCACGTGTATGCCAGTTTTCCCCATCGAACCAGGGGTAAATCAGGTGCAAACTACCAAGCCAGCGCTGACGCGATCGCACGCCTCGTTATCGGTCTCCTGGTGATCCGACTGTGCTTAGGTTCAATACCAGGCTGGATTCAACGGGCGGTTGAGCAATGCATTGTCCCAAGTGAGTCCATGGCCCCGACCCTGCAAGTGGGCGATCGCCTTTTTGTACGGCGTGATCAAACGTATCGCCCTAACATTGGCGACATTATTGTATTTACCCCACCCGATGAGGCCCTGCTCGATCTTCCTGAGCCAGAGACAGCCGAGAATCTACTGTATGTAAAGCGCGTGATTGGCTTACCGGGTCAGCAAATAACCGTTAAAGAGGGTCGTGTTTATGTCGGCAATCGCCCGCTTACAGAAGCTTACGCTCAAGCAACATCTGCCTATGGGTGGGGACCGGAAACCGTGCCCGAAAACAGTTATTTTGTATTGGGCGATAACCGAAACAACAGTCAGGATTCCCATGTCTGGGGATATGTTCCTGAAGCCAACATTCTAGGGGCAGCCTACAAAATCTACTGGCCACCCAGTCGGGTTCAGCCATTGGGATAGATGACCGAGCAATCGCTAATTCAAAGCTGAAAAGATGGGCACCCATAAAAATTGGGGTGCCCTAAGGGCTTAAGGCACCTAAGTCGCTAACGACTAACACCCACCAACGCAGGCTGTTTCGCAGACCTAACTACAACTCGAGCATCATCATCCAGATCAAAAACAGCCGTATCGCCATCTGTGATCGTTCCTGCCAGCAGGGCTTCAGCCAGGTAATCTTCTACCAAACGAGAGATGGCTCGACGCATGGGGCGAGCACCATAGGTTTGGTCATAGCCTTCATTCACCAGGTGCTCCCTAAAGGCATCGGTGAGTTCAAAGGTAATGTTGCGTTCAGCCAGGCGTCCAGTTACCTGAGCAAGGAGGATATCGGCAATCTGAGCAACCTCCTGCTTGATCAACTGACGGAAGACGATAATCTCGTCAATACGGTTCAACAACTCAGGGCGGAAGAACTGCTTCATTTCTTCGTTAACCAAGTTACGAATATTGTTATAGCGAGACGTCATCTCATCATCGGTACTGAGCTCAAAGCCCAAACCACCGCCACCTTTCTCAATCACCTTGGAACCAATGTTCGAAGTCATGATGATCAAGGTGTTCTTGAAGCTAACTTTGCGGCCCTTCGCATCATTTAGGTGACCATCATCCAACAGCTGTAGCAAAATGTTAAAGACATCGGGATGGGCCTTTTCAATTTCATCCAGCAAAATGACGGTGTAAGGCTTACGGCGTACGGCCTCGGTTAGCTGTCCGCCTTCGTCATAGCCCACATATCCCGGAGGAGAGCCAATCAGCTTAGACACCGATTGAGGTTCCATAAATTCCGACATATCGACGCGAATCATGGCGTCTTCTGCACCAAAGACAGAAGCTGCTAACGCTTTAGCCAACTCAGTTTTACCGACACCCGTGGGACCCGAGAAAATCAGGCTAGCAATGGGGCGATTGGGGTTACGCATGCCCACACGAGAACGTCGCACCGCCTTAGCAACCGCTTCGACCGCTTCGTTCTGGCCTATTACACGTTCATGCAGCGTATCTTCCAGATGCAGAATCATGGCAGATTCTGACTCAGACAAGCGGTTAACGGGTACGCCAGTCCAGGAGGACACAATGTCGGCAATGTCTTCATTCGTGACCTCAGGATGGGGCGTGCCATTGGGCAATAACTCTGCCAATAGACCCTGTTCCTTAACCCTTAAAGCTGCCACATCATTGAAGGCCTGACTTTCCAAAAGCTCCATAATTTTGCCCTGCACCTGACGCAGCTCCGTGCGCTTCTCCCCAGCCGGAATTTTCTGTGAGTATCGCAAACGCACCCGTGAGCCGGCTTCATCAATCAAGTCGATAGCTTTATCAGGCAAGTAACGATCGTTGATGTAGCGATCTGCCAGCGTCGCTGCGGCCTCAAGGGCTTCATCTGTAATGGTCAGCCGGTGGAACTGTTCGTAACGTCCCCGAATACCGCCCAAAATTTCTAACGTATCTTCGACGGAAGGCGGTGCCACAGTCACTCGCTGAAAACGACGCTCTAGGGCTGCATCCTTCTCGATGTACTTGCGGTATTCTTCCAGGGTCGTCGCTCCAATGCACTGAAGTTCACCGCGAGCCAGGGCGGGCTTCAGCAGGTTAGCCGCATCCATGCTGCCTTCTAACGAACCGGCACCGACCAGGGTATGAATTTCATCAATCACTAGAATGATGTTTTGAGCTTCCCGTACTTCAGACATTACCTGGTTGAGACGCTCTTCAAAGTCACCCCGGAAGCGGGTACCCGAAACCAGCATTGCCAGGTCAAGACTGATAACGCGACGGTCAAATAACGCCTCAGGCACATCTTGGTTGACGATGCGCTGGGCTAAGCCTTCTGCGATCGCAGTTTTACCTACACCCGGTTCACCTACTAAAACGGGGTTATTCTTAGTGCGCCGACCCAGAATTTGCACCACCCGCTCAATTTCTTCAAAGCGACCGATGACTGGATCCAGCTTTCCATTGGCGGCTAGCTCCGTTAAGTCAGTACTAAATTCAGCCAGGACACCGCTGTTGCGCTTAGAGGCCTGTTCCGGTCGCTCACCATCACGGGAACGACCACCAGCCGTCACCGCCGACACCTCGCCAATGGTGCGAATCAACTGTGTACGGACCTGAGTAGGATCTACACCTAAATTAGTCAGGACTCGATAAGCAACGCTTTCTACGTTTTGAGTCAGACTCAGCAGTAAATGCTCTGGTTCGATGTAGGGATGATCCAGCTTACGTGCCTCTTGGAAAGCCTGCTCAAAAACTTGCTTAACCTTAGGCGTAAAAGGAATTTCAGTAGGCCCGTTACCAGATCCACGACCAATAATAGACTCCACTTCAGCACGAGAGTTGGCCAGGTTGACTCCAAAATCACTGAGTACTCGAGCGGCAATGCTAGAGCCTTCCTTCACAATCCCAAGTAGTAACTGCTCGCTACCAACGAAATTGTGACCCAGGCGTCTTGCCTCTTCCTGAGCTTGCATGATCACCGCAATTGCCGCATTGGTGAAATGTTCAAACATATTTTGTGGACCTCTGCCAGGATATGGAGTCGAAACCTATAAAAGACACTAGGTAATCGGTGTTAACCAAGATTACTCCAGACATTAAGTTTTTTAACTATGTAATAAAAATATACCCATCTTCGTTGCATCTCGACAGCCTGGAGAGCCGAAGTTGAGAAAGTGGGGTAATCCGTATAGCCCTGTAGACAACAGATATGGTTTCAGTTTGCCCGAAGGATAAAGGAATTTATAGGTCTATGAATCAACGAAGACCGAATCTCCATATCTATGCAGGGTGGATAAAAAATTGATAAAGAAATCGCCCCCTCACTGATGTTTGCTCGTGGTCAGCAGGGGGGCATCCGGACGGAATCTATTTAAATTGATTATTTTCTTTCAGCTTAAAAGAAGAATTCTAGAAAGAATTTATCAAGAGGGCGAGTGGTACGGTGCAATATTCTATCAGCCGTAAAAAATAACCTAAAAAAATCAATCAAGAGGAAAAACTATCAGACCTAGCAATAAAAACTCAGGGCAAAACCGCCCAGTTATATATCCATTACACGTACACAACTTTCTACGGTCTGTTCATGTCAAATGTTTTAACAAAGTTTTAGTTTAGAAACTCAATCATGAACCGTCTTTGTGTGGCAGTCTGTCAGCTACTTTTGAGACACCCTAGATAACGCCAGCTTGATCGGCATGACAAGTTTCTAAAATTCTTTCATCTAGCTCAGATAGGGTATTGATACGAGTAAATCCATCAATACCAAATTCAGGAGCGGCACCACCGGCAGCTAGCGTCGGCTGAGTCTCAACTGCAAGAGAGTAGGGATGGCTTGTCTGCTCGTAACTGTCCACAACCATTAAGTCTAAACGGGTCGCAGAGATATCACCATGGAAACAGTCGAATGAAGAGCTAGGCATGTAAAAAGCACCAACCGTGCGATCGCCAGTTACTTCAAACACCATATAAACTGACCCAGGTTGAGCCGCTGCCGGTTGTTGACCATATAGATAAACACCGTCGACCAGGGGGGCATTAGATAAAGGACTGGCTAGAGCGCTAGCTGAGCTTAGCAAGGTAGCACCGAGGAAAACGAGAGCAGACTTGACGAATTTCGGGCAACGGGGGTGAACTGACAAATAAGCCATGGGATACGTGATTACACCTCTTATGTAACTAGTATTGATGAATTTTTGGGCTAGCTAAGTGATACCTCTAGACATGGCTGATGACGTCTAACACTGGGTCATGTGATTGATGTCACAATGAACTGTATTGCTTGTATTGCAAGACTTATACAGATCTAACGCGGTGAAAATGATCAGCTTTAACCGTAAAATCATGATTGCTTGACGCAAATGCCGTTCACATCCCACCCATGACGTCACACAATGCCCTTAGGCAACAGCTAGAGCAGCTTGATGGACGCAGCTACTCTGCTTACAAACGCCTCAAGGGCAGCTATGACTTCCCTGGGTTTAAGCTCATCCTGGCCCATATTCAGGGAGATCCCTTTGCTGCCCCCAGTCGGGTCAGCCTCTGGACCAGTCACCAACACAGTCAATGGCCACAAACCTACTGGCATGACCAAACGCGACGCATCGTGCTAGCCGATTTTCTGCATCGGCAAATTCATCAGGCCATCCCCAAAATTCAGCAACGGCGGGGCTCCGGCAAAAGCGGTCGACTGATCATTGCAGACACTAGCCAGGCTGTTTTGGCGCGCACAGCTGTGCAGGTCACTGCCGAGGGGATAGAGTTGCGCCTGGGGGTGGGTTTACCTGCCTTTGGCCGCAGAATCGCAGGTCACGCTGTCAGGGATTTGCTAATTCAAGATTTACCGCATCTTGTGGCTACGGCTCTACACTATCAGCCCCAATGGTGTCAGGCTGTGGAGCAGCATATTGCGACCGTCGAAGATGCCAATGCCCTCAGACAGCAGTTGTCGGCTCAAAACCTCGTAGCTTTTATCGCCAATGGCTCAATTTTACCCAGACGTAGCGGTGTCGATTCTCGACCTCTAGCAACAGCCATGCCGTTTAAATCGCCAGGTTCTTTAGAGACTACCCTACCAACCCCCCATGGTGGACCCGTCACAGGTCTCGGTATTCCCCAGGGGGTAACGTTAATAGTCGGTGGTGGCTACCATGGCAAATCGACAGTACTCAAAGCCATTGCCCAGGGGGCCTATAATCATATCCCTGGTGACGGTCGTGAACAGGTAGTAGCCAATACAGCCACCGTCAAGATTCGAGCAGAGGATGGTCGCAGTGTGACCGGTGTGGATATTTCGCCGTTTATTGATCGGCTGCCCCAGGGAATATCCACCCGATCTTTTAGTACCACTAACGCTAGCGGCAGTACATCCCAAGCCGCCAATATTTTAGAGGCGATTGAAGCTGGGGTGCAGGTATTGTTGATTGATGAGGATACGGCGGCGACGAATTTGATGATTCGCGATCGCAACATGCAAACGCTCATCGCCAAGGATAAAGAACCCATCACCCCATTTATTGATAAGGTCCGACAGCTTTACACCGATCACGGTATTTCTACAGTTTTGGTCATGGGCGGCAGCGGTGACTATTTTGAAGTGGCTGACCATGTGATTGCCCTGGATAACTATGGGGCTAAGGATGTCACTGCTGAGGCTAAGGCAATTGCGGCTGAGTATCCTAGCGATCGCAAAATAGAAGGCGGTCAGAACTTTGGCACCATCACCCAACGACACATTCAGCTACCTAAATTTGACACCGATCGCAAACCGGCTAAAGTCAAAACCCAAAGTCTCACCACCCTAACCATCGGCCAAGAAAATATCGACCTATGCGGCATTGAACAACTCATAGAGCCCAATCAAACCAGAGCCATCGCCCACGCCATTCTCACCTGGCAACAGCAAAATCGTTCCCACTCATTAAAAAGTCTCTTAGACGACATCATGGACTGGGTAAACCGAGGAGACTTTGACTCACTCACTCCTTATCCCATGGCCGACCTCAGTGAATTTCGTCGCTATGAACTCGCCGCTGTCATTAATCGACTGAGAAATCTCAGGATAATTGCGGATAGATAGATTTTATCAACTTAGTAGAAACACTCATAAACTCTCCTAAAAATGAAATAATTGAAACTTTAGTGAATCGATATTGTTATCGATAGTCAGTGAAGCCAGGTGGGCACGTTTAGCTTGAGATAGATGTGTCTTTTTATACCTCTGCCTATACTGGTCATATGCAACACCCTCAAGACCCCAACCTCGAACAGCCATGCATTCGATGGTCCTGGTTTACCCTCAGCTGTATTTGCCTATTCTCTGGCTTTCTGTATCTGGCCGTTGTGGATATTACAGATCCAGTACATCTCACACAAAACCCAACAGAGCAACAACCATAGAGTCTCAATCCATATTCTTCTTATTGCAAGGGTTCACCATCACTGTCATGGTGAACCCTTTAGGAAAGCTCTAATTTCTGCTGATTTTTTAACTACTCGATAAAAGCTGCATGCTCAGCAGTTACTAATCCCTTCTGAACTTCTACTAAAACAATATTTTAAAGTTTAGGAAGATTCAGGACCAATTGACCAGCTATTTTGACGTGCTGGAGTTAGGCTTAAACCAGAGGTATCTCCAGGATTTTATTCAATTCCATACCAGCCTTCAAACAAACAGGAAATTTCTTTAGATTGGACAGTTTTTTTGGGGAATCTCTGAATCATCCGAATGAATTGGTACAAAGTCAAAATCTACATTAGCTCCAGATGTTGAAGCTCTCTCTGGATTGAGAGAAGTATCCTGAACCTTCACAAGTTGCAGTTCTAAGTTAGAGACGCCATTTTGCTCAAATTTCAGAGCTTTTGAGTCGCTATAATCTACTTCAGTACCCGATTTAAGAGCCATATAAATAGAAGAACGACTAGGAGAGTTAAAGAATGGAATAGAAGAATTAGTTTCCTTAATGGCTTCAGCAACAGCTATCAATCCAAAGTAAGACATTGCAGTAGCATGGTTCACTATTTTTTTATTCCAAAAATTGTATGCTTCACAAGCAAAACCTGAAGGATCGCTATCAAAGTGCCAAGGAATAGCAAGAACCATATCTAAAGCTGCTTTTTGTTTTAGGGCATCTGGAGTGTAAAGATTTGCCATATCTCCAACAACCGAAATATCGCCTGATAAATCGTTGTCATCTATATATTCAAGTAGCTTAATTGCTTTACTAGTGGCCCTGATTGATGGAAATAAAACTAGAGCTTTGGCTGCTCCATTAACATCTTGCAAAAAAGGGTCCGTGACATTACTTTGAACTGAATCATCATCTTTTACTAGAGAGTCGAAAGATATCTCTTGTATAACCTCTCCATGCTTCTCAAACTCATTTCTGAAATTGATGGTCAGTTCATTGGCGTAGTCATTTTCTGACGCATAAACCACTGAAGTTTTGATATAGCCATTATCTGAAAGATATTGGGATAATTTTTCTGCACCTCTCTTGCTGGCAGGATTCATGCGAAAGACGTAGTCATAGCCTTCTAAATCATCTAATATACTAATCGGCGTAATGAGTACGAGTTCATCCTTGTAGACTTTTGCTGCTTCTAGGCTAACGTTGCTTGTCCAGTGCCCCACCACAGCTAAGATATTATTGAGCTTAAGAATTTCCTCACTGATTCTTCTTCCAACTTCAGGATCGTCAGCATCATCAACAATTAACAATCTTAAACCTCCACCTCTAATTGCACATTCTTCATTTATCTTATTTTGAGCTTGTGCAAACCCACGAAGCATTTCTGCGGCCTTGCCAGGTTCCTTTCCACTAGTAGGTACTGGAACAGCTACAGTGTAGCTTTTACCGTTACATATTTCTCTATTAGCAAGTTTCTTATTTTGCGTGTGGATTTTCTCTTCAGGATTAACATTGACGGGCCCGTCAAAATCTTTGAGAAGACGATTTCCATCTAAACTTAGCCTATCTAGTAATTCCGATGAAAACTTCTGTTTGATTTCCTTATCAAGGCTTACATCTCTTAAGAAGACTGCTAAGACACCATAGACGCCCAATAACACTCCGCCAAAAACAAGCACAGTTAATTTCTTTGGATTGGAAAAGAATTTCAATCCAAAGTTCTTGATTCTTTCATTTACTGAAAAAGAACCATTTACCGTAACTTCCTTGTCCCTCTCACCCACCAGCTCAGCTCTAACAGATGATATCTCGTCAGCAATTTTAGTCTCAGTAGCTGTAGGTTCAACAGGAATGTCAGTTTCATCTAATTTGGTTCCTGATCCATCTACATTGTTTATTTTTATCTCCGTAGCTACATCTGTAGCTACTTTACTCTTAACCAGTTCAAAGTCAGTAGACTGATCTTGAATAGGTTCAATATTAAACTCTTCAAGTACCTTAAACTTTGCTCTTTCTGCATCTACAGGCATAATCCCTTTATCCTGTTGTCGTCCTTCTAAGCTTTTTCTGATTTTTTCGCTGAAAGGATAACTCTCTCCATTCTCAAGTAGATCGCGTAAGGTATCTTCATAAAGGAGAATATTCTTTCGATATTCCTCTATAGGTAAAAAAGCCTCGCTCTCAATCTTTAGAGCCTCCTGAAGGGTTAATTTAAGCTCTTCTCGAAGCTCATCTAAAGTGCGTCTTTCAACAATTCCTATTTCTCCTCCTGTTCGCAACAAGAGCTCCTCGACTTTTTGCTTGTACCGTGATTTATTAGCCTCTTTCTGTTCAGCTAGCTCTTGACGTTTCTTGTGTAGCTCCTTCACAACTTTTCTAATACCCGCAGCTATGTTCTTAAATGCCGCATCTCTGTTAGGCCATGTAGTTACAGGTTTCGCATCCTTTGGAAAAGCTTGAAGCATACCAAAAGACATATCAGTCCACTCCGCTGGCCTTAGGATAATTGGAATAACTATTGCTTCTCCTTTTTTATGCCTATTCATTGCCTCTTGAAGTTCTATCTCGTAACAATATTTCGAGGCTATAAAATCGGGACTAATCAAAAGCAAGATAATATCTGCTTTTTTCAAATTTTTATCTATATCGCCACTCCATTCGCTACCTGCTGGTATCTGACGATCATGCCAAGTACTTACAATGCCTTTCCATTTTAGAGAAGCAAGGCTAGTATCCAGCTGATCACGAAGCTCTTCATCTTTATGTGAATAAGAAATAAACAACTCAATCTTATCGTTCATGGCAGATGTACCAATGGCTACAGAGAGTTAGATAGCTACGAATTAGGGCTCAGGATTTGTACTTAAACACCCTGAATTTATGATTACATACCACTATGTACGGTTCTACTGACTTTAATATGCGTTAATTTTGCCTAGCTCTATTGACTTGAGGTGTATCCGAGCCTTTGAGGATGAATGCTTTTCTCAGATCGAGTTCTGTATCAAATGATTCAGTCTCTTTTCAAATCAGAAAACAAAAGGGACTCACTGCCAAAACCAATGAGTCCCTTTATCTAAATAGATTGTTCGACTATTACATGAACTGTAAAGCGTTAGACCGTGGCTGTTTCCTTAGTCCACTCTGTGTGGAAGGTACCTTCTTGGTCCACACGCTTGTAGGTGTGAGCACCGAAGTAATCGCGCTGAGCCTGGGTGAGGTTCTGGGGTAGCTGAGCCCGACGGTAGCTGTCGAAGTAATCTAAAGATGCACTAAAGGCAGGCACTGGCACACCATATTGGGCGGCCATGGCAACCACATCACGCCAAGCAGACTGGCGGTCTAAAATTGTCTGCTTAAACTCAGGAGCCAACAACAAGTTAGGCAGTGCAGGATTCTCAGAAAATGCATGCTTAATCTTGTTCAAGAATCTGGCGCGGATGATGCAGCCACCTTTCCAAATGCGGGCACATTCGCCTAGATCCAGGTCATAATCATAGGTCTCTGATGCCTTACGCAACAGGGCCATTCCTTGAGCATAGGAACAAATTTTAGAACAATACAACGCATCCCGAATCTTGTTGATCCACAGGGTGGTGTTATCCGTGATCGTGCCATCGGGACCGCTAATCTGGGTAGATGCGGCCACCCGCTCATCCTTAAGAGAAGACATAATCCGCGCATTGACCGCTGCTGTGATGGTGGGAATACTCACACCCATTTCCAGGGCATTCATCACTGTCCAACGACCAGTGCCTTTTTGACCAGCAGCATCTAAGATTTTTTCTACCAGAGCCGTATCACCTTCGGTTTTGGTGAAAATATCAGCCGTAATCTCAATTAAAAAGGAATCCAACTCCTCAGTTGTATTCCACTGGGCAAAGATTTCATGGAGCTGCTGATGTCCCAAACCCAAGACATTTTTCATCAGATCATAGGCTTCGGCAATTAGCTGCATGTCGCCATACTCGATGCCGTTATGCACCATCTTGACGTAGTGGCCAGCACCGCCGGGGCCAATGTAGGTGACACAGGGACCATCATCCACTTGGGCCGCAATTTTTCTGACAATGGATTCGATGGACTCATAGGCAGCACGGGTACCACCGGGCATCAAACTGGGACCATTCAGGGCTCCTTCTTCACCGCCGCTTACACCCATGCCGATAAAGCGAAAACCTGCCGCTTCCAGGGTCTTTACACGACGCTCGGTGTCTTCATATAGGGAGTTACCACCGTCGATGATCATGTCATCGGGATCAAGCAATGGCATTAATTGCTCAATCACAGCATCCACTGGCTTACCCGCCTTAACCATCAGTAAAATCTGACGAGGGCGCTCTAGCGAAGCAACGAACTCCTCCAGGGAATAGGCAGCTACAACATTTTTACCAACTGCTCGATTTGCCATAAAGGCATCGGTTTTTTCGCGCGATCGGTTGTAAACAGAAATCGGAAAACCGTTGCGTTCGACATTGAGGGCTAGATTTTCCCCCATCACCGCCAGTCCAATTACTCCAAAACTTTGTGCCATAACCTGTTTCCTAGTGTCTACGATGTAATATTGGCGCTGTCATTGGGTACCAGCGTAGACACAATTTTCTAAAACATGGACGGACTCATAGGTTTTCTTCAAACTCCATGTAATAACCCTGTATTCAAGGTTTTATTTGCTACTAAAACCCTCGGTTATTCGGGAGGTTGAGTGTGATTTACATCTTATAGTACAATTGAACTGGCTATTGGGTCTGTATATGTACTAATTTTAATTGAAATGACAGCTTTGTCACGAAGACGACCCATGGTTATCCAGGGGTACGGCATGATATATCAGAACTTGAGCTGCCGACCTTGATATGGGGTTTTACTTAGCAGTATCTTCACAGTTAGTATCGGTTTGAGTTAGTTATTCGTTGTCAAAAGTTTTTTAGCTCCCAACTTGCGTTATGCCTACTTCTACGATGAAGCTCCTTAGCATTGATCTGGGTCGTACAGCCACGAAAACCTGTATTAAGCGAAATCAGAATGATGTGGTACTAGTTCCTTCGAATGTTGCCCATCTGACAGTAGAGCAAGCTCGACGGGGTGGCTTTGAATCGCAACCCAGCGATCCGTTGCTTGATATGTGGTTGGAATACCAGGGCAAGGGATATGCCGTTGGGCATTTGGCTGCTGACTTTGGGGCTGATCTAGGTGTGGGGCAATCTAAAGTAGATGATGCCCTGGTGAAAACGTTGGCCTGTGTAGGTTACTTTGGCCTCAAGGGCAACCTGGGCGTTGTATTGGGTTTGCCTTATCACTCCCAGGAGCAGTTTGATAGCGAAAAGTCAGAAATTATCAGTTTACTGACATCTCCCCATGTCATGGTTTATCGAGGCCAGTCCATGGAAATAAATATAGACAAGGTTTGGGTGATGCCAGAGGGGTACGGCAGTCTAATTTGGAGTGAGGCTCAAAATAAGCGCACTTCCAGTCCTGATTTCCCAAATCTATCGGTCGCCATTGTGGATATTGGCCATCAAACGACGGATTTTCTGGCCATTGATCGTTTCCGGTTTGCCCGTGGGGCGTCCCAAAGTGAATCGTTTGGGATGGCTCAGTTTTATGAGCGGGTGGCGGCGCAAATTGATGGAGCTGATAGTCAATCCCTTTCCTTAATTACGGCTGTACATAATCTCGAAGGGGAGCGTTTTTATCGTCCCAAGGGGGCTTCTCGGCCAACGGATTTGGATGAAATTCTGCCTAGCTTAAGAAAGAGCTTTGCCCGTGAGCTATCCCAACGTTTTCTAAGCTGGTTGCCAGAGCGCGCTACAGATGTGATTGTGACGGGTGGTGGCGGTGAATTTTTCTGGAGCGATCTGCGTCCTTTATTAAAAGAGGCCAGACTTAAGGGGCATTTGGCTAAGCCTTCACGACAGGCTAATGCGTTAGGCCAGTATATCTACGGTGAGGCCCAGCTAGCTAATCTAAAAGCTGCTGCTGGGTAGTTTTCTGGGTAAGTAATTTTAATTTCCAGCTAATAAAGGTTAATCGAACCTTAGATTGACGGGTAACCCCCAGCTATGCGTTATTAGGGGCAGTGTTATTTGTGCCGCTGCTCGATCATGCCTGCCAAATCTATCCGTAAGAGTGTTTCCTTTGACGATAGTGATGGGGATCGGGTTTTGCTGGATGCGATCGCAAACCACCAGTCTAAGCATGCTCAATCGTTTAGCGATCTCTGTAAGCAGGCACTCCATCAATATCTATTAAGCCGTGAACCCACGCAATCGGTAATGCTGTTTATGGAATTGCAGCATCAGATTGCCCAATTGAATGTGCGTGTAGCCACCCTCGAAGACAACAGCAGCCTTGCAGCGGCCTTTCCCCCACCAGATAGTCAGCATGGGGATCCTAACAGGGGAACTCATCATGAGATTCCGGCAGAGCAGGCCACAGTCCCAGACGAAGAAGCCGATGCAGCGACAGTAACCGATGACCCGGTGCTTAATCGCTTGGGGCCTCTGTTGGAGGAATTCTAAACTGGGAAATTACCGGTGTTGATTCAGAGGATAATAAACCGATCAGTCCAATTGCGTACCCACCAAAACTGGAGACATAAAATCCGACTGAGGATTAGCCACACCGGAAAATTTATAGCTTTGCAAACACAATCTTCAAAAAAAACGTAAACTAACTGCGGACACTTCATCAAATCTTGCCCATCTTTGTAAACAAGGCCAGTAGCATAAGTTCAAGGGTGTATCAAGAACTTTACATATTCGGGGGTTTAATGCTGTCTTATTGTTCCTGTAGCCAGATAGCCAGATCCGGTTTGATCTAGCCCATTAGCTCTGGTGTGAACTTAGATGGCTGATTAATAGTCCTTAATGTTTAGCGGGTTCACTAACCGACTGTAATGGAAAAACTGAATGTGACGGCAACGGGCCGCTGGTTGTCCTTGGTCTGCGCATCCTTGGGCATACTGTTGGCTCTGCCCGGGTCTGCCAGTGCTCAATCTGCTTTGACGTGGGCCAGAATAGAACTTACACGTAATCAGGTACAGCTATTTACCGATGGTCGATCTCGTAGGGCACGGGTCTCCGATGTGCTTGGCGTTGGCGACGCCTTGAGCACGGCTCGCAGGGCACGAGCAGAGTTGCGTTTTAATGATGGCTCCCTTGCCCGCATTGGCGAAAGTGCGGTGTTTCAATTTACCCCCAATACCCGTAATTTTCGGCTGTCCAACGGTACGGTCCTGCTATTAATTCCACCTGGCCAGGGGCGGACGACTATCCAAACACCTAACGCTGTCACTGGTATCCATGGCTCAGCGCTGTTTGTGCGCTTTGTTCCTGACACCAACACCACGATTATTGGTGCCCTGACAAACAATCCAGAAGGTCCGATGATGGCCTTCAATGAAGATGGTTCTGCCCAACAGCCGCTCTACGCTGGAGAGATGGCGGTGCTGCATGAAGATGGCAGGTTAGAGCTTTTTTCTTTTGACCTCCACGAGTTCTATGCCACCAGTGATTTAGTCACTGGCCTCCTATTGGATAACCCGGAAGCATCCACAGGTGATGAGGCCATTGATGCGGTCAGACAAGAAATTCATGAGGCCCTGGAAGAAGAGAGTTTTGAGGATGGTGACGATGTCATTCAAAATCCAGCCTTCCTTTCGGCCAATTCATCTAGCCGTATAGCGTCGTCCACAACCATACCGGACTTTTCCCTATCGCCCGCTGCTGACTTTTTACAACAGCGTAATATCAATGAGCGGTTTGATAATACGGTTAATGCTACGGTGAATCAACCGGATATAGAATCACGACGGCCTAACCCACCTGGGGTAGATCGCCCTAATCCTCAGCCCCCCGCTAGACCCAATCCACCGACAACGCCTAAACCACCCGTGGCACCTAGACCCGTTGAGCCGACCAATCCTATCGGTGGCCCGACCCCCGGTGGCCCTGGTGGCCCAACCCCTGGTGGCGGCGACAAGCCTGATCTACCGATTGAGCCCCCTAACCAACCAACACCAAATATTCCTGCCCCCGTTACCCCTGAGCCTACAGAACCGATTTCTCAGCCAACTCCAGGTGTTGAGCCGATTGCGCCAACGCCTCAAACACCGCCTGAACCGAGCGTTCCTGAACCGGCACCTTCACCACCTGTGATTGATACTCCCGTCATCGTAGGTACCCCTGAACCTACTGTCCCTGGGGTGATTCCACCTCCTGACAAACCTGCACCCCCCATTGAACCGATTGCGCCTGAAGCCGTCATACCCCCCGATAACAACGTTGAAAATATTGTGGAAAGCCCCATCGAGGTGGTCCCCCAGCCTGAGACTGAGGTCCAAATAGACCGTCTGCCAGACGCTGTCGCTGAGCCACCTGTGGAGCCACCGGCACAAACAGCGCCGGTGAACGCACCCCCAGGGACCTAACAATAGATACGCCAGATACGCCAGATACGCCAGATACGTAAGGCATGGGCCAAGCAGAAGAGGACAGAGGAAACAACTTTCCTCTGTCCTTGTTATATTTGTCCTTGTTATATTTGAGGCGCAATCACTTTCTCAGGAAATATCTGTAGAAGAGAGTTTTGACGTTGTTCTAACGTCTCAGTATTTGACCACCAGAGAGACTCATAGAAGAAAAAGGAAACGCCAGCATAGGCGCGATCGCGCACCGCTGTCACCTGTTCTTGAATCCGCGCCATAGGCACAGGGCGGCCTCGTAAACCACTAAGTACACCCACCGCCGTTGGAATGTGACGGCGCGCATCCTGAGCAGGATCACGGTTCATTTCCCAAACGAATCGCCCTAAATCACTGCGATAAAGCTGCACAATGAGTTCTTCAATGTAGCCTCGATTCACCCAGGTATCCCAATCTTGCAAAAAGTGTTTGTAGGCAAACTCCTGGGGATTGGGAGACACTGACACAATTGCCTGGGGCTGTTGGGCCTTCACCACTTCAAAGGTGCGACCCATAAAGTCGGTAATTTTGTTAGCCCGCCAGCGAGTCCACTCTGGGTCATGGATATCTGCTGGAGGAGCCTTACCGTTGTGTTCTTGGCGATACAGGTTAACGGTATAAGGGTCATAGCCATAGACCGCCGGTAACCCAAAATGATCATCCACCTGGAAGCCATCGATGGGGTAATTAGCTGCCAACTCGCTCACCATGTCGAGCATAAACTGTTGCACTTCAGGGTGAAACGGATTGAGCCAAACTCGATTATGGGTACCTTCTGCTTTCACCGTGCTGCCGTCAGCTTTTTGAGTGAGCCAGTCTGGGTGGCTGCGTGCTAAAGCCGAATCAGCTGGAGCCATAAACCCGAATTCAAACCAGGGAATCACCCGCAACCCTAAGGGACGAGCCAAGCTGATCAGCTCCAGCAACATGTCGCGATCGCCCTGGGCAGCTTCCAGGGCTTCATTACGCTCCCCAGTATCATCCACATCCGGGTACAGACCTTGTTGATAGCCAAAGGTCCGTTTGGCCACATCGCTGGGATACAGGGTATATCCCCAATTCCACACCGTTGGATATACCGTATTAAAGTTGAGATCGGCTAGGCGCTGCAAACTGGTCTCTAGGGCATCCCGCGAAAATAACACCTGGCTATCAACATTGGTCATCCACACCCCGCGAATCTCTCTTGCGGGCAGGGGGGCATCAGCCATGGTCCCCGGTTGCACTCGATCAGGAACCAACGCAGCCACGGTCTGATCTGGGCTCGCCGCACACAACAGATTAGCGGCCATACCATAGGTGGCACTGCGGTTGGGGTAAAAACGAACCTGTTCCCTGGAGGCTCGGCCATAGGACTCAGTCGGTATCACCCCTTGGCCTAACGCTGCTGCCACACCTTCACGATTTTCGTAAGCGATGAGGGCGCTGTCACGAAATGTGGCGTCTAATAGCTGTGTGGCCTGGGCTTCATAGGGTAAAGCCGCACCGGTGGTGAGAATGGATAGGGCTTGCGATCGCAAAAGTGCCCGCTGTCCATTAGCCTCATCACCCAGGGCTGCATCCAACAGTTGCTCGACCTCGGTATCCCCCTCAAACGTCAATCCCAACGACTCATTAGCGGCTGCAAACTTACCTGGAAAGGTCACCAATACTGCCGAAGCAAACGTCTGCTGCGAAATCGATTGAAACGACTGGCGTATCGCACTAGTATCTAAGATTTGGCGCTGGCCAAGGGTGGCAACACAAGGCTGTTGACGCCAGTCTGCAGCCCGCACACCCAAACCGAAACACCCAAGCCAAGCACAAATGAAAAAACTCAAAATCCCATAGCACAGGAATTTTGCTCGCAAAAAAGATCCCCAAAAAGACATTCGCCTGCTTCAGCCTCCGCTGCGCTTGGCGCGATAGCCTTTTTCAATTAGCAGTGCCACCAACTTAGGGGCATGCTCCCCTTGAATTTCAATGGTGTTATCCTTCACTGTTCCGCCAGAGCCGCACTGAGCTTTGAGGGTCTTAGCCAGCTTTGTCAGTGTCTCAGGGGCATGTTGAAACCCACTAATAATGGTTACTTTCTTGCCTTTACGCCCTTTACCACTCACCTGCACCCGCAGGTCTTGCTCTGTCGGGGAGCGGTCAGGCACTGCCCTGGCCATAGCCGGGTTTTGACCAAATTCTGAATACACAACCCGGTTTGTTGCCTGATCTGTCTTTTTACCCTTGTGTTTCGCCATCTAAGGTGCTCCTTTCTACCCAAACATTCAACCCAGCCAGACCTAGAGCATACAGCCTAGGCAACATGACTCTAAACTACCCTTCATAAGGGTTGAATCCAAAGGCCCAGGGCAAGCTTTCGCCCTAATGGCATACCCATAAGTTTGGCTCGGACAATCTAATCCCAGAAGGCTTCCCACGCATTACGCGGTTGATTCGACGTGTCTTGAGAAGTGCCATCAAAAGTAGGTACTTCTAGAGGTGCAGCCACTGACGTATCCGCCGATGGCAACACCTGGGAACGGTCAGGTACATTGATTGACGGCTGATTACCAAAGGCCCCCGTTGCGGGCTGAGCTGCTGGGAACGGATTGGCACTATTAGCACCTTGGCGTGCACCATTAAATGTTGAAAGTGACGCCGGGGGGGTGTAGCCAGTTGTCCCTGGCGGTGGAGACATGTTGGGAGTCGTGCGAATAAAGGACCGATCAAGGCCATTCAAACTACCAGGTACTACCCCCGTATCCACCTGTCCAAAGGAAAATGTTGGCGTGTCGACATTGCTCTGTTCTGTAGCTGCCGCAGCATCACTCGCAGGTAAAACAGGCAGACCTCTGGAATCTACCTCAGGGGTCTGAGCAGATGTGGTTGCAGCTTCCTGTTCCGCCTCTTGTCGAGCCAAGGCGTCAGCTAAGGCACTGGGAGCTAAAACAGTGGTGGGTTGATTAGCGTTAGGCTGTGATGTCAAAACAGATTCAGAAGGACGCTGTACCGGTATCGCCCCTGCCCCTTTGTCCGACTGAGTATTAGAGCCCCTGGCCCGAGTTCCAAGGAAACTGTATTCGTCAATGTAGCGAGTTAAACGCTCCACACCTGTCTCACTAGGTACGCCGCTAGCATTACCCAATGCCTCATTCAGCGATGCTGCAGCGCTGAGCTCACCACCAGACGTCAAGGCAGATACATCTGAATCTAGTTGGGCCAGCAGCAGTTCTATGTTGTCCAGTTCCGCAGCTACGGCCTGTTCCTCAGGAGTCAGAGACTCTAGCAGCACATCACTAGAGGTGGAATCACCGGAACTACCTAGCCCCGTAGAACCAATTTGCCATGGTAACTGGCCTGGGTTTTGACGATACTCCCAGGCATATACACCTACAACTCCGGTCACTAGAATGCCAAGCCAAAGCCATGGATTTAAGAGGACCTGTAAGCGAGATGGGAAGTATCGAACAGATGGAGGTAATCGCATAAGTCAATGACCCCAATAACGATGGTAATCGTGTGGGCAGCTAAAAAATCAGCAGACAATGAACTAGGAACACAGACGCTCTAAAGAGATTTAGTACCCACCTTTATGCTGGCACGTATCAAAAAATCTTGCCTTTAGAAACGTAACGATAGCTTCAGTGGCACAAGCACAAAAGTTAGCTTGTAAAAGATTAAAGGTTAGCTTGTAAAAGATTATATGTCATGGGAAAAATTCTCCGTGAATATTACAGGGTTTATTGGGTTCACTGTGGCGCTTCTATAAAGCAGGAGTATACTAGGGCAGGAATCCATTTGGATGTTCTAGCAAGCTCCCTTCGGGACGAAAAAAGTAGTTAGCTAAATTTCTCAAGCTGATTACAAAGATGGTGAGTGGCATGTATTGGCTACTTTATTTCTCTGAACTCAACTCCGGAGTAGTGTTTTGATATGGGGTCACACAGGATGTCTTAATCGACACCGAGGAAGCCTTCATCACAATTAAATTTGCTAAAACTCCAAATATTCAAAGATTCTGTTAAGTGTTCCGGCGTTCCGACGGTCTTGTCCTGATTGTTTTAAGATTAGAGCGCGCCAGGGTTAGCATCTCTTTTATCTTCAGCAAAGCCTACAGATTATTCCATTGGCGGTTTGGTAGAACATGTAATGTCTACTTCTAGAGTCCCCAAGCTCCCACCCACAGACAATGGCGAAACTAATAGCGTTCGCTATGAAGTGAATCCGGCTATTGCCCTTAATACTTTGACCGATATCTACAAGCAGGTCCAGAAGTATCAGATACAACTAAGACAGCTAGTCAATAAAATTCATCAGGTCTATGCGGAAGGGCCCGTGGTATCTGGCTGGTTGGCCTCGGAAGCCAGCTTAAATGCGGCAGTTAAATACTCAAATCGTTCTGAGCATGCTCAAACCTGCTATGCAAGGGATCACGCTAGCCCATCCCGCTCCTTAGAGGCCATGGATGTAGCTTTGTTTCGCCATGGCGATGCGGATGATTTGATGAACTATCTGTCAGCCTTAGAAAGTGCCATGCTAGAAAATGGCGCAGTGGCTAACGCAAACACATGCTTGGCTGCAGAATCTCCCTCCAGTTCATTGGCTAACGGCAACCTTAGCCAGTATTATCTATGTCGGCTGAACAGTAGCGGGCAAATTCAAACAGAACAATGCCCACCCGAGCAAGTGCCGGTGTTGAGTATGGCCATTGCTCGCTATCGACGGCTCAACCAGTTGATCAAGCAGAAGCAGGCCATTGAAGCAAAATTGCAGGCCATTGTGGAGCTTTTAGGGGATATACAAATGGTATTGGCAGATTAATACCAATGTCGTGTAGGGGTGTTCCACGGAACACCCCTACACGACGTTTGAAAATCACCAACCCCTGAAAATCACCAACCCCAGGTATTAGCTTCGCCCTTAAAAGGGCCCACAATATCTGAGGTAATCCAACCGCCGTAAAAATCCCCAGCCTGGGCTTGAACTTGCTCGTTATCGACGTAGCAAGCGTCCATGGCACTTGGGTAAAAGGCCACGTAGTTAGCAATTGACTTGAATCGCTCCGTAGGGGTGGGATAGTACCAAGCCACCCGCTCCGCTATTTGTTCACCAACGGTGAGCGAGTAATAGTGGGCGCGTCCTTTCCATTCACAAAACGAGGTGCCAGATGCCCCGGTCAAATATTCCATGGCAATATCACCAGGAGGAATATAGTAGACCGGTGGGTGACTAGTTTCTAACACTCGTTTTGTCTGATTACTTTCAGCAATTACCTGATCGTTAAAGACAATTTTAATGTGCTTGGGGCTATCCACTAATGCGGGCGGACGTGGATAGTCCCAAACAGACTCCTGGCCTGGACCAGGTGGAATACGTCGAGAAAGCATCTGTATGTAGAGTCTCCTATTCGCCTGTCCAGCGTCGAATTTCGGCTTGGGCCTGGTCGTAATTTTCAGTGCCCTCGGGGATCAGCTCCGCAGCCTCAATGGCACTAAAAAAGAGGCCTTGGTCAGCACGGGTCTGGGCAATGGCCAACATTTTGCCTGTCCAGTCGCCAATCAACCTTTGGGCATCGGCGTACTCAACCGACAGCTCTTCTGGGATTTCCTGAAGCTTCAAAATGCCGTTTTGATACGTGCTTGCCTGACCTATGCGTGGAATAGATTGGGCTTCGCGAATCAGGGCGCGGGCATCCGCTCGTTTTTCCCATAGGCTAAGGCGTTCCTGAGCCTCTTGATAAATATCGGCAGGCTCACTGGGAATCAGCTTTGCTGCGTCAATGGCAGCCTGGAGTTCAGCCTCAGCAGCACGACCTTCAGCCAGGTCGAGGATAACCTGACTCCAGCGTTGGATGTCAGCCTGGGCCTCAGCATAGTTGGGATCGCCTGGACGAATTTGGCGGGCGGTTGCGATCGCACTTGCAAACCGAGATGCCTGACTTGGGCGCAGTGACCGACGTGCCTCTTCCAAAATTGCAGCCGTATCAGCACCATTGTCAGACCCATCACCTGTCGTATTACCAGCCGCAGGTACAGTATTGGGCGCAGCCGCCGTCGGCGTCTCAGTCTCTGCCGTATCATCGGGCACATCCGCTGTATCATCGGCATCTGGGTCGTCTACCTCTGGCCCAGTATCCCCTGCCTCCGCATCGGTGGTCACCTCTGGGTCGTCAGGGTTTTCAGGATCTGGGTCGTCAGACGTTTCGGCCTCTGGGTCCGCTGTAGCCTCCGCATCAGGAGTGTCAGCAGTATCGGGCTCATCAGGAACCTCAGTGCCATCAGGGATACCCACTGAAGGATCGGCATCCGGATCATCCAGCACCGTTCCGTCCGGATCATCAGCCCCCTCCGGATCCATACCGATGCGAGCCAACCATTCCGGCGGCACGCGCTCTTGCAGCGTACTTTGCACCAACGGCTGATCACGAAATAGCACCGCCGTCAATAGCAACAGAGCCCCCAGCACACCTAAGGCACCCAGGCAGCCTCCCGTGCGGTTCTTAGCAGGTGGAGGATCATCTGGCAGATTATCCACCGTTGTGCTGCCATAGATATCGCCCTCATCATCGGTGTCGGTATCCAGCGAAAACGGCTCCCGTGGTGGCTCCTCCGGTAGTTCATCTTCCAGTACAAACTCCGGTACAGGCTCTGGGATTAGATCGCCATCGTCACCGGCATCTGGATTGTCGGGAACAAGACCCGCATCCATGGCTCCAGCATCCATGGCTGACGTTTCAGGAATCAAAGGCGGTTCTTCCGGCATGTATTCTGGTGTGTCTATTGGTGAGATCTCATCCTCTGTAAATTCATCTATAAACTCATCTGTAAATTCATCGTTTGCGATCGCATTCGGAGCATCCACCATCGCCGCCAACCCTGCTGCTCCAGCAACAGCCGTAGACTCCACTGACTGAGCCGCCATTGTTTCCCGTTGATGCCAAAGCAACTGAAACTTTTGTTCTTCAGGGAGTATCACCACCGGATTTTGAATGGGCCGCCAATGATGCTCACACAGCTCAGGAATCCGTTCTACCAAATAGCGCTCCAGGTGACTGAGGGTGGCACAACCGTCGTAGCGCAGGCCCTCTAATAGGGCTGCCGTAAATAACCCATGGCGCACCGCCAATGTCTCGTGGGAAAACTCGTTGGGCTGACAGGACAAAATTAAGGGAATCCGAGCCTTTTGAGCCAACTTAGCCACCTGTTCACCAATGGCTTGACCCGCTAGCGCACTCTGACTACGGTTCATATCCAGCACCATCATGATGTTGTCAGTTGGTGCTTGTTTGAGATATTGCACCACATCCTGTAGCGCAATCCCAGTTTGTTTCACCTGGGCCGGATCACCATCCACAGGCATTAAATAGTCTTTGTTATCAGCTTGAGCCCCATAGCCACTGAAATAAAACCAAAGGGTGTCATCCTGTTGCACCCGGCCCTGGCAAATGGTCTCTAACCAATCATGAATAGCCACCCGGTCAGGGACAACCGCTTCCTGTTCCGTCGAGGTGGACAAATCACTCAGCAAAATGCAGTTTTCCGGCGCAAAACCAGCATCTTCAATTAGATATCTGCGAATACCCACCGCATCATTTTGAGCTTGCATCAGCGGCTGAAACCCCTGATACTGATTGATTCCAATAATAATTGCCCAGCAATTCGACATCAGAGACCACCAAATACAGATTGGACGTTGAAGGGAACAGAAGCTTTCAGCGCCATATATTACTGCAAGTTGAGCCGTTTGCGTTGGGATCCGGCATCAACTTATAGATCAATCACTGAGTGACTTCCTTATCCAGTCAAAATTGTGGCCTGCACAGCTTTGCTATTCTTGTTCATTCAAGCTACAAAAGTGGGAAAGTTTGACGATAGTCTTACTTAGCTGTCATATCGGAGTAAACCCTTGAGTTTTCCCGAAACCGCAATTCTGTACATGAACGCAGTTTATATTACAGTTCTACCCGGACGGCATTACTCCTAGCATTTGTTAATCTACATGTCTACGACATCCCTCTACCGACCCTATTCCAGACGGCGACGCCAGCGCACCCTAGCGCAACACCTCAGCGCCTCATGCGCCCCCCTTGGGTTAGCGGTCTTACTGGGGACCTCTGGAGCTTTGTGGCTAACCGAAGCTTTGATCATGCCTAAGGCATCCTATGCCTATACGTCTCGGTTAAATTTATTTTTGACGTTGGAAGACGGTGAACCTTACAGCAGTCTGGTAACGCGGGCCAATATGGCAGCTCGGGCAGGCGCACAGCGTAGTTTTGACCAAGATTTGCTAATCACGGAAGTGATGATTAGTGTGACTGCGGAAAATAGCGACGGTATTGCCGTGCCTATTTTGAACCTACGGGTCAGCCGTCAGGAGTGGGGTCAGCAGCCGATGACTGAATATTGGGCGACATATTTTCGGGGGGCTCAGACGTTACTTGAGTCTTCGTCGGGATCGTCGTTTTAGGGAATTTTTGAGACCAGCCTGCTAATGACTAGGGATATCCCAGGGCAGGTACAAGACCAGCCTGCTAATGACTAGGGATATCCCAGGGCAGGTACAAGACCAGCCCCTACAACGCCCCTAAATTTCCTCACTAGAAACTAGCCCCTGCGCACAACTTTGGTCTATTATCAATAGGTTGTCTAATTTTCCAACAGGTCCATGGCGGTTCCTAAGAAGAAACGCTCCAAGTCTAAGCGCAACATGCACCGCGCTGTTTGGAAGCGTAAAGCAGAATTACAGGCTCAGCGGGCTTTGAGCCTTGGCAAGTCGGTATTGACTAATCGGTCCAATAGTTTTGAGTATCCTCAAGATGATGAGGATGAGGACGACGACGAGTAGGGTTACGGACGTCTTTTGGATAAAAGCAGCGGGTGGGGTTCTGAGGGGCTTCACCCGTTGTTTTTTTTGCACATTACGGCAAGCCTTGTCAGGTGATACAAACATTATTCATGCAACATAAGGCTTTGGATTATTTATTTTTGTATCCTCGCTAGCCGCTGGGCTTTTTGTTGGACGCTTGCTGGGCTTTGGCTGGAATACGGCCCTACTGATGGGAGCCGTATTTGCTCCCCATACATTGTTGGGATATCCAATTGTGAATCGGCTGGGGGGTAATGGGTAATGAAGCCATTACTGTTACCATTGGTGCCACCATTTTTACCGATATTCTGGGGCTTTTACTCCTGGCAATTTCTGTTTCTATCCATGCCGGAGAGTTCTCTCTATTTAGTCTGGTCGCTCAAATCCTTGCCCTTGCCATCTACGCTGCCACTGTTCTTTTTGGCCTGGACTGGGCGGGTAAACTTTATTTTCGGCTTAGCCATCAGTCGTGCCTATGCCCATATGGATGACCCAATCTTGGTGGATGATTTGAAAAAGTGCCAACTGATGGTGCAAGAAGCGAACAATATTAGTCAAACGCTGAGTGTAAAAGCAAATCCTATTGTCAGCATTGCCGATGATGCAGCCACGGGCATTAGCCACACAGCCCGTGAACAAAATGCCAACCTGATGGTAAGTGATGTCACGACTCAATTAATCCGAGAACTGACCTGTTCTATTGTGTTGTTTGGTGAGCCCCATATGTAACACCACACTTTTTGCCTGAACAGTTTAAAATGCAATACCACAATGGCTTTAGAACTCTAACCTAGAGTAGGCCCTGGCCCAACACACATCGTTTGAGGATCGGTCTGAATACAAGCAATTAAGCCAGTACTTGTGCGATCGCACCCAGCAATTCCTGAGCCCGAATCGGTTTAGTCAAGTAGCCATCGATCCCTTGTGCTATTAACCGCTCTTGGGTTTCTGAGATCGCATGGGCCGTAACCATCAAAACAGGCACCTGTATCTGTTGTTTTTGACAGTACTTAAATATCTCTTGAGCAGCCTCTTCCCCTCCCATGATAGGCATTTCAAGATCCATTAGCACCAGGTCAAAAGAATGTTCTAAAAACTGTTTACATGCCTCTTTTCCGTTGTTAGTCAAGCTTACAATACAGCCATTTTTCTGCAACAGGTGTTCCAAAAGCTTCTGGTTAATGGGATTATCCTCTGCCACCAAAACACGAATTGAACGACGCAGCCGCAACCGCACATCCTTGAGAGGATTGTCGGGCAATACCTGAATTGCAGCAGCCTGAATAATTGGGCACGTCAAGGTAAACGAAAAAATTGAGCCCTCTCCCAACTCACTTTTCAGGTGTAGTTTCGACTTCATAAGCTCCAACAGCCGTGATGAAATCGCCAACCCTAAGCCGGTGCCGCCATGTTCTTGCCGATTATGGTTACTAGCCTGGACGAACGGTGAGAATATGTCTTGCTGCTGATCGTTGGCAATGCCAATACCCGTATCTGACACACAAATTTTGACAGTTACAACATCAGAGGCCATGTGCTGTAAACTACAGCGCAGATTAATCAACCCATAGCGAGGTGTAAATTTAACCGCATTGCTGCATAAATTCAGCAAAATTTGGGAGAGCCTATTCTTATCGATTAAAAGCCTTTCTGGAATGGACGGGTCAACGTCAATTGAAAATTGCAGCTGTTTTTGAAAAATCTCATCCTGCAAAACCTCTTCGATGATTGTGCAAAGATTGCTCAATGATGTTGGGGTCGGTTTGAGGGTTAATTTGTTAGCCTCAATTTTTGAGAAGTCCAGAACATCGCTGATAATAGCCTGCAAAATTTGTGCAGAGGTATTGGCCGTATCCACATACTGCTGCTGCTCTAGCGACAGTTGGGTATCGGACAGCAGGTCCAATGCCCCGATGATGCCGTGGAGCGGCGTGCGAATATCATGGCTAATCATGGCTAAAAACTGGGATTTTGCCTGATTCGCCTCCAGTGCCTGAAAATGAGCCTCTTCTAGAACACTGGTATAGTGGGTAATCTTCTCAGAAAATAACCGGGCTTCTAGCAAGTACATTACTTGCGATGCCAACGTCTTGAGGCCATCAATTTGATGCTGGTTCAATTTTCTAGGAACAAAATCGATCACGCATAGGGATCCGAGGTTATGGCCCCGAGGTGTAACCAGCGGAATACCTGCATAAAAGCGAATTTTTGGATTGCCCAATACCAAGGGGTTGTCCTTAACCCGCTCATCAGCCGTGGCGTCCTCAACGATGAATGGAACTTTGCCCAGAACTGTATATCCACAGAATGCTTGTTGCCTGGGCGTTTGATTAATATCAAGACCGCAAACAGATTTAAACCACTGACGATGCTTATCAACCAGGCTGATTAAGCTTACAGGGGTTTGACAAATATAGCCAGCCAGACGAGTCAGTTGATCAAAGGAGGCTTCAGAAGGGGTATCTAAAATCCTGTAATAACTTAGGTCCGCTAGGCGGTCAGCATCGTTTTTGGGAATAGGAGCGGCCGGCATATTAAAATCAGGCAGCATCTCTGAGATCTACTGCCTGTAAAGTCTAATATCAGAATTAATAATTTTATTATAGCTGGCTGAATTCCGTCATTTTTGCGATCGCATTTTTTGAAACCGCTCCTTTTCATAAGCTTTGACGCCTTACCTAGGCTTTCATAAAGATTCCAGCCAGAATTGATAAGTTTATTGCCAAAATCTGTTTTTTCCCCGGATATATCTAAATGCACGGAACTGTCAGGTCTCAGCATCAGGTTAAGGGATGATTAAACCCAATCAATGGATATGTCCAGCCATCAGTGTATCGGTGAAGAGATGGAACCATCGGATTACTGGTGGAAACACTCAAACGACGAAAACCGGCTTACTCCGATGCGGCGGCACGTCCTAAAGAAATACACCCCTAAAAAATAGTAAGGACTTAATTAAGCATTAGTAACAAGCATGAAGCCCATCTAATAAAGCTTCAGCCTTTAACGTGATGTTCATCTTTTCTTTATCTCTGTTTGTGATAGTCAATCCCATTGTTGTATTAGAGAGCGTGACTGCTACAGACGTAACAGCTAAAAACTTTGTTGTCTAAAAACATTTCTTTTAACAGGGTGACAACGTTAACTCTCGTTTAATTCCCCTGTCAAAAACTGTTCAGCCAATGAAATCAGCTTAGGAAAGTTACCTTTAGATTAATCAATCAAGGATTAGCTGTACTCTGGGTAAAAGTTTAGGCATATTCTTGAGAGATTTAGCTTGCCAAGGAATCCCTCGATCTCCAATAACAATTAATCCAATATTTTTTTGCGTGCGTAAGCTTAACAAGAATTTGGAAAACATGTTAATGCCTGAGCTGTTGAGAAATAACACATCCCTCAGATCTAGCGTTATGGCAGCGGGTTGAGTCGCTGCTATCTTCAGCAACAGGTGCATAATCGGTGTATATTCCGCATATCCCCTGAGCACTAACTGTCCCCTGAATTTTACAGTCGCTGTGTCAGCGTTATAAGTAATGGAGTAATGATCACCGGACAGTTCTTGATTAAGCATAGTCATCATTTCAAGCAGATTACTTGGCTTTGCCCCCAGTCAGGCACAGGTATAAATGGTGTCCTGAACTAAGTGTGTCAACACCACTGGGCAGATAAATCCCGCAACCCACATTCCGCATTTTGAAGTGGCATAGTCGGCTATCAATATCAGCCTGTCTCAAATACACCCAGACAATATAAAACCCAGACAATATAAATTGTGAATACAGGCAAATCAGCCATATTAATTCAACCACATCAATAGTTTGATTGACCTACCACTGATATCCTATTTAACGTCGTAACATTTTTTCACCAAGCAGATATGGCAGCGACTACCCGGATGCTTCTCTCTCACAATTGCACACTTCCTGATGGCCAAGTATCTAGCCTTAGTCGTGACGACTTTGCCAGTGTATTCATTAAAGGGCTTCAGGTGCATACTGATATTACATGCAGCCTAATTGACAACCCCCATTGGATGGTGGAAGTTCTTTTTGATGCAGAGCAAACGTCTCCCACTGAGGTTGCCACACTCTGTGCTCAGAGTCTTAGCTCTCAACGTTTGGCGGACCCGGCAAAAAGCATTGACAGTTTCACGGTGATGTTACTAGGCGGTGTCAAAACTACACCTGCCATGGGTACTTCGCCTACATCATTGCAAACCGGTGAGTGGGGTGTGGATGTGGTAGAGACAACATCGCCTGAGCAATTTTTAGCGGGTCTCAATTGGGAAACGGTGATTGCTAGCAAGCCGTCTGAACAAATTTTCAAGGTTACCTGTGTAGTTGAATAATTCCACTATGGCAGGTGATACGCTCCTACCTTTGTCGCGAAATCTGCTCAGGCTAGCTGGCTCTCAACTAACTATTCACCATCAGCGGAGAATACCGACAACGGGGGCCTTGATCATTATTAGCAACCACCGAAGTTTGCTGGATGTGCCGTTGCTGATGACGGCTGTGGGACGTCCAGTGAGGTTTGCCTGTCATCATTTTATGGGACAGACCCAGGGCATCAAGCAAGTGATAAATGCCTTGGGATGTTTTCCCTTAGCTCCTCCGGGGCAACATCCCAAGGCACTTTTCCAAAAGGCGATGCCGTTATTGCAGGCCGGTGAGGTTGTGGGTCTCTTTCCTGAAGGAGCCCGACCGATGATTCAACCCCTACTAACTCGGCAAGTGGGACCTTTCCATAGAGGATTTGCTCATCTGGCTCTACAGTCTTCTATGGAGCGTTTGGCAATTATACCGGTTGCGATCGCACCTACCAAGGAAATCATTACCCCCATTGCTCCATTTAAATTATTCCAATGGTTAGCTCCCTCTGAACCCTTATTCCATCGACCTGGATGGCACCCTGCCATTTATTATCGGCAGGTCCACGTGATTATTGGACAACCTCTATGGATAACCGCTAAACATAGAGCGAGCTATCGAAATAGTCGTTCAAATACTGAAGTTAAAAGGTTGACCCAAACTTGCCATACAGCAATTGCGACGTTGCTACAGAACAGTTCAATGTTGTCTACTGGTGAGTAAACTTACCTATCAAAACAACAACTTAGCTGTGGAATTGTAGTGTGATGTTGCACTGACTGACTAATCTCTGTAGCAAGATTAATTGATTGAGTTCTATAGCTTTAACCTTAGGTTTAGGCTAATACTGTTTTGCCAGCAATAAAAGACTTACTTAAAGCAGCTCACACCAATTATGCCTCTGTGAAAAAATAGTCTCACCCAAACTTGCAAACCCAGGTTATTCCAGAGGCTTACATATTCTGCGGAGAGATGTATAGCAAACTGCTGAATGCATATTTCCAAAAGAGAGGCTGTGCCAAGCTATATATTACAACTTACAACTGTGAACTTTCATCTCATCAGTCCCAACCTATTGGTGAAGGGATCTATATTGTGGGTGGAGCGAAAGTTCCCCTGACAGATTAAATCAAAAAGGCCTGTAAAGGCTGAGGAGGTTAACATAGCTGAATCACAAGAATCTGTCTCGTCAAATCAAAAGCAGCACTCAATTGTGTTATCAATATTTTCTCTAATAAGCTAATGGGAGCACTGTTGTTGCTATTTAACCGATTGCAACACATCTCTAAGTTAAGCGCATGGTATGAGAGAAATGGTTTTGATAACTGTTTGGGTGTTGTTTTTGTTTAAATTCGCCAAATGGCTATTGCTGGTGTTACCGAGCCTTAGTCTCCACCCAGCTTTATGGGGGATTCGCCTCGAAGATAAGGTTCGCACCTAGCAGTGACAGGATTGTTCCATTTGAGCCACCATAACAAAGCTAAGCCCAGAACCCATGGGCTCCGACTCCCAGGACAACCGCAATGCTAACCATTGAAGCAACTCTTTCCATGGCCGATTCAGTTGGTTAGCCGGTAGCCTATCAAAGGTCTATTAATAGCTCTATCGAAAGTATTCATAGAAGTATCACAACAAAGACATACTTCTATGTTTTGAATAGAGATGCAACAAGTTAATGGAGATATCTAAATATCTATTTCGGTAGCCTATTATACAATTCTGTGGAGCTATCATATCAATTCCATGCATCTATTTTAAAAGTCTCTATGCGGTCCGTCAGTGAGAAATAGGTAGATGTCTTAGGTGCTTGATAAATATAGGTATTCTGAGTAACAAGTTTCTAGTGTCTACCTCTGAGTTTCTAAAAAAATCTCCGGGTTAACATCTGTTCATAAGAACAATAGACAAGCGCTCATATTCAAAAAAATATTTAGTCATTTAAACAATGTACAGTCTTGAAACCTTTACAAATGCCGATGTTTCCCATTGCGCTGTTGCTCTTCGCAACCTAGAGTACGAGTCACAGAATATGGAAGATGCTGCCAATCGCATTGTGCGTTATATTTACGACAGTTTTCTTGACTCACGCACTGGCGATCAGGAATTGGCCCTTGTTCGCTTCTTTAAAACTCACCCTTTTAGAGAACTGAATCCACAACTCCAGAGAGAAGCGCAATCAATCGCCCAAGAACGATATGTTCCTCCTTCGACAAAATGTCTGACATTAATGGCCACAGCAGGTGATGAGCCTCAATGGAATTCTCGATACAAATCTAACGGTCATCAGGCTATTCCTCTGATAGACGAAGATTTTGTACGACAGGCACCAATGGTTTTTCAACTGATCCAGCAGTTTGGATTAAAAGTCAGTACAGTAGTTGATACCAATTCTTCCTTAATTACCAAAAGTCCCCATAAAGCATTTAATGTTTTTTATGTACCAACTGCTCTAAATAGTCCCTATATTCCTGCGCAGAAAAAGTTTGTTGTCCCCTATCGGGTAAAATCAGTTCTGGGATTTGGCGGTATGTTGCCATCTAATGAGCTGTTTGCAGTTATTCTGTTTAGTAAGACTTTTGTGCCTGATCAAACTGCCAATCGGTTTAAGTTTATCTCAGCCTATATTCGTGTAGCTGTTGAATCATTCAATCGCAGCAACATTTTTGCGTCGGAAGCTCTAAAAGACTAGTCTTTAACAGGAAATTGAGCACCGTCAACAAACATTGCCTGATTTAGAGCTCATGAGTAACCATTATCAGGCAACTTATCGTTATCCTGCCCCTGCTCAATAACACAAACGCATGCTATCTAATGGCTAGGTGTTAGTTCAGTGCTGCTCAGTGCCCTAGGGCTCTCTGTGCAAAAGTCGAATCACGCGGCAAGGATTACCCACAGCTACACTATTGGCCGGAATGTTTTTAGTAACAACACTACCTGCACCAATACTGCTGTTATCTCCAATAGTGACACCGGGGCAAATAATTGCTCCACCACCAAGCCACACATTATTGCCAATGGTAATAGGCGCAGCCATCTCTACACCCGTCATCCGCACTGCCGGATCAGTCGGATGATAGGCTGTATAAATCTGTACGTTCGGAGCCATTAAGACATCATTACCAATGGTCACCCAATTACAATCGAGAATAGTGCAGTTGAAATTGATGTAAAGATTTTTGCCAGCCCGAATATGGTGGCCATAGTCACAGTAAAAAGGTGGATTTATTTCAAACCCAGGTCCAAGATCACTAAAAAGTGATTGAATAATTTTCTGGCGCTCCCTCAAATTATCAGGAGGAGTCATGTTTAATACATGCAAAAGACCCTGTGTCTTATGTCGCATAGATACCAACTCTGGATCGGTCGACAGATAGGGCTCATTTGCTAACATCTTTTCCCATTCTGTTTTACCCATAATTTACGAATTAATTTAAAATCTCAGACTGCGGATGACATAAAAAGAACACATCACTAATCATTACCCACGATTCACTGCCCTAACGCAAATTTTGAATTTGATGCGTTACTAGTAATCATGATTTGTAGAAGTTAAATTTTCTTTATTTAGCGTACGCTTCCCACTCTCCTGACGCTACCCAAACCGCCCCTACAGGTGGTTTATCCATTAAATATATCCAAGCTTCACCAATAGGCTGACCAGCTAAATTAAAAACCATTGTCCGTTGACGTGTATATTCTTCCTCAATATCATCAATGCTCATATTCTGATACTCATCGGGATTATAACCTTCTAAATAGTCCAGTCTTGCCATGGCGGTTGCATCTAGGGTCAATAAATACCCTTTAACCCAACCATCTCCCATTGTCATAGTTGGGTAGCCTAGATGCGGTAAGTCGTAGAGCAGACCCTGCACCTGGGCAGGCTGAGATTGCTTTAAATAAGCGGCGCAATATTGCTGATAATAGATGCCTTCCGGCTTGAGCGTACCGTAAACAAAAACATCAATGGTTCCCATCTGGAAAATCTACCTTTAACAGCACAGTAGCCGTATACATTGAGTCCAAGGAGTGGTACTGCCTCTTCCATGAGTTCTCCAATCATTATTAAGTAACGTATGGATTGAGGAAAGAGATACTATTTCTCACGTCACTCAAACATACACCGCTACAACAGGAAACGTGCTGCCGATGGTAAATCCTTCGACAGCACGTTTCCTGTTATTCAGAGAGCGTGTGGGGCTCTATCTAGTCTTAACTGCCTTTTTAGACAGGCTATAAGTACCGCCACGGCCACGATACCAGTCACCATCACGAGCACCTGCCGACAGGATATTCGAAACGCGGCTACGTGCCTTTAAGTACTGAGGCTTTGGCATATCCTCTTCAAAAATACTCAACATCACATCAGTAATCTTAAAGCTATCCTTAGGCTTAGTCTTTAAGACATCAGTCACAACATCAGGCAACCGTTGCTGGCGATACTTCTCAAGTACATACCGTTGCCACCGCGCTGATCGACCATCTGCCTTTTTGGTTGGAGCAGATTTTTTCACAGTGCTTGTTTGCCGTGCTTTGGTGGGCTTTGGTTCATCAGCGGCAATCTTTGATTTTGTCACCCTGGCGAGCTTCGCAGCCACAGTCTCTTCAGCAGCTTCGGCTTTAGTAGATGCAATGGCTTCTTTAATAACAGGAGCTACCACGGCAGCAAGTTGACCGTTATCGGCTGATGAGTCAAACATTGCAATGACTGTCTGTAAGCCTTTACGTTGCTCCTGAATTTCAGCAAGTTGTTGCATTAATGCAGCTTCTTGCGAAGACAAAAGGGACTCAGCTTCTACAAGCTGAGGAAGCACAGTTACTGACATGTTACGTTTCCTCTATGGGGTCTAAAGTTCAAAGATGAAGTCAATTGACGTCTTAATGTGTGACTTTGGAGAGTAATCAAGCATACCGCAATCTCAGCACTTCAAAACACTAATCACCAAAATACTGACAGATTAAAGTTTTCCCTGATCTCTCTTTTTCTCTACAAACAGTTGAATCTCGAAGGCGAATAAATTTCAATGCTTTTTTAACCACAGATTGCTTTTCGTAAGTAGGTTAGGGCTTCTATCCTATTTCTTATTCTCTACAGCCATTTGACTTTTGGCAATATTTTAGATGCTAAACCTATATAAAATGTGTAGCGTCCTCCAACGACAATAGATCAAAATCAGTGAGATCGAGGCCAGTAAAAACCTCATAATCCGCTTCAGTGAGCAGCTTTTCCCATAATTTTCTTTGATCGACATTTGATTGACAAATGAGAAGTAGTTCATGCGAACTAATTGACTAGATAAATCCTCAAAAGGGTGATACTTACTTTTTAGTTGCTATCCTAGCGTTTCTTCAAATCTCTGAGATTCTTCAATAATCTAATTCACCGAGATGGTGTGCTTATGAAAGCCTCTACAGATGGTTGCTTGACGGCATATTTAGGTCAAAGCTAAGAATAGCTTCATCAAAGTTTCTGATGGGCTTTAATGTTTCTCATTTAAGAGCGCAAACCTGGTAATAGCAGCCCCTTAATAAGCAATCTGTTCAAATATGCTTGAGTAACCATAGATAGATATAGACACTCAAGCCATCTACGTGGGCTTTTTAGCAAAATGTGAGTTAAGTATCTATGGTCTCTCAAAAATCACCTCAAACTCTGCCACTCCCAATGTTGCGCCAATCTCCCTATGGCCTGGTATCGTCATATTCGAGTCCCCTGGTGAGTGATGCGTTCGAGTCCCCTGGTGAGTGATGCGTTCGAGTCCCCTGGTGAGTGATGCGTTTGATTGCTTTGAAATCTCCAAGAATTTAGATGCCTGATCAGGTGTCTTCTAGGTGAACTTGGGATCGCTAGTTGCTGTTCACTTAAATGATTTTCTAAAGACCGGAGACTCTAATTGCAGGTAGTTCGATAACCAATACACGCACAGATAAAATGGCCCCGTATCCAATAGGGCTGCTACCAGTTTAAATACATAGCCATAACCAATAAACAGCAGTAGCTGAGTCCAAAGATCCTGGGTCGGATCAATTGGCAAGACACCAGCAAAAAAATGAGTAATCAGCACCACCGCCGCCGTATCCACCAACTGACTGATCAATGTGGAGCCATTGTTTCGTAACCACAAATATTTTCCCTGGGTTAACTCTTTCCAAAAATGAAACAGCTGCACATCCACAAACTGAGCCGTTAGGTATGCGATCATTGAGGCTGTTACTGTGCCAAAGGTAAGATTCCGAATCTCGAAGAAAATGGGAAGACGTTCAGCTGCATCCTTTACCAATTCCCCTGTGGTGGGATCAACTGCTTCAAACCCTGGTAAAACCCCCCCCAGCCAAACAATAAATACAACCCATAGGTTAAGCAACAGTCCTACCCAAACTACCTGATTGGCCCGATTACGACCATATAGTTCAGAAATTAGGTCAGTACATAAAAATGTAAGCGGATAGGGTAGTGCTCCTACGGCCACAGTAATGGCAAAATCATTCCAAGTGAAAATGTTGACAAACCGGCTAATTCCAAGAATATTCAGCATTCCCAAGGTGCCAAGGAATAAGCCTGATAAGACTAGAAAGACTACAGCACGCCGCTCCTGAATGTAGTCGGGTACTAAATTAGAAGTAACTTTAGAGATCGGATCGTTGATGCTGACTGACATAGATAGATAGGAAACGAGGCCAAAGCTAAGTAACAGGAATAAAGGCTAACCAGCCGAGCAATTAATGTAGATTTTGGTTGTAAGGCATTCTTATGTTTAGAAGGTATCGTGCATGTAAATCCAGAAGATTATTACTTGAAAGATAATCTGAATCTTGACTTGACTCTCATCCTAAACCCTTCTCTCTAGGAGATGAGTACCCTCAACCATTTATCCCATCTATAGAATTAATCCAATCTTGCCTAGATTCAACGAAGGTTCCCATTGCGCATACCTTAAAACAGAATTGCGGCGGTGAACGCATTGGCATCATCCACTCCCGTCATATACGTATCTACTTGAAACGTATCTACTTAAAATTTGCCGGATGGAATCATGATTTGGATCGGCAACAACCTCCATTTATATAGCTGATAAGCCAATTTTTAGCCTTTAGCTCACCGATACGTATCATTTCTGATAACGCCTACATTCAACGACTACTTGCCAAACCACTCAAAACTTTTTTGCTCGATGCAGTTCCAATTCCATCCAGATGGTCACCAGACGACTAGAATTGATTATGCAATTCTGCAAGGTTGCCGAAAGTGGGCATCCGCAGATGTATCTAACTGAAAACATTTATTAGGAAGGGGAAACCAAACGTGGAGTCTCGATACAATCCAGCAGACATCGAGAAAAAATGGCAGCAGCATTGGGTAGAGCAGGGGCTAGATAAGACACCTGCGAACCCAGGGCAGAAAAAATTCTATGCCCTATCCATGTTCCCCTATCCTTCTGGCAACCTGCACATGGGGCATGTGCGTAACTACACGATTACGGATGTCATTGCTCGTGTGCGTCGCATGCAGGGCTATAACGTGCTTCATCCCATGGGTTGGGATGCGTTTGGTCTACCCGCAGAAAACGCGGCTATTGACCGTGGCATTCCTCCGGCCAAATGGACGTATCAGAATATTGGCCAAATGCGAGAGCAGCTTAAAGAGTTGGGTCTTTCCTATGACTGGGAACGGGAAGTGGCTACTTGCTCGCCAGACTATTACCGCTGGACCCAGTGGATCTTCTTGCAGTTTTACGAAGCGGGCTTGGCTTACCAAAAGGAAGCCGCTGTTAACTGGGACCCCATCGACCAGACTGTATTGGCCAATGAACAGGTTGATAGTGAAGGCCGATCCTGGCGCTCGGGTGCAAAGGTGGAGCGTAAGTTGTTGCGTCAGTGGTTCCTCAAAATTACGGACTACGCTGACCAGTTGTTGAGCGATCTCGATCAGCTTGATGGCTGGCCCGAACGAGTCAAGCTTATGCAGGCCAACTGGATTGGTAAGTCCACTGGAGCCCACGTGGTATTTACCACTGAGGACGGTGACGATATCAAAATTTACACCACTCGCCCAGATACGCTTTGGGGTGCATCCTTTATGGTGCTGTCTCCGGAGCATCCGCTGGTGGAAAAACTCACTACAGTTGACCAGACAGATGCCATTAAGGCCTACCAAGATACGGCAGCAGGCATGAGTGAGATGGATCGCACTGCTGAAAACCGTGAGAAAACTGGCGTGTGGACTGGAAGCTATGCCATCAATCCAGTTAACCACCAGAAAATTCCCATTTGGATTGCTGACTATGTGTTGATGGATTATGGTACTGGTGCAATTATGGCAGTGCCTGCCCATGACCAGCGAGACTTTGAGTTTGCTCGTAAGTTTGATTTACCGATCCATGTGGTGGTGCAACCCGAGGGAGAAGCCTTGGAGTCGAACTCCATGGAGGAAGCCTATTCCCACGATGGCGTGATGGTTAACTCGGGTCCTCTGGACGGGATTCCTGCGGGTAAAGGGGAAGGCCAGAGTGTTCCTGCCGCAATTAAGTGGTTAGAGGATAACAATAAGGGGGAAGGCACAGCCAACTATCGTCTGCGAGACTGGTTGATTTCTCGCCAGCGCTATTGGGGTGTGCCCATCCCCATGATCTACTGCGATAGTTGCGGCACGGTGCCCGTACCTGCCGATCAGCTCCCCGTGGTCTTGCCTGAGGATGTGGAATTTAGTGCTCGCGGTGGTTCACCGTTAGCTAAGATGACCGACTGGATTAATTGCCAGTGCCCCAGCTGTGGCGCAGATGCCAAGCGAGAAACGGACACGATGGATACGTTTATCGATTCGTCCTGGTATTTCTTGCGCTATGCCGATGCCAAGAATGAAGAGTTGCCCTTTGCAAAAAACAAGGCGAATGACTGGCTCGCAGTAGATCAATATGTGGGCGGTATTGAGCATGCCATTTTGCACCTGTTGTATTCCCGGTTCTTTACCAAGGTGTTGCGCGATCGCAACCTCGTCTCCATTGACGAACCCTTCCAGCGACTGTTGACCCAGGGTATGGTGCAGGCCATCACCTACAAAAACCCCACCACTGGTAAGTACATCGCCCCTGGCGACATCGCCGATCTAAACGAGCCCAAAGATCCTGAAACCGACGACCCACTGCAGGTGTTCTACGAAAAAATGTCCAAGTCGAAGTATAACGGCGTGGAACCCCGTGTGGTGCTCGGCAAGTATGGGGCCGACACCGCCCGCATGTTTATCCTCTTTAAAGCACCACCTGAGAAAGATTTGGAATGGGATGATGCCGATGTGGAAGGTCAGTTCCGTTTTTTGAATCGAGTATGGCTGTTGGTAAACGGCTTTGCAGAGACCCATGGCAGCAAAAGACGGATTACCAATGTGGATCAAAGCAGTCTCAACAAGGCTGACAAAGACTTGCGGCGGGCTATTCATACGGCTATTAAGGAAGTCTCAGAAGATGTTGAGGAAGGCTACCAGTTCAACACAGCCGTGTCTGAGCTGATGAAGCTGAGCAACGCTCTCAAAGATGCCAAACAACAAGACAGTGATGTCTATGCTGAGGGTGTGCAAACCTTAGTACTTCTTTTGGCCCCCTTTGCGCCCCACATTGCCGAAGAGCTGTGGCAAAAGTTGGGCTTTAGCGAGTCGGTTCACCGCCAAAGCTGGCCTACCTTTGAGGAAAGTGCCTTGGTAGCCGATGAGATTACCCTAGTGATCCAAATTAAGGGTAAAACCCGAGGCACCATTGCCGTTCCTGCCAGTGCTAGCAAGGATGAGCTAGAGCAGTATGCCCGCGCATCGGACATTGCCCAAAAACATCTTGCAGGCAAGGAGATTAAAAAGGTAATTGTGGTGCCAGGTAAATTGGTGAACTTCGTGGCTGTTTAAGCCCTTGCAGTTAAACGGTTTCATCGAGGGATGTTACAAGGAATAGCTGAAAGTAGCTGTGATTAGGTGAATGTAACCATCTATGGTTATGATAGGAGTTGCGATCGCAATATTCTGCACCTTTGGAGCATTTCCACCATGGCCACCGACTACATCCCCGATGAAGCCGCTCTCGACAATCTCATTACCAGTAAGCCTCTAGTTGTCATAGACTTCACAGCCTCTTGGTGTGGTCCATGTAAACTCGTTGGCCCATTAATGGATCAGCTTGCAGAAGAGTACGGTGAGAAAATTACAGTTGCCAAACTTGATATTGATGCCAATAAGCCCGTTGCTAAGCGATTTGGCATCAAAAGTATTCCCGCCGTTCTATTCTTCAAACAAGGGGAACAGATAGACACCGTCATCGGAGCCAAGCCCTACAGCGAGTTTAGTGCAACCCTAGAAAAGCATCTATAAAGGAGTTTGCCAGTTAGCAGCTAGGCAAACTTTGCCGTTGCTGATTTAGAAATGCACCCAGCACAGCTACGTGAGTGAATATGCCCACTAGGCAAGGCTTTAAGTAGCGTCGTCAGCATTGGCATCCCATTGTCTGTTCTCGAACTCAACATTTCAGCCGTTTTATCAAGAAAACTTCAGCTATATTGCGTAAACACCCCTTAATTTATCCGACTAAACTAAGGACATATAAATACAACAAGCAAGTTTGCAGTTAATCTTATCGATTTTTTGCTTGACACTTGGCTGGTTTGTGTTCCCTTTTTTAATCCTCTGACACGTTTGTGTCATCTATATTCCCAATGAGCTAATCGGCTCATTGGGATTTTTTTAGGGATAGCGTTTGCTGTAAATTAGAAATTCTGAGCAAGGAATAGCCATTGGCGGTTCGTTTATTCCAACTGGCTAATAAAATCCTTAAATACACTGACAGCAACCAAACCAGGATGTATTTTTTTTAGCATACTCCCCAATTGGCCCTCACCCATTGAGGCTGTGACCCCTCCCCCTAGATAACGTGTATAACGCACCTCAGCTGGGTAGACTATGGGATGTCACATTTCCTAACCTCTGTAATGAAAATTACGAATATCGCTCGTTGATGTCCAACAGCTATTTCCGTAACCCTACCTAGTTATTTGTTCAACTTTATCGATTTTTTAACAAACACAGAGAGTATCTAAGAAAATACATCCACCCTGCTTTTTGTGGCATTGCTGCTCACGCGTAGATCTACTATATGACTACACTTACCCTGAAAAAGTCCATGCGGCCCGATCTCCTAAGTGAACTATTTCCACTCTTTAATGCCGCAAATCCTGAAACCTTAACGGGTCTTTTATCTGCATCCACCGAACTTACGTATCCAGCCGGTCGCACTGTCCTCATGGAAGACTCCTGGGGTAATGCTATCTACCTG
The DNA here is from genome assembly GCF_032906605.1 of Leptothoe sp. LEGE 181152. Classification (NCBI taxonomy): domain Bacteria; kingdom Bacillati; phylum Cyanobacteriota; class Cyanophyceae; order Nodosilineales; family Cymatolegaceae; genus Leptothoe; species Leptothoe sp. LEGE 181152. Next base: position 68,102 of record NZ_JASATU010000008.1, read on the forward strand.
ATTGTGGCTGGCTGGATTAAAGTACGCCATGACACCGGTGGCGATTACGTTACATTAGCCGTTTTAGGTAAAGGCGATTTCTTTGGGGAAATGGCCATCCTGGATGAGTCCCCCCGCTCCACGGACGTCGTCGCTCTGTCGCCGGTTAAGTTACTAAGCATTCCAGCTCAGCACTTCATCGACACCCTTTTTCAAGATCATCACCTGCATCATCGCATGCTACAGATGATGGTACAGCGACTACGCCATACCAATAGTCATTTTCAGCGGCGACGCAAGCCCATGGCGGTAAAGCTAGCCCATACCCTTGTCGCCCTAGCCGAAGCCTATGGCGACAAGACAAACGCTGCTCCAGAAATTTTCAACCTGACGATTGATGATCTAGCCGCCATTGCCAATATTCCTAAAGATGACGCAACCAAGATTATGGAAAAGCTGCATGAAAAGGATTGGGTTGTCATCAGTGATAATGGCCAGACACTTCAGTTAAAAGGGTTTAATCATCTGACTCAGCTGGCACAGAAGTAGTTATAGGGTATCAACTCACATCAGGACAGCTCCCAACAAAATAGCCATCAGGGGTCAGGAGTCAGGAGGGTACTGGCTTCTGATTTCTGATTTCTGATTTCTGAGCCCTAACTAACCAAGATCTCCCAGCTCAAATTGATGCCCCCTGATGCATCAGTCTGATTACAAATTATTGCGACATATTGAAAAAAATCTTGCCCCACGGAGGTGTTCTTAAAGTTAGGCAGATACTTAAGATGCCGTGCCACACAGTGAAGCTTCATGGGTACTCAACTGCCTCCGTCTATTACCCCTCGTCAAATGAATCTGCTCCGCATCGTGCTAGCACTGGCATGGGCTGATGGCAACTTAGCCAAAGAAGAGGCTGATGTCATGCTCACTAACTTTAGTCAGGTTTTTGCCAATACACCTGAAGCTCAAGAGGCCGTTAAACAGGAACTCCAAGGTTATTTAGTACAGGATATTCCCCTAGAAGAGGTAGTCCCCAACATCACAACTCAGGCAGAAAAGGAATTTGTCCTACGCCTGGGCTATGAGGTGATCAGTGCTAGTGCTCGAACACCAGATGAAGATCTGATCAACCAAGACGAACAAGCCACCTATGAAAAGTTAGTAGACTTGCTAGGGCTGCCGAGTGGCACCGTTCAGCGGATTGAGCAATCAGCCCAAATAGCCCTTGGTCAAAATCAAGCCCAGGGTAGTAATGTGGTTGATCTGCTAACGTACCAGCTGCGAGAACATTTGAAGGGCTAAACCTCAACATCCATGGCTAAGCACTCATCGTTAACATACGTTGAATAGGCACCAACGCTTTTTTCTGAATGTCCGCAGGCAGCGTAATTTCAGGGGTGCGATTTTTCATCGCTAAGTAGAGCTTTTCCAAGGTATTTAGACGCATGTGGGGGCACTCGTTGCACTGGCAATTAGCATCGGGTGGGGCAGGGATAAATAACTTATGAGGTACCTGCTTTTCCATCTGGTGGATAATGCCAGCCTCTGTGACCACAATAAACTGCTCAATCTCGCTGCTTTCTACATACTTGAGCAGAGCCGTGGTTGAACCAATATAGTGGGCGTGGTGCAAAATGGCCTCTTCACACTCAGGGTGAGCCACAATTTCGGCATTGGGATATTCCATTTTGAGCTGCAGCATTTTCTTCTCTGAAAAGGTCTCGTGCACAATGCAGCTGCCTTGCCATAACACTAGATCGCGTCCAGTTTGGGCCGCAACGTAGCGCCCTAGGTTACGGTCAGGCGCAAAAATAATTGGCTGCTCCGGTGGAATCTGGTTCACAAGTTTTACGGCATTTGAGCTGGTACAAATAATGTCGCTCATGGCCTTAATTTCAGCGGTGCAATTGATATATGACACCACAATATGATCAGGGTGGGCGGCCTTAAATTTGGAAAACTCTGTCGGCGGACAGCTATCCGCCAGTGAACAACCTGCATCTAAATCTGGCAACAGCACTAACTTGTCAGGGTTCAATATTTTGGCCGTCTCCGCCATAAAGTGCACCCCAGCAAACACAATCACCTCAGCATCAGTGGCCGCCGCTTTCTGAGATAGCCCCAGCGAATCCCCAATATAGTCAGCAATATCTTGGATGTCAGGCTCTTGGTAGTAATGGGCCAACACAATGGCATTGAGTTCTTTTTTCAAGTCTTCAATGGCCCTAAACAGATCCTTAGGTAACGTGGCCGATGCTGATGCGATTGTGAACATAGAGATAAACTCGTGCCTAGTTTTAGTTTGATTTTAATTGCAACGTGACTTAATTATAGTTATTTTAACCATAAATGTCAGCAGGGTCTTTTGTATGTCTTAATTAAATAGCCCTCAATAAGTAGTTGGTTTCAAGATAGAGCAATTGTTTTATAGGGAGCAGAGATCAGGAGTTAGTAGGGATCAGGTGTCAGTCGAGGCCAGAGAACAGTGCCTCACTGACTACTGCCCCCCGCATAACCCAGAAGATGTCCCAGCTTAAGTGTGCATTCCCTAATTTTTCAAAATCACATCAAACTGCTGGCATATGGATGTCACAGCCTCTACCCACCCTTGGGGGGCCGGTGATGGCGCAATTTCCCAACTACGATTTCCTAGTTGAGGATGGGGTCCTTCAACCCCTGGCAGCACAATTGGATGGTCCACGTGCTCTAACATATCTAAGTCATTCGGGCTATTACCTAAGCCAATGGTGACGATGGTTTCCTCAGGTGGCAAGATACTTTGGTAAAGTTCTACCAAACGCTTCACAGCATTCCCTTTACCAGCTTCAGGTCCAATCAAATGGGAAAATCGGTCACCAACCACGACCTTGAACCCCATGGATTCAACCGCCTCAACGATTTGTCCTGCGGTCAGGGCTTTAGGGGTGATAAAGGGCTCACTGAATTCGCGTGCCTTAGCCTCTTGCGCATCGTTAGCCGAAAGCCCCGTATACTTCTGCAATCGGGTAATCGTCATATCGCCAAATCCCAGTAAGGAATGACGTAACTCATTCGCAATTACCCGTAAACCAGCTCTCGCTTGGACATAGGGACAGCCCAACTCCACTACATAATAGTCTGCCTCCTGTTCTCCTGGCGGTTCAGGGAAGGGATTATGATTAACTTCAACAAAAATACCACTGCCATTCTCCGTCACAAATGGATCCGTCAGCCCCACATCTTTACGGAGCGTAGAGACCTCAGCTCGCGTTTTGCTGGTGACCGGTACCACCGGGATCTTTAATGACTTTAATTGCTGGATAATAGGTACGGTCGCAGCGTAATCATAGGTCTCGCTGTTGAGTAGCGTACCGTCGAGGTCGGTAAAAATAATCAGCTGGGTCATCGGAATTAAAAGCACCTTGGACCAATCAGAACATGTTTAGATTAAACAATGATTTATGACGCCGATAGAGGCAAATAAAGCTGGCGCGATCTCAAATCCCACAACCATCGCTATCATCGGCGATGTCCATGACCAATGGAACGATGCAGATGCCCATGCTTTGCAAGCTTTGAACGTAGACCTGGCCCTGTTTGTCGGTGACTTTGGCAATGAAGCGATCGACATTGTCCGCCAGATAGCCGCTGTCTCAGTGCCTAAGGCTGTCATTCTGGGTAATCACGACGCCTGGTACACAGCCAGTCGGCAAAACCGCAAAAAAAGTCCTTATGATCACACCAAAGAGGACCGTGTCCAACAGCAGCTAGACGCTTTGGGTGGCTCCCATGTCGGCTTTGGCAAATTGGAGGTGCCCCAATGCAATCTGACTGTAGTCGGTGCACGTCCATTTAGCTGGGGCGGTGCGAACTGGCGTTACAAACGGTTTTATCGAGAACGATACAACATTTCAAGTTTTGCCGACTCAACGGCTAAAATCTGTGCATCAGTAGATGCAGCACGACAAGACACGCTCATCTTTTTGGGGCACAACGGTCCAGCCGGTTTTGGCAGCCAGGCTCATAATATCTGTGGCCGAGATTGGAAACGTAGCGGCGGTGACTATGGCGATCCGGATTTTGCAGATGCGATCGCCCATGCACAGCAATCTAACCGGCATGTAGCCCTGGTTACCTTTGGCCATATGCACCACGAACTCAGGCATGATAAAACCCGACTGCGAGAGCGTCTAGTGGTAGACGACTACGGCACGGTGTATATCAACGGAGCCCAGGTGCCTCGGGTGATTGAAACCAACAGTGGCCGGCATCGCAGCTTTACCCTGGTGACAATGCAACACGGTATTGTCCAGACGGTCCGTTTGGTTTGGGTCAATAACACAGACACCATCGTATCTGAAGAATATCTCTATGGCTCTACATCAAAAACTATCCCCCCTCTAGACGTAGTGATGAATTTGGGCTAGCATGGCTAGCTGATGCTTCTGGCGCTTGTCAGCAAGCTATCTTACCTGGAGAGGTGGCAGAGTGGTCGATTGCGCTCGACTTGAAATCGAGTGAGCCGCAAGGTTCCGAGGGTTCGAATCCCTCCCTCTCCGTTATACGTTTCAGTTTAACCGCCCTGATAGCTGAAGGTGACCTTGGCACGGGCACATAAGGGCGTAGATAGTGAGTGTCAAGTCAACATGTAGATTCTCTGTAGATGTCGGTATAGGTTCTATAGTTGGATTTATACATAGTTAGTCACCCACAGACATCTAACCGGATATCTAGCTATGACGCCTATTGCTGCGAGAAACAATGCTATCCAAACAGCCCAGGCAATTTTGGCAAATCCAGATCGGTACGTCATTCTCGATACTGAGACCTCTGGTCTAGGTAAGACGGCGGAGATTTTGGAAATTGCCATCATTGACCCGGTGGGGGCTACTTTGTGCAACTATTTTCTGGACCCGGTGCATGCCATTGCACCGGCAGCGGCGGCGATTCATGGACTGACAAGGGACGTGCTAAAAGCAAAGGGTGCGATCGCATGGCCTGAAATCCATGATGAGGTGGTGGAGCACCTGGATGGTAAAACCTTAGTGGCCTATAACGCTGTTTTTGATATGGCCATGTTGGATGCCACTGCCATACTCCACGGTAGGGATACACCCCACACTGGCGATATCCTATGTGCCATGCGGTTATGGCAACGGTTTCGGGGCGCTACCAAAGTTGAGGCCCTGGAGGGTGATCACAGTGCTCTGGGTGACTGTCTGGCCACACTGGAACGAATTAAGGAAATAGCCAATAGTTCATTAGAGGACGACCCGGACCTGGTGGATATTCAGGACGTAGAAGATCTAGTACAGTGGCAGGCTCGGATAGAAGAGTTGACCGCTCAGCGCAATGCCTTGGATGCAACGGTGAAGTCCTTGAAAGCCCAGGTGACTCAATATTTGATTGATAACGGTGCTGAGGCGATTCCGTTGAGCAATGGCAAGCAGGTGAAACTGTACCGCACACCAACAAAAATTAAACCTTTGGTACCCTTGGAAGAACTACCTGAACGCTATTTGAAACAGGCTGTTGATCAGCAACTGGTCAAAGCTGAGATTAAATCTCGTCACTTGGAAGATGGACTGTTTAGCTATGAGACATCAAATACCATTCGGTTCGTAAAGCTATGAACATTCATACACTTTCCGTAATCACCCCTGCTGTATATGTTCCTGTATCTAACGCCTTAATGTTTTAATACAGAGCAATAATAATCGCTAGTAAAACAAAAGCAACGAAACAATCGGATGAAATATTGTTTGTTCTGTATGTCGTCATCATTGATGGCTCAGTAACAGAAGAGGCCCAGTAACAGAAGAGTTTATAGAAGATAATCCTGAAACTCACGCATCATTCAACTTAAGGGTGACCACACCCTTAAGGACCTACACAAGCTCCTGTTTAGTGCCTTTGATCGATAAGAAGAACATTTCTATGAATTTCAGTTAGGGAGATTTCTTTGGGTACTGGTTTGATGTTGGGGATGACTGGTGGCATCAGGTGGAAGTCATTGATATTCAGGCCAAAGCTCTTAAAGGGAAATACCCTAAAGTAACCAAAAGAGTTGGGGCTAATACTGTGTCAAACTAAAAATTAGGACTATGTATTGATGAAGAGTAAAGGGTAAAGGAGTGCCCTCTCTGCACTCTTTACTCGCCCCACGGCTTATCCTAAATCTTAGTCTTGACAGTCCACTAGAAAATTGTCTTATTCAAGTTCTTCAATCAAAGCCATTGACACAGTCTATGGTCTGTATTCATAGGCTTTACCAGGCAGCGTTCGCTTTCTTTGAAATACATACCTTAATCCAAACTTAAAGTTCTCTTGATGTGGATTGAATGCTCGACAATTAATGTCTAAACATCTATACAACATAGATGTTTGGTCTGTTTCTGGGCATAGCATCTATGATCGCACTCCCCCAAAACGATGACTAATCTTGTGCTACAAGGTATCTCCAAATATTTTGGTGCCAGTCAAGCCCTGAACAATATTTATCTCACCGTTGACGATGGAGAATTCGTCTCTCTGGTAGGACCATCGGGTTGTGGTAAAACCACGTTGTTGCGAATTATTGCTGGTTTGGAAACCGTCAGCGAGGGTGACGTGATGATTGCAGGGCAGACCGTCAATGAGTTGGACCCAGCTCAGCGCAATATTGCCATGGTGTTCCAATCCTATGCCCTGTATCCCCACAAGAGTGTATTTGAGAACATTGCCTTTCCTCTGAGGATGCAGGCCCCCTGGTTCACACGCATTCCCATTATTAGTCACCTATTCAAAGCTCGTAAAACCCTGGAAGCCCATCTGCAAGAACAGGTTCCCCAAACGGCTGACCTGATGCACCTGGGGGAGCTATTAAAACGTAAGCCAGGGCAACTGTCTGGAGGCCAGCGGCAGCGGGTTGCTCTGGCCAGGGCCATGGTGCGATCGCCCCAATTGTTCCTGATGGATGAGCCTCTGTCTAACCTGGATGCCAAGCTGCGGGCAGATATGCGAGCGGAGATTATTGAACTACGGCGGCAGCTGGGGGGCACATTTATCTATGTCACCCACGACCAAAGTGAAGCCATGACTATGTCGGACCGAGTGGTGTTGATGCATGAGGGTAGTATTCAGCAGATTGCTGCCCCCAGTGAGCTGTACGACAACCCTGCCAATCTGTTCGTGGCTGAGTTTATTGGCAGTCCCAAAATTAATACCCTGGCAGTAAGCTCTCCAGCCGTTGGAGAGCTTTATGGCTTTGGTAATCATTTGCAGGGGGTGCCGAAACACATTGATGGTGTTGCTGTGCCGGTGCGCGAGGCCCTCTCACTTTGTTTACGGCCTGAAGCCCTGAGGTTGTTGCCCACTCAGGCCCGAGATGCCTTCACTGGACGCATTCACATCCTGGAAAATCTGGGTAACGAGTTTCTAGTCATTGTTCATCCCATCGGTGAAGTGGAAAATAGTGGGGATGATACGACAAAGCCGATGAAATTAGTGGCTCGGGTGGCGGCTATGGTGGGGCGTCAACTGCACCCGGGCGATACTGTTCATCTACAACCCGACTGGTCCCAGGCATTGCTATTTAACCAGGATGGCTTCCGGCTTTCTCAGGCCACAGTTACTGTGCTAGAGGAGGTAAGCGTATGACCCTGGTTGCTCCCGGTCGCGATCGCGTAGGTACTCGTGTGAAGAGTCGCGATCGCACCCCCTGGATAATTTACCCCCTGTATCTGCTGCCTGCCTTCTTTTTGTTGCTGGTGTTCTTTGTAGTACCTGCTTTGACCACCATTGGTATTAGCTTTACCGACTGGCAGTTGGGGTCATCCTCCATTGACCTCATCGGGTTAGACAACTACAAAGAACTGTTTACAGATGAGGTTTATCGTAAAAGTCTGATCAATACCCTCAAGTTAGACCTGTTTGTCGTCCCAGTGTCATTCTTCCTGGCCCTGGGACTGGCCCTGGCCATCAATGGGTTAAATCGCTTTCAAGGCTTTTGGCAAACGGTGTACTTTTTGCCCGTAACCACGACGCTGGTGGCCATGGCCCAGGTATGGTCCTGGATTTTGCATCCCCAGTTTGGCATGGTGGCCCAGTTGTTCAAACTGTTTGGCCTCACCCCCATTAACTGGCTCAACGACCAGAGCGTGGTGCTTTACACCATTGGCTTTATCTCCATCTGGCAGCTGGTGGGTTACTACACGGTGCTGTTTATTGCCGGGTTGTTAAATGTGCCCAAAGAGCTGTACGAAGCGGCACTGATTGACGGTGCCCGCTCTCCCTGGGATAAGTTTTGCCACGTTACTTGGCCGATGCTGGGTCCCACCAGTTTGTTTATTTTTATCATCACCATCATCAAGTCATCTCAGATTTTTGACACGGTGAAGGTGCTGACCCAAGGCGGCCCCAACAACGCCAGTGAGATTCTGCTGTATACCCTCTACAGTGAAGGGTTTGAGTTTTTTAGGACAGGATTGGCATCTGCGATCGCCACACTGTTCTTCGCCATCATGCTGCTGCTGACCATGTATCAGATGCGGGTATTTGAAAAATACGTCCACTACCGTTAGGGAGCCTCTGATGAAAAAGCACGAACTCTTTCTGCATTTTATTTTGGCCATTGGTGGGGTGGTCATGCTCACCCCCTTTATCTGGATGCTGAGTCTGTCGGTCAAGCCAGAGAACGAAATTTATAACGCTCAGATCAGGCTATTCCCCCAGCAGTGGGATTGGGCCAACTACACTGAAGCCTTTATTGACGCCCATGTGGGCTCGTTTATTGTCAACGGGGCCATTGTTACCCTGGGGATTTTACTGTTTCAATATCTCACGACCATTCCAGCAGCTTATGTTCTGGCCCGTAAAGATTTTCGCTTGAAGGGGGTGCTGTTTGCCATTGTGTTGGGGGTGTTGCTGATTCCTCCCCAGGTGACCGCCATCCCGGTATACTTGTTGATGGGTAGATTAGGATTAATCAATACCACTTGGGCGTTGATCTTGCCCTTTACCACCAGCGCCTTTGGCATTTTTCTCTTCCGCCAGAGCTTCAAAGCCTTTCCCCAAGATCTGATTGACGCGGCTCGGGTAGATGGGGCCAATGAATTGTACATTCTCTGGAATCTGATTGTACCGCTCTCGTTACCCACCCTGGCGGCCTTTGGCATTTTCTCCATCGTGGTCCACTGGAACGATTTGTTCTGGCCATTGCTGGTGATTTATGACTGGGAAAAGGCTACCCCTCCCCTAGGTATTACCTTTTTTGAGGGGGGGGACAGTGGCGACAACGTGGGGGCAATGATGGCCGCCGCCACCCTAATTGTGGCCCCCCTCACCATTGCGTTTCTAGTTGCCCGTCGTCGGTTTATTGAGGGCATTACCATGACGGGCATCAAGTAAAAATCTGCTAGATGCCAGTCAATAGGTCTTCGAACACCCGATACCCAACACCTTACCCAACCAACATTTTCCAGATTAAGTTGATACCCGGTCTTAGCAGTATCTCTACTCTAATGCCTGATATCTGGTGTCTTTGCCTTTGTGTTTCCTCTGTTTTTTGAGTTCCTGCATAATCTCCGACTAACTTGTTGTAAGGAATCCTGATTATGACTCTACCGTTAGCAAAAACATTAACCCGTGGTGCTCTCGCCACACTGATGCTGTTAGCTGTTGGCTGCAGCGGTGCTACTACTACCTCCGAGAATACTGCCTCCCCTGACACAGCCGCCGCTGATAGTCAAGACCCCGTTACCATCACTTTGGCTTATCCCTACGGTGATCTATTTACCGATGTACACAGGGAGACAATCGAAAAGTTTGAGGCCGAGAATCCCAATATCGACATCGCCCTCCAAGCTCCCCTGGCGAACTACGAAGAACTGGCCCAGCGTACCCTGGTGGGCATTACCCAGCGACAGGCCCCCACCATTTCTTTCCAGGGCATTAACCAGGTGCGTCAGTTTGTAGATGCAGGCCATGCCAGTGACCTGAGTGAGTTTGTGGCGGCAGATTCCCGTTGGACCGACGGTGGTCTCTATGAAAATATGATGGCCTTGGGAGAATTCGACGGCAAGCAGTATGCCATTCCCTTTGCCGTGTCTACTCCCATCATGTACTACAATGTAGAGCTATTGGAGCAAGCCGGTCTTGATCCTGAGAATCCTCCCCAAACCTGGCCTGAGGTCATCGAAGCAGCTAAGAAAGTTCAAGCTTTGGGTGGTGACGTCACTGGCATGTGGTATGACTACCTGATTACGGGTAACTGGGCCTATCAAGCCCTGGTGTACTCCAAGGGCAGCAGCATGATGGACGATAGTGAAAGCAACATCACTTTCGGTGGTGAAACCGGTGTAGAAGCCGCTCAGCTGCTCCGTAGCTTTGTGGATGAAGGGGTGATGCAGGACTGGAGTCGTGAGCAGGGCATTGAGTCCTTTGTCAGTGGCAAAGTAGGGTTTTACTTTAGCTCCACCTCCTCCCTGGCTAACCTGCAAGAGAAGTCTAATTTTAACCTCAAGACTGCCCTCTTCCCCACGGATGAAGGTGGCGAACGTCGTCTACCTACCGGTGGTAATGCCGCTGTGATCATTACCGATGACCCCGCAGAAGCCAAAGCCGCTTACGAGTATGCCATGTTTGCCGCTGGTCCCATTGGTAACAACATTATGGTGAACGGCACTGGCTATATGCCCATGCACAAAGAAGCCGTTGACGAAGCATTCTACGAGGCTAACCCCAACTACCAGGCGTCTATTGATCAGATTCCTTACATCTTCCGCTGGTACTCCTTCCCCGGTGAGAATAACCTGAAGATTATTGACACCATCAAGGAGTCATTACAGGCGGTTGTTTCTGGTAAGGAAACCCCTGAAGCGGCGATTACCAAGGCGGCTGATCAGGCTCAGGACCTGGTGAAGTAAGCGTTCCTTTGAAATAGATGTCTCTCAGACAGGGAGACATCTATTCTTTCTTACTCTCACATACTCTTACTCTTTAGGGGAAGCCAGATTGTCTCCTCACCTGAGATGTCGTCCATGCGGCTTCTCCTTTTCTTATATTGTCTGAAAATGCGTGTATTATTTTTTGGTGATATTGTTGGTGAACAGGCAGTTGACCAATTAGTCACCGATATCCCCCGCTGGCGACAAGAGCACTCCATTGATTTGGTTATTGCCAATATGGAAAATGCCATTGTTAGTCATCCGGAGGATCTCTGGGGTGGGTTCGGTATCTCTCTAGATGTGATCACTCGCTTAACCGAGGCAGGGGTAGATGTGCTGACCGGGGGGAATCACTCCTGGGATGCGCCTAATACCGATGCTGTGATGGCTCATCCAAAAATAGTGCGCCCCGGAAACGTGACCAATGATTTACCCGGACGTGGGCATATCACCCTGGAGGTGAGCGGGGAACTAGTCACCGTTGTGAACCTGATTGGCGATACTGCCGCTGGGAAGCGCTATCACACCCAGCGACCGTTTGACTATTTTCAGGCTCAAACATTTTCAGAAAACAGTTTAATTATTATCGATTACCACGCCAATACTCCCATTGAAAAATGGTCTCTGGCCCGCGTTTTAGACGGTCAGGTGATGGCCATAATGGGCACCCACACCCACGAACCGACGTTAAATCTATATCGTCTACCCCAGAAGACTTTCTTTGTGACCGATGTGGGTATGAATGGACCTACGGGTGGAGTATTGGGCATGGGCAATCGATATTTCCTGTCTAAGGAAAATCAGCCGGATGCACCTGTAGATTTTGATCTGGCACCAGGACCGTTGCAGCTAGGAGCGGTGATTTTTGATAATCAGAGTGGTGAAATTGTTAGGTTGTGCGATCGCAACTGGCCTGGCGATCTCCTATGATGTGTTGCATAACCCACGACTTAATATGACTCTCATTGCCCAAATTAGTGATCTCCATGTCCAAGTAGCTGATGATCGCGCCTACGGTGTGGTGGATACCAATGCCCTGGTGGCCAATGCCATTACCCATATCAACGACTTGAACCCTCAACCCGATTTAGTCATTGCCACAGGAGATTTAGTTCATCAAGGCACGGAAGCTGAATACGAACAACTAAAAATCATTCTCTCGCAGCTCAATGCCCCCATCTATTTGTTACCAGGAAACCACGACTGCCGAGAATCTTTAAAACAAGTATTTAGTCATCATACGTATTTACCCCATCATCATCTAGGGCATTTGAGTTACACCCTAGAAGACTATCCAGTACGGATGATTTTGCTAGATACTACTATTCCTGGTAAGGGAAGTGGTCTGGTGGATGCTGGCCGTCTCGCCTGGTTAGAGGCTCAACTCAACGCTGATACCACCAAGTCCACCATTCTCTTTATGCATCACCCGCCGTTTCCGACGGGCATTACCATGATGGACAATATCGGTTTGGAGGGACGTACAGAGCTGGAAAATCTCATCCGCCACCATCCCCAGATTGTGCGTGTGAGCTGTGGTCATCTGCACCGTAGTATTCATTGCCAGTGGGCCGGGACCACCGCTAGCACCCAGTCCAGTCTGGTTCACCAGGTCGTTCTCGATCTCCAACCTGACGCAGCAGGAACCTTTGTCATGGAACCTGCTGCTTACCAGCTACACCTATGGCATCAAGATATTTTGGTGTCCCACACGGTTTATGTGGGGGAGTTTACGGGTCCTTTCCCATTTTCTGATCCCAAAAAACGTAGAAATGCGCCAGTTATCTAGCGATTCTATCCCGCGAATGGCTTCTCATCTTTTCTCAGATGTTATTATCTAAAAGATTGAGCGTCAACAGTCTCATCCATTTCTAAAAACACAGGTGCAGCCTCTGATTCAGTCCACTCGATGACGTCTGTTTCTTGCGGTTGATTCGCCGCTTGCCAAGTCTGAATTCTTGCTTGAGCAGTCGTATACGCTTCGGCCTGAGAGGGAATTTGCGTAGCCAGCTTAATGGCACGATCTAAATTACTGCGAGATTCACTGTCGGCCAGATTTAAGAGATCCCAACTCCAGCGGTTGATTTGTTGCAGCGCATCCGTATATTGGCTGCTACTGACAGGAATTTGGTTAGCCGTAACAATGGCACGGGCCAGGTCATTGGCAGCGCCAGAACGGGCAATACTTTTGGCTTCCTGCATCAGGGTTTGGTTTTGTTGCTGGTCACGCCAGACTGCTAAATCGTTTTGGACTTCTTGGTAGAGAGAACGTCCTGGAGAAATACGAGATGCGGTTGCGATCGCACCCGACAAATTTCCCGTTGCCGCCAGCCGACGGGCTTGATCCATCAGGGGCCGATCTTCAATGGCTTCAATCCGTCCTTGCCAACCGTCAATGCGCTTTTTAGCATCATCCGTCAGGGCTCGACCAGACTCAATTCTACGAGCTTCCTGAATTGCCTGGCGCAGTGCTTGAGGGGTGCCCACAGCTGCTAGCTGGTCAGCCCGATTCAAAATGGGTAAATCTTCCGCTGTTTCCACCCGATCTTCCCATTGGCCAATCTGGTCGGAAACCTCATCCCAGCGAGGATTATCGCGATTAACCTGATTGGCTTCAACAATGGCTGAACGCAGATCATTGATATTCCCCTGGGCCGCAATTTGACGAGCAATATCCAATTGGGCCAGGGCCTTAATCTCGGAACGCCACTGACCGATCAACGTCTGGGCTCGATCATAGAGTGGCCGATCTTTGCCTAAACTTTGTAAGCGGGTAATGGCAGAATCTAACCCCAGGGCATCACCACTCCAAGCGCGCCGATAGGCTTCTGTAAAGACCTGAAAATCAGCAATTTCCTGATCTAACCCTTCATTTCTAGGAATTGCCCCTAAAATTTCTTCGGCCTGGGGTAGCTGCTGACGAGCTAAGAATCTCTCAGCCAACCGTAGCATGTCCTTAGCGATAGTCTTTTTCACAGCCTTTGCTTCATCATGGAGCACGCTCTCAGGCTTGATGGAAGCCAGGAGTTTCAAGGCATCTTGAAAGCCTTTGACCGTTCCCTTATCGGCGAGGCGTTTAATTTTGCCGAGCTTACGACTATCTTCCCGCGCCATGGCAATAAGCTTAGTCAGCTCGGTATATTTGGTGTCTGACCAATAGTCATTGTTGACATCTAATAACAAAACTGATAGGCGAAACGCCTCTTTGAAATTGCCATCAACTAGCTTTTCTTTGGCGTTTTCAAAGACTTCTGAGCCTTCTCCCCAGACCCTCTGCCAGCGACGAACATTTGTTTCAACCTGATCTGCTGCTGCTGTATTGGCCGGAATTTTATTGGCGGTTGCGATCGCAGCTTCAAGCTCTCCCTGATGAAATAGATCGTCAGCCCTTTCTAGAATTTCACTGGACCAGGTTTCCACCTTGGCATTGATCTCAGCCCGCAGCGGATGATCATCCGGTAGCCTTTCAACCAGGGCAATGGCCTCTAACAAGAAATCCACGCTTCCCTGATTTGCATAGGATTCAGCACACTGCAAGCGCATGGCTGCCGACGCCGTGGGCCAAAAAATCGCTCGGCAGTTGGGCAGGTTCGGCATCCGAAACAAGCTAGTTACCGCAAAGGCCAAACTGCCTGCCAGAATCATCAAGGTCGTTAGCAATAGAAACTGCCAGCTACCAACCCATCTAAAAACCACCATTCCCTTTAAGTCAGATGGCCGGGATGCAGTCTCAGCAGGAGCCGCATCTACAGGAGATCCCCCTGCATAGGACGGAGAGGGTGCCGGACGAGTAGGCGGCACTGGCATACGCTGAGGCCGACTGCGGGGCACAGAAATAGGCTTAGACGGGCGGCGACGATTGCGTTTGGAGCTCATAAACAGATCAGCCAGAGAAAGAATACGCTGAATATGGCGATACTTTAGCGCAATGACTCAGTAGTGTATACGCTATTCGCTAAAGTGATCCAACTTAAAGGACAAAGACACCATGTCTTACTTGCCCTGTCTACACTGTTCGTCCCCTGAGCATCTTATCAAGACAATTGCTTAAGAAGATTACACATCACCTAAAACCATGGCTTTAATTGTGCTGCCTGCCTGAATCAGGGTTTCCCCAAGCGGCACCCTGCCTAAGCCATTGGTGCGACTCAGATTAATTAAGTTTCCAGAACTATGTCCTCCTTTCGCCAGGGTAAATCGATAGCCGTCAACATCTAGGGAAAGCCCCCCACAAAAGGGTTTTCCGTTTACCCCTGCCTTGAGTTCACTGTCGGCTGTGGCCGTTACAAACGTCGGCGAGCCGCCATGGCCCAGACCTGACATTTTTTGTAATGCTGATTTTACAAGTTTTGATATGATTCAAACTCAAGCAGATTCACCACAATCGTTTCAATTCGGCTAGAACTTCAGGGGTAAATGGATTTTCGCCCTTTTGTAGGGTTTCCACCCAGTCTGAAGCGTTATTAAAATACTCAGGATAGTCGTCTAGAGCATCTTCGCTCTTGAGAACAAATTCCCAGTCTGACAAGGCTCCATTTGTATCCCCGATTTGCGCCCTAGCCAAGCCCCGAAAAGATCTTGGCCAATGTTTCTGAAAATCTGGAGTAAGTTTTACTGCATGCTCGCAAAGCCCTAGTACTTTTTCTGCAAGGCCATAAATGCTACCACTAGCGCAAAAGTCTATATAGTCGAAATAAGTCACAGTTATGTCGGGGTCGAGGCTAACTGCTTCAGCGTGAAGGTCAAGCGAGTCCGAAATCTCAGCTTCATCACCATCCCACATAAGATTTCGAGCCTTATCTAAGAGTAGCGATGCCATTTTTTGATTCGCGTATAGGTCTGCTTCTGTTTTTAAGCTATCAGGGGATAACTCCAGGGCTTGTTCGAATTTCTCAACGGCTGCTGACATGTTGTTTGCCGCAATCAAGTCGTCTCCTTCTTTAATCAATGCTTCAGCAGCCAGCTCATTAGTCCGTAGTTCTGATTCAAAATTTAGACTGGCATCCATAGGATCCAACTTTAGGGCCTGATCATATTTAGAAACTGCGGCTGTAACCTCACCTTTAGCAGCTAATTCTTTCCCTTGATTAATCAAGCTAGCCTTTTGGGCCTTCTCTTCGGGGGTTAGCTCCAATTTCTGCCAGCGATCGGCTTTACGAAATGCTTTGAGTGCGTCCTCTTCATTGCCCTCGGCCATTAAACTTTTTCCTCGCCGTTCCCAAGCTGGAGCCGCCGCCGTTTTAATCGCATCGTTCTGACAAATTTCCAACTTTTCTAACTTTTCGGGGTGGGTAACTAAGTAGGCCTGCACCTGTTTACAGGCACGATCGGTCAATGTCTCTAAGTCTTTCAGTTCTTTTAAACGACGAATTACGGTCTCATTTTTACTGACGGTGAACAGTTGCTGGTTGTCAAAACTAAACTCTAAAAAATCCACCTGGTTGGTATGACCCGCTAAGGTAGCAAAAAGCTGGGGCTCAGTTTGCTTCCATATGTGAACTAGGCTATCGGTAGTACTTACGGCCAACCGTTGGCTGTCAGAGCTGAAGGCCAGGGTTTTGAAGGCCGCTGAATGCTCAAATTCTGTAATCAGTTTGCCAGTGGTCGCATCCCAGAGTTGCAGAGCTGCTTGAGATAAAAGGGCTAGCATTTGACCATCAGGACTAAAGTTTACCAATTGATAATCCTGGCCTTTGTCTGTAAGTTCGCTAATTTTGGTGCCATCAGTTTTCCAGAGAACAACGGGGCCTTCATTTTGGTAAGTCACTATTGTTGAGCCTGCTGGAGACATTTGAAAGTTATTGGTAGCGTCGGTTTTGGGAACTAAGTCTTTAATTAAAGTGCCATCAATTCTCCAAAGCTGAATGGGACCACTCGTATTCCCCTTGCTGAAATGGGTGACTAAGGTTTGACTATCGGCGCTAAATTCTGTTGTCAGTCTGTGGCGCTCTTGGCGTAGGGTCGTATGATCAGTTTTTTTAATTAAAGCATTACTGATGGGAGTGCCATCTCGCTGTCAGAGACTGATAGGACCATAACTGTCACTGCCGTAGTCCGAAGGATTAACAACAGTCAAAAACAGTTGACTATCTGGACTAAAAACAACCTGGGTAGGGCTATTTTCACCGCCAGTTGGAAAGCTTTTGATTAGAGAACCGTCAACAGTCCACAGCTTGACAGTTCCTTTTTTGTCAGATGTGGTAATCAGACTGCTATCGGGGCTAAAGCTAATATTTGCCGTGCCTTTGCTAACGTCTGCAAGGGTAACGACTCGAATACCCGTTTCCGCCTGCCAGAGAATCACCGGGCCATTACGCTCCGCCGTGACCACCCATTGACTATCGGGGCTCAACATTACCTGCACTGACCGATCAGTGTCTAACAATTGCTTGATGGGCTTACCGTTACTCTGAAATAGGGTAGTGACATTATCGCCAAGCACAACTAGCCTTTTGCCGTCCTCACTAAAGAAGGAGCGCTGAGAATATATATCACGGACAGTGGCTAGTTGTTTAATCGGCGTCCCATCCATACGCCAGAGTTGAATAGAAGACTCTTCTTCATCACTTCTGTCCACTTTAATCGTAGTAAGTACCTTGCCCTCAGGGCTAAAGTTAATAAGGTCTGAGATTGGTTGCCAGGACTCTATATCTCCAAAGTCTAGGGTAAGTGTTTTGAGTGCATTAGAACGAGTCAGCTGCCACAGCTTAGCGGTACGGTCAGCACTAATGGAAACCAAAAACTCGTTATCAGGACTAAACTTGGCATCAATCACATCATCCTTATGACCTTTCAGGGTTCTGAGCAGTTTTCCCTCGGTATCCCACAGGTTAAGGGTATTGTCATCGTTCGCCGTAACCAACATGACTTTACCCGTTTGATCTCGTCCAAATGGTACTCGTCCCAAAGCAGCGAGGTATCCAAACTGAGGTAGAACCTATCTTCCTGCCAATCGGCGAGCACTGCTTGGATGATGGATTTGTAGAGTCGGTGGACGTTAATCTGGCTATTGCCGAGCCATCGTCTGACGCGTCTTTGCTAGCGCCCCTGGGGAAGGCAGGAGTCCAACACGTCAGGTTGACTTCACCGGCCTGAATCAAAGCTGCCACCATCCACAGCCCCGTGGTCAGTTGGCTCAGATGCAACCAGTTGTCACCTTGAGCCAACCAACTCATCAAGGCATGGTGGAGGTGGGAGTTTTTGTCACAGCATTCTTGAGTTTTGAGTCGTATCTGATTCTAGAATGCTGGCTCCCCCTTGTTGACCTCTGTTGACCCGCTGACAAGTATCTCAGCGATACACGACGACACAACTTTTGCCAGTCAATCAGGCTATCTACCTGTACAGCCGTTATTTAGCTTGGTTGGAACTCAGCTAAATTTCTGGCCAAATAGACTATTCTCTGTAAAAGGTCATCGTTATTATTTGAACTAGGTTTATCTCCAATTAATGCTGAGATTGGAGGAACAATATACTCCACTGGCTCAACATAGTTAACGATGTTGAAATTTAGCACAGGGAGACTAGACAAGTATGGCTGCAATGCATTTTGTAATGCATTGCCACTTTCTTGCAATACCCTTTCTACTAATCTACATGTTTCTCTGCGTTCAAAAAAAATGCGTGAATTGTATTCTAACCATAGCTTCTCAAGCAATAGCTTTACATCAACGTCATGACGCCAATACTCTACAGGATTTGAGGGTCTTTCAGGCAGATTAGATCTTCCAAGCAGTTGAGGTATTGAATTTAGAGCAATTTGATGTTGAGACTCTTGCCATTCTAAAAGTTTCCTGTGTCTTGCTTCCAGACTCTGCACACTTATTGAAGATGGACTTATGTTGGGATTCATCTCCAGAATCCTAGGAATCATTTCCATATCAGTAGCAACTTTTTTATTTATTTCTGTCTGAAGAGATGGCACTTGCCAACTCAAGCGAGGATCTCTTAAGACTACAATCTCGTTTAACCACGATTGCCAACTATGGCAAGTCATACCAGTTTCTCGGAGACTTCCATTTCCATCAGAATGCTTATCAAAAGGGGCTACATTCAAACCATCTATCTCTAATACCCAGATGCAGAAATCTACTGCGGGACTGGTATTGATACTAATAGAGTAGGAAGAATTATTTTCCTTTGAAATCATGATTACTTCAATTAAATTCCCGACTGGGCAAACCTTACCCTTATTAAGGATATGGAGACCATCAGGGCGTGCTCTAAAAGTCAGTCAAATACCATTCCTTGATACGCAAAATAAAGGTTTTAGGAAATTTCACAACAGGCTCTAGTCGTTGTCCTCTCTTGAGATAGAGAACATTGTCACTTCATATCAGGAGTTAATACCTTTACTATGATCATAGCTTGTGAATCAAAAAAGCGTGTGACGCGTCACAAAAAGAGATGATACCTATGAAGTGTTATGGACTGTCCCTATTGCGACTACCGGCATGACTTCGCGACCTATCCTACAGTCTTCTGATGCACAACCGCATTGACATAGCTAAAACAACCGAAGTAAGAGCTGCTTCAGCATACTTTCACCGCTACGTTCAATTCCGCTTCTCTACTTAGGGCTTGCTGAATAAATCGGAATCGAATCTGGATAAGGCTTTCAGCCTCAAAAGGCTCAGTTAGGTGCAAGGTTAAATAACAGAATTTTACGGAAAATCAATGGTTTCAGCGATTTCGACCTTGCACTAGCTTTTTGAAAAATCGGTCAAATTCCTTGCTGTTAAAGCACTGATTACTTTTTCAGCAAGCCCTACTTACATCGGCTTTATCAAAACGTAAGCCTTCCTTGAGAATGAAATAGTCCTGTAAAGTGTGACTGTTAATACCAATAGGACTTACGCAAAGCAGATCAGAAAAAGGAAGTTAGTCATAGCTTAATACAGGGGAAATCGATAAGATCAAGGGCATGAGGAAACCGTTCAGCCGACTTGATGACTGCCAATATCTCCTGATCAGCCAAGTCAACTATACGCTGACCAATTTTGCTGACCATAGCGAAGCCTGGACCCATGACACCATTAATCGATACTTAAAACGAGAACGCATTACCCCTCGATTGGTCTGGGAGAACACACAATCGCAAGTCGAGGCAGATATCTATGGCTATGTGCTCTTTGACGACACGGTTCTCGACAAACGGCATTCGTTCTCGATCGATTTGGTGCGTCGACAATACAGTGGTAATGCCAAACAAGTGATTAAAGGCATCGGTGTAGTCAGCTGCATCTATGTCAATCCCAACAGCGATCAGTTCTGGTTGATTGATTACCGAATCTATGACCCCGATGGCGATGGCAAGAGTAAACTTGACCATGTTAGCGAGATGCTAATAAATCTCGTGTATCACAAGCAATTACCTTTTCATGCCGTCCTGATGGACAGTTGGTATGCGGCCAAGGCGTTGTTGTTACTCATCGAATCGCTTGATAAAGTCTATTACTGCCCACTCAAGTCAAATCGCAAAGTAGATGATTCAGGAGGACAAGGTTCTTATGAACGTGTAGACAGTTTGAACTGGAACGAGACCGAACTATCCACAGGTAAAGTCATTAAGCTTAGAGGATTTCCCAAAGACCATAAGGTGAGACTGTTCCGGGTTGAGGCGTCTACCCGCCGCACGGACTATATCGTCACCAACGATTGGACTCAAGAGTCAACAGCGGCGACACAAGAAGCGTGTAGCTACCGTTGGCGCATTGAGCAGTTACACCGAGAGGGAAAACAGACCACGGGCTTGGAACACTGTCAGTGTCGGCTTGCCAGAATTCAGCGCAACCACATTGGGTGTGCGCTGTTGGTCTGGGTCAGGCTCAATCAATTAGCGATCCAAACAGGTCAGACACTTTACCAGCTCAAACGTGGGTTGCTTGACAATTATCTGGTTCAACAACTCAGAAACCCTGATATTCAGTTCGCTGCTGCGTAAGTCCTAGTTTCTCTGTTTTTCCATCCGAGAACGTACGGATATACTCTCGCCAACGGTTGTGGCGAACTCGTTGTTCTTTGGGTCACCAAACGCCATGATTAGAACGGATAGCGAGGACATAAGGTATCTTCAGTTCTTGCAGAACTCGCACAAAATTACTGCCGCTTTCGCCATATAGACTATCGGCTAAAACCAAATCAAATTTAAAGCCTAACGCACATAACTCTCGAATCATGGCAGCGGCGATCTCTGGTTTAGTCTGATAACGGTCTGTAGGTTTGAGTCGCTCTTTGGGTTTATACACCTCAAAGGCAAGTGGAAACGTAATATCATCCAACAGCCCATAAGCACTTACAGCGACAATTCCATTTTCGACCTTGCCCAAATTACCGATGTATTGTCGTTTTACATAATCGGTAGAGGTGCCTTTTTTACGGTCGCCCGTTTCATCGATAATCAGTGTGACTTTTCTGCCAGCGATAACTTTGAGAATGAGCATTAATCTTCGCTGGCAGAAGGTTTGGCTAGACCAAGGAGACTCACATATAAATTGTTGTAATGACTGTGAATTAGGCAAACCAACAACTTTAGCGATAGCCGGTAAAGATTTTCGTTTAACCTCTGAAATCAGACCCACATGTAAATGTTTGAAGGCTTCAAAACTTCTGACTTCAGCAAACAGGTCTCGATAGGACTCGCAGTAGTCATCAATAAATTTGACGGTAGGTTGGGCAGCTCGGGGCGTCACCATGAGTACGGTTTGACCACCTTGGGTCGATAGTTACCCCTATTTTATACTGCCAGAGTCATTAAAGAGCGCTAAGTAGGTCAGTCTTGAAAAAATCAGCTATGTGAAGTTGAATAAAGCAGTTGATTCTATCGCAAAGGGGCTTTACGGGATGGGTGCCCGATTACGAGTGTTTCTGAGTCCTGAAGAAGATCGCACGTTATTTGAACTTCGCACAGCAACGACGGTTCCTCAGCGGGTTAAAGATCGTGCAGAAGTAGTCCGTTTAAGCCATCAAGGGATGTATGTCGAAAAAATAGCGGCGTTTTTCAAGTGGAATGTTCGGACCGTGCGAGAGACACTTCATCGATGGCAAGAGCAGGGGTTAGGTGGACTGTGGGATGCCCCTCGTCCTGGTGCCCAACGCCGTTGGCAACCAGAAGATATGGAGTATCTTGAAAATTGCTTACGTGACGAGCAACGCACCTATAATAGCCATCAGTTAGCCGAGAAATTGAAAACAGAACGCAATGTGACCTTGAGTGCTGATCATCTCAGACAACTCCTGCAAAAAAGGGGGGTGATTTGGAAGCGAACTCGCCATAGCCACCGTGGCAAACAAGATCCGGTTGAGAAAGCGACCAAACTTGCGGATCTGGATATGCTGCAATGGTCAGCGGCCCTCGGAGAGATTGATCTCTATTACCTCCTCGATGAATCGGGCTGTTGTCTTTGGATGCCTGTGGAATACAGCTATTTCTTTCGAGGTGAACAGAAACGTCTTGAACAAACAAAACGCAGAGGCAAACGGATTAGTATTTTGGGGCTCCTCCAGCCGTTGGTCAGTTTTGTCTATGGTTTGGTCGTCGGAAGTTTTGATGGAGACCGTTATATCACTGTGATGGATGACCAAGCGCGTCAAGCCAAACAACAATTCGATAAGACCGGACGAATTCGAGTGGTTGTTCAAGACAATGGACCGGTTCATACCTGCAAAAAGGTGAAGGCAAAATGGACCGAATGGGAGGCCCAAGGCCTTTATTTCTTCTTTCTGCCCAAATACTGTTCGGAGTTGAATCCGATTGAAACCGAGTGGCATCAACTCAAAACTCATGAATTAAAAGGCCAAATGTTCGACCATGAAATCGATCTAGCCTATGCCGTGATGGATGGGGTTGATGCTAGAGCTGAGGCTGGAGGCTATGAAGCAGAACGATTTCGATTCCCGTCAAAGCTAGCTTCTTAAAAGTGCGTTACATACATGCATCTTTTTACCCTTGGCTACTTATCAAAAGGCTTTGCAAACGGCAGGCATTCAATGTAGTATGAGTCGTCGTGCAAATTGTTGGGATAATGCTGTTGCAGAGAGTTTTTTTGGTACGCTTAAAACAGAGTTAGTGCATTCTCAGATTTTCTCTGACCAAGCTGAGGCTAAAACCGTAATCGCTGAGTGGATTGAGGTTTTCTATAATCGACAACGGATTCATTCAACCATTGATTTTCTCTCCCTTGTTCAATTTGAGGATAAGTACTGGCTCTCTCTAAGACAGTCCATCGCAGCTTAAGTTTACTGTCTACTACTTTGGGAGAAGATCAGTGTGGGTCGCTTGCGTAATGAGATGAGCGAGGCCCTCAGTGATCCGGTGACCACTGCCAAGGCGTATGTTCAGGCTCAGTCCGTGCTCCACACCGATGAAACAAGTTTTCCTCAAGGAAACCGTGATGGTCGCAATCCGAAGCAGACGAAAGGTTTCCTGTGGGGTTTGGTAACCCCGCTGGTGAGCTTTTTTCAAGTAGTTCTGAGTCGGTCTCAAAAGACTGCTAAGGAGTTGATTGGTGAATCCTATCGAGGGATTGTCACCTCTGACCGCTATATAGTGCCTATGGTTGGATTGCACTGGAGCAACGACAAGTGTGTTGGGCACATCTCAAATGAGATTTAACAGCTATGGCTGAGCGGATGGGGGCATCCCATGAAATTGGAGAGGCTCTGTTGCGTCGTCAGCGTTGGTTATTTCGCTGGTGGCATCGGGTTCGGGATGGCACCTTATCTCGTGAGCAGTTTATCTGTCAGGTCGCCCATCTACGACATGGGTTCAAAACAACGTTAGACGAAGCCGCCGCACTGCCAATTGCCTCTGACGAGCAGTCACCCTTAGCCAAAACAGTCAGAACCTGCCGACGGTTGCTCACGGTTGAACCGGCTCTGTGGACCTTTGTTTCAACAATCGGAGTGGAACCGGCGAATAATTCGGCTGAACGAGCCTTGCGAGCAGCGGTGATTTGGAGGAAAGCCAGTTTTGGTGCTCAATCTCAACGGGGAAGTCAGTTTGTCGTACGGGTGATGACAGTGACCACTTCGCTCAAGGCGCAGGGGCGAAATATTCTCGATTTCCTTGCTCTTGCCTGCTTAGCTGCACGGACTGGAAAAGAGCCCCCTTCCTTACTGCCACAACAGCAATACTAGGGACGGTTACGATTTTGTTCAACTAGCCGTTCGTAGAGTTCCCTCGCAAAGATTTTACTGTCAACACGACCATAGGAAATAAATGCATCCTGAAAAGGATTCATGGTAAAGCACTAATTCACACAAGCAATATCTTAATATACCCAACCTGAATGTGAGAGGGATAGAGTTATACAGTCATTTAACGAACTTACCTGACCATAAGTACCCTAACCTCACTACCAGCCTGAATCATTGTTTCTCCTAACGGAATTCGCACTAATCCACTGGTCTGACTGAGGTTGACTAGATTTCCAGAACTGTGGCCACCAGCCGCCAGGATAAATCGATAGCCATCCTGCCCTAGGTATAAATGTCCCCACAGATAGGTCTCCCGTTTACCACCGGCCTTAAGATCATCGTCTGTCTTTGCCGATACAAAGGTCGGTGACCAACGGGTCTCAAGACCAGAAAGCTTACGCAGGGCTGGTTGTACAAATCGCCAAAAACTGACCAGCGATGAGACCGGATTACCCGGTAAGCCAAAATAAAGTTGCTGATTCTTCCCACGCCCAAACGTAGCCACCGTCAGGGGTTTGCCAGGCTTTACGGCCACCGAACGAATGTGGATAGTCGCCCCTAATTCAGTCAAAATTTGGTCCACATAGTCATAGTCACCCACAGACACGCCACCGGATGAAATCACGACATCCGCTTGATTGAGGGCATCAGCAATGGCCTGCCGCGTGGCTGCCTTTTGGTCTGGCACAATTCCTAACGGCACAGGCACCGCACCTGCTTGAGCGATCAAAGCTGCCAAGGCATAGCGATTAGAATCCACAATTTGCCCAGGTGCTAAGGGGTGGTTTACATCAACTAACTCATCTCCGGTGGATAAAATTGCCACACGGGGGCGTCGATACACAGGCACTGACACACACTGCGCTGCCGCCAGCACGGCTATTTCAGCAGCTCCAATTTTGATGCCAGGCTTTAATAACTCTGCCCCTGCCTGATAAAAGCTACCTTGCTTACGGATAAAAGCCTGGGCTGAAGGAGCGGTCAATACAGTTACCTGCGGTCCCTGACGCTGGGTATTTTCTTGAATCACAATGGTATCGGCACCCGTGGGCACCATGCCCCCAGTAAAGATGCGAGCTGCTTCCCCCGTCTGTAGCTCGCATTTAGGCACCTGTCCCGCCGGAATTTCCTCTACAACGGTCAATGTGGCGGGTACTGTTTTTACATCGTCGTACCGCACCGCATAGCCATCCATGGCTGAGTTATCCCAATGGGGAAAATCCAGCTGACTACTTATGGGTTGGCCTAAAACTCGTCCTAAACAGTCCCCTAAAGACGCTGTTTCTAAAGCCTCCACAGGGGTTACCAGGTCTAGGATCAACTTTTCCGCATCGTTTGCAGGCACCATAGGCTTTAATTTTAAATTTTGATTCTTTGAATTTTGATTCAGACTCCGTATCAGTCATACCTAACCATATCAAAGGCTCCGGTTACGATAGGAGAGTGGGCGTTGCCTACCCTTCGGATTGATCGTTTCTGTTTTCTAACATGCCCTTCGCTTCCAGCCTTGCAAAATCCCTTGAACACCGTCGCCAGCAATTGGCAAAGCACCTGGATAACCCGGTCTTACTCTGGTCGGGGCAAGCAACGCCACGCAACTTTCCGGCTAACACCCATCCGTTTCGACCTAGCAGTCACTTTCTTTATTTTGCAGGGCTGCCCTTGGAAAATGCGGTCATTCATATGGCAGATGGGCACTTAACGTTATTTATGGATGAGGCGACACCGGCTGAAGCACTATGGCATGGTCCTAGCCCTAGTCGCACTGAGTTGGCCCATAAAATTGGTGCTGGCAAAGCCCTGCCCCTAGAAGACTTAAAACATTTTGTGGGCGATCAGGTGGCTACTCTCAAGGTACAAGATAATGCCACAGCGGTGCACCAGGAACAACTTTTAAATCGCTCGATTCCTATCGCCAAACAATCTCAGGATCAAGATCTGGCGTTACTCCAGGCTATTGTGCAATTACGCATGTGTCACGATGACTATGCCCTGGATGAGATGCGTCGTGCCGCAGGGGTTTCAGTCGCAGCCCACAGGGCAGGCATGGCGGCAACAAAACTGGGAAAAAACCTGACTGAGGCCCATGTTCGGGCAGCTATGGAACAGGTGATCATGGCCCATGGCATGGCCTGTGCTTATAACAGTATTGTGACGGTCCATGGTGAAGTTCTCCACAACAACCATTACCACTATGCCCTAGGGGAAAACGATTTAGTGTTGGCGGATGTGGGGGCAGAAACCAAGGCGGGTTGGGCGTCAGACATTACCCGTACCTGGCCTGCTGGTGGCAAATTTTCATCGACTCAACGGGACCTTTATGATGTGGTTTTGGCAGCCCATGATGCTTGCATTGAGGCGGCCAAACCTGGCGTGGAATATCGGGAGTTGCATCTCTTGGCCTGTCGAACTCTGGCAGCGGGTTTGGTAGACCTTGGTATTCTCATCGGCCAGCCTGATGACCTGGTGGAACAAGATGCCCACGCGTTGTTCTTTCCCCACGGTGTCGGTCATCTGTTGGGGTTAGATGTGCATGATATGGAAGATTTGGGTGATCTGGCAGGGTATGCCAGCGGTCGTAGTCGTAGTGACCGTTTTGGCCTCGGCTTTCTGCGTCTTGATCGGCCTTTACAGACGGGCATGGCCGTGACCATTGAACCTGGTTTTTATCAGGTGCCGGGCATTTTGGAGGATAAGGGCAATTGCGATCGCTATGCCCACATCGTCAACTGGGACCGCCTAGCCCAGTTTAGTGATGTCAGAGGTATCCGCATCGAAGATGATGTGCTGATGACCGAAAATGGCTGTGAGGTCATCACAAAAGATCTACCAACACACGCTAAGGATATCGAGGCACTAATCATAAATTAGGGGGTTAATTGTTCCTGGTGTAGGGACATTCCATGGAACATCCCTACACTAGGAATACGATTTCCCGTATTCACTTGTTTACCGCATGGTGACAAACTCTTCTGCCGAGCTCGGGTGAATCCCTACGGTGGCATCAAAATCTGCTTTCGTTGCCCCCATTTTGACCGCCACCGCCACCCCTTGAATAATCTCAGCGGCAGCATCACCCACCATATGTGCCCCCAGAACCTTATCAGTCTGCACATGCACAATCAGTTTCATAAGCGTTTTTTCTTCTAGCTTAGGCAGGGTATAGTACATCGGTCTGAATCGGGACCGATACACCCGAATGGCGACTTCGCCATATTTCTCCATGGCCTCGGTTTCAGTCATACCCACCGTGGCCACCTCTGGTGTAGTGAATACGGCTGAAGGGACATTTTCATGGCTCATTACCCGACGTTTGCCACCGTAGTGGGTATCGGCAAACACCCGCCCCTCATTAATGGCGACAGGCGTGAGATTAATGCGGTCTGTGCAATCTCCTACGGCATAGATATTGGATTCTGCTGTCTGGCTATGGGCATCGACAACAATGGCTCCATTTTTCACCTCTACCCGAGTATTTTCCAAACCCAGATTCTCTAGTCGAGGGATACGCCCCAGGGCAGAAAGACCAACAACATCAGTCAATACCAGGTTGTTATTTTTGAGATTAACCTGAAGTCCCTCATTGGTTTTCTCAAGGCTAACCAGCTCATCATTAATAATGCGGATGCCGTGGCGCAGCATGGCATCTTGGACCTCGGTGCGAATATCTTCATCAAAGCCTCGCAAAATCTTATCGCGTCGAATAATTTGGGTGACTTCTGTTCCCAAAGCATTGAGGACACAGGCAAACTCACAGCCAATGTAGCCACCGCCAAAGATCACCATGCGTTTGGGCTGCTGCGCTAAGTGGAAAATCTCATCGGAGGTGATGGCCAGCTCAATCCCCGGAATGTTGGGTTTACTGGGCTTGCCGCCAACGGCAATCAAAATTTTCTCCGCTGTGATTGTTTGTCCTGCCACCTCAATCGTATGGGGATCCATAATTCGGGCATGGCCCTTAAAGAGAGTCACCTCCGCATTGTCAATCATGCGTTGATAGATGACATTTAGCCGAGTGACTTCGTCGTTGACGGCTGTAAGCATGCGAGACCAGTCAAATTTACCTGGCTCAAACGTCCAACCATAGCCTGCGGCCTCTTGCACATGGCTGGCAAAATGAGAGGCGTACACCATGAGCTTTTTGGGCACACACCCCCGGTTTACACAGGTGCCGCCCAAGCGATCAAATTCTGCCACTGCGACCTTTGCCCCATACTGGGCAGCCCGTCTAGCGGTCGCAATGCCACCGGAACCAGCACCAATCGCAAACAGGTCAAAATCATAGGCCATAGGTAGGTTTTCCTCTGTAATTACCGGGTAACAAGCTTTTTAATCTGGGCTAGCTTAGCTGGCTTGTAGGGCGCATAACGCCAGTCTAAATCAAACAAAAATGTCTTTTTGAGAACACTCTTGTAGTGGGAAAAGGTATCAAACGTGGCTTTGCCATGATAGCTACCCATACCGCTTTGTCCCACACCTCCAAAAGGTAGATCGGGAACACCAATATGCAACACCGTATCGTTGAGACAAACGCCCCCGGATGACGTGCCGGTTAATACCTGTTGTTGTTTAGCCTGATCCCGAGAGAAGAGATAAAGGGCTAAAGGCTTGGGGCGAGCATTAATTTGAGCCAGGGCCTGGTCAAATTGGTCGTAGGTTAATATCGGTAGAATGGGACCAAAAATTTCATCCTCCATCACTGGAGACTCCCAAGTGACGTTATTCAACACGGTGGGAGCCATGTAGCGAGTGCCAGCATCCGTTTGCCCCCCAATAAGCACATCACCGCTATCGAGGAGAGCGGTTAATCGGTCAAACTGCCGCTGGTTAATAATACGACTTAAGTCAGCACTCTGGGACGGGTCATCACCAAAGAATTCACGAATCGCTGCTGTGAGTTTGGCTAAAAATGCATCTTTGACGGTGCGGTCAATCAGCAGGTAGTCAGGAGCAATACAGGTTTGGCCAGCATTGATAAACTTGCCCCAGGCAATCCGCTTAGCGGCATGGTCAAGGTTGATATCGGCATCAATAATGCAGGGGCTTTTGCCGCCTAACTCCAGGGTTACAGGCGTGAGGTGCTTCGCCGCAGCTGCCATGATGATGCGACCAATGGCAGTGCCACCCGTAAAGAAGATGTGGTCAAACTTTTCGGCCAGTAGCTGCTGACTGACGCTGGCATCTCCTTCAAATACAGTGACATAGCTGGGGTCAAAGGTATTGACAATCAGGTCGGAAACAACGTTGGCTGTATGGGGGGCATGCTCAGATGGCTTCAGAATGGCACAGTTTCCAGCTGCGATCGCACCCACTAGCGGCGATACCATCAGCTGGAACGGATAGTTCCAGGGACCAATAATCAGGACTACGCCTAACGGATCAGGCTGTACCCATGCCGACGACGGAAAGTTCTCCAGCGTTGACTTGACTCGCTTGGGCTTCATCCAACGTTTGAGTTTTTTGAGCGCCAGGTTAATTTCTGAAAGGGTGGCGATTTCAAAATAAGCTTCAAACTCAGGTCGTCCTAAATCAGCCTTGGCCGCAGCTACAATATCTGATTGACGGTCAATAATAGCCTGCTTGAGTTTGGCCAGCTGAGCCAGACGAAACTCTAAAGGTTTAGTCTGCCCCGAAGCAAAGAAAGCTCGCTGCTGCTCAAGGGCAATGGGAATGGGAAAAGATTTTGTCAGCTGAGCTGTCATAGTTCAGTAGGGCAGATGGAGCAAAAGTTTAGAGTGTTACACAATCTATGATGTCGTGAACTCACTTATCTGACCAGCTTCTGTTAAGCATGTTTTCTGTCAGGCTTAAAACAGAATCATCCTGCTGCTGTCATTTTAATCCTGAGGTTTTTCATTGACACAATCTCCCATGTTCCAGACCACCCGCCGCCGTTTGGCGCTGTGGTACACGGCCATCACCGGTATTCTGCTGATCCTTTTTGCCAGCGGCGTGTACTTCTATGTGCGCAATACGCTGGTGGAGCGGGTAGATGACACCCTAAATCATGTGGTAGAGGTGGTGCAGCGCTCATTGGTGATCGAAGCCGCAGCACCATCCTCAGGTCGGGTGCTGACCGCTGCAGGTGTTAAAGGGCAAGCTCCCCTACAGGTGAATGTGGAAGATAGCTTTCGCGATAATGCCCAGACCCTAGAAGACGACCACATTGACATTGAATGGTTTGGCCCCAACGGTCAACTACAGTGGAGTACCCTGTCAGTCCCTAGCAACCTGCCACTTCAGGTAAATGCTGCTGGGGAAACGGTGCATCTTAGACATCGTTCAAACAATGGTCAGAACGATGGCGAGGATACCGATCAGGTACTCCGGCAAATTAGCCGCCGAGTGCAGATCAACAACCAGGTACTGGGCTATTTGCGGGTTAGTCATCCCTGGTTTGAGGTGAGCAAACCCAGCCGTCAGTTGGTAATCGATCTCAGTGTTTGGTCTGGGCTGGTCATGGTGGCCACTGGCACCA
Source organism: Leptothoe sp. LEGE 181152 (assembly GCF_032906605.1). Classification (NCBI taxonomy): domain Bacteria; kingdom Bacillati; phylum Cyanobacteriota; class Cyanophyceae; order Nodosilineales; family Cymatolegaceae; genus Leptothoe; species Leptothoe sp. LEGE 181152. The sequence goes on from NZ_JASATU010000008.1 coordinate 98,660, forward strand.
TTGGCTGGCTCCTGTCGGGGCTAGCCATGGCCCCGGTACGCCAGTCCTATCAGCAGCTCAAGCAGTTTACGGCGGATGCCTCCCACGAACTACGCAATCCCATTGCCGTCATCCAAACCAATGTGCAGGTGGCGCTGGCGGATCCTGAGCCGGATGTGGAGTTTCAGCACAGTCAGCTACAGGTGGTAGAACGGTTGACCCGGCGCTTGGGTCGCCTAGTCGACAACCTGCTGTTTCTGGCTCGACAGGATGGGGGGCTAATACCGATGCAGTGGGAGCACCTGGACCTTAATAAACTGCTATTAGACGTGATTGAAGAACAGTCTCTCGTAGCTCAGGGGCAGGGGTTAGATTTGATTTATAATCCCATGCCATCTGAGGTGTCCATGCCTGGCGATCGCGACCAGTTGATTCGCCTATTTACGAACCTGATTAGCAATGCTATCCAGTACACCCCCGAGGGGAAGGTGACCGTCACTCTAGCCACTACTCAATGGCAAGGCCAAGAGGCATCCAAAGTAACCGTATGCGATACCGGTATTGGGATCTCAAAAGAACTACAGCCCCAAGTGTTTGACCGGTTTTATCGGGTGGATAAGGCCCGCAGCCGTCGTGATGGAGCAGGCTCGGGGTTGGGATTAGCGATCGCAAAAGCCATCATCACTAACCACCAAGGCCGCATCCAGCTAGAGAGCCAGACTGGACAAGGAACAACGGTAACGGCAACGCTGCCTTGTCATATAAAATCCGAATTCATTAAACCCGATTAACCATGGATAACCCAGTAGGGGCATGCTACTACCAGACTAAACTGGCTAGCTCACCCGGTGTGCTGGGAGTAAACGTTTGTTCAACGACGGTGCCAGGTTTACCCATGGGTTTGGCCGTTCCTTGGTTGTAGGTCAAAACCACGCCCCCTGCGTTACCGGCACGAATAGTCAGAGACTCTTGAGCCGTCCAGGAACGTTCAGCTCCCTCCTGCAAAATCCCTTCATACGCCTCATCGCCATCAGCCGTCACGCGTACCCAAGACTGTTGAACGAACTCGACATCTACCACAATTGGCTCTTTAGGAGCCGGCGTTGTCTCGGCCTGCTCAGGTGACACTTGAGCAGGTGCCGTGGGCGCAGCTTGTCGAGGAGCTAACTGTTCAGCAGTGGCAGAATCCACAATGGGCTCAGCGGCATTTTGCGGAATTGCACGCTGCATGAGGTATGACAAGCCGCTGACTGAGATTGCAATTAGGGCCACGTAGGCAGCATACAAGTGATAGGGACGCAGCTGGACAGACTCATGGGACCAGTTACGACCCCCTCCTTTCAGGGCAGGCATTGCCACATAGTTCTGAGATAGAGCCTTACCGTCAAGACCCAACACATCCGCGTAGCGTCGGATTAAACCACGAATATAGATAGGCTCAGGCAGCTCAGATGTTTGAGCTTCTTCTAGGGCCATTAACAGCCTGGAACGAACTAAAACTTTACCGGCCACTTCGTCTAGCGTCTGACCACTTGCAACACGAGCATCACGTAGCATAGACCCTATGGCCAATAACTGCTCATGCTGCGGTTTACTCGTGTAGCCTTGCCGTTTCATAAGTTCAAAATGTTTCTTAACAATTTAACCACACTGACGTGATCCAAGCATACGTTGTTGGAAATGGTGAATCAGAGAAGACTCAAGAGTTTCTTAGTCTCTTCTGATGTTAGGTGACGACAATGCCCCAACGGTAAATCTCCTAGACAGATAAAACCAATGGCACTGCGATGAAGACTAATGACAGGATGACCTAATTGCTCAGCAACACGACGAATCTGACGATTACGACCTTCACGCAAAACAATCTCTAGCAACGTAGGGGCGTTAGGGTGCAACACCCTAACCTCTGCAGGCGCGGTCATTTTGCCTGCTAAATTCACACCAAGACGCCACTGGTCTAAACTGGCCTGATTGGGAGAACCTTGTACCCTCACCCGATAGGTTTTGGAAATATGGTGCCGGGGATGGGTCAAGGTTTGAGTCAGTTGGCCATGGTTGGTGAGTAACAGTGCCCCAGTAGAATCCGTATCTAGACGACCTACAGGATGTAAACGAACATCGCCTTGACGTAGTTCCTGGGGAAGCAAATCAATCACCGTTTTGCGACCTTGGGGATCATCGCAGGTGGAAACTACGCCCCGAGGCTTATTTAGCAGCACATAGTGATTCTTTGGACGATTGTCTGGTTTGAGAGAACGGCCATCAATCCGAATATCATCCACCGCTGGATTGGCCCGTTGACCAATGTGGGCCTTAACACCATTGACGGTGATATGCCCTTGAGAAATCAACAACTCCGACTGACGTCGTGAGGCCACACCCCACTGTGACAGAAGCTTCTGAAGTTTTTCGTCGGATGACACGTGTTTAGACAATAACAGCTTAGACAATGCTCCCAACCAAATATATTCTTTTGAAGATCAACCTCGGGTGCATGTTACAGCACTTTAACTAAGCCTGTTAATACAGAAAAGTTTGAAGCTCTGTCTTAGTGTACATCAGTGATTCTACGTAATGAACACGTTACTTAGACACCGAATAGTCTGCATCTGTCCTGTTCAGAGACTTGGGCAGCCAAACCTGTAGCCAAGCGCCTCCAGTTTCAGGGTGGTTGCGAGCTTGTACAGTGCCTTGATGAAACTCCACAATTTTTTGAACAATGGATAATCCCAATCCTGTGCCTTTTGAGATCGCATCATCCCCCGAACGAGTGCGTGAGACATCGGAGCGATAAAAACGATCAAAAACAAAGGCCAAATCTTTTTCTAAAAAACCTTCACCACAGTCAAAAACATCGAGTAACATGCCCTGAATACCGGCTTTCTCAGAAGGCTGGTAATGGACATGGATAGTCTGATGCGAGGGACTATATTTCAATGCGTTGTCCAATAAATTGAGCAACATACGATATATCAATCCGCTGTTAACGGCTGCGATCGCATGTTCAGGCCCTTGGTACTCCAAATGCTTATCCCACTGTTTTGCCTGGGGTTCCAAACTTTGCCACGCCTGCTGTAGTAACTTAACCAAGTCGGTTTCTTCTAATTGCTCCTGCTGGCGATGTTCTATATGACTTAGGCTCAGCATGTCATCGACTAACGCACTCAAACGATTCACTTCCCGCAATAGTCTATCGGCCCAGTTGACGAGGCTGGGATCAATCCGATTGCGTAGGGTTTCGCCCACCAAACGAATTGACGTTAGCGGAGTTTTTAACTCATGGGCCACATCTGACGTCCAGCGATCCCGTTGCTGTGCCAGGGTTACGGCTTCCTGACGGTTCTCCAGAAATATGCCGACATGGCCACGACTTAACGGAATACCGTAACCGCTCAAGGGATAGACCGGTCCTTCTAAAACATTGGCGGGATCAGGGGAAATCGACCTGAGTGTCCATTCCTTTTTGCACTCAATCTGGCTTTCACGAGTCTGTTCAACAAGGTGGTCCAACTCATAGGATCTTGCGATCGCCAGGAGCAATCTGGGGGATGTGTAGTCAGTCTGCTCAATCCCTAAAAGTTGCCTGGCCTTAGCGTTACACCAGAGCAGACGATTTTCCTCATCGATTTTCAAATACCCCAACGGTGCATATTGTAGAACCCGATTGTTTTCATCGACTTCAGTCTGTAGCTCATCCACCAGTGTGCTCTGATTGGCAATGGCGCTGGCAATCTGAGCTTCGTAAGAAAAAAATTGGGCCTCAGGCTGAATACTGATACGTTCAAACAAAGCTTTCCGCCTAGCACCAGAACGTAGGCGGGCAACCAAAAGAAACGATAATCCTATTGATAAACCTGCTAGGAAAGAGAGCACAGCACAACAGACTTATGGCTCTCAGCATAATACCCCAGGTCAAGAAGCAAGAATGATATTCAATTGTCTAATAAAAAAGGCTCCTTCAAACTAGAAGGAACCCGTGAAATCAAAACAAATTGAATGGAACAGTATAGCTGTTCTATACGCACCCTTGTAACGAAAGGGAAACGCTAAACCTTAGCGGACCTGAGCACCGCGATACTTTAGACCATGTACATGACCATGTGCAGAGCCTACAGCCTTTTTCACACGATAAGATACGCCACGGTAACGAACAACATCACCATCTTCAACAGCGACGTTGCGCTCAGGAACAGTGTATTTAACTCCACGGTAAGACAGTTGCATGGATTTCGCCTCCTTAATAATCAGCGTAGAGAGTTAAGATGAGGCGCGTTCCTTCAGTTGGACAGTCAATGGCTAACAGTCAATGGCCACCCTTCCTACTTCCGTTCCCATCAAGACCAAACGCAACTGGTAGATGCAATTAATCCGGAGAGGAATGAACGTTTCGTTTCTGTATTCAAATATACAGAAGACAAGATTATATTGTCAATCTTTTTTTGTTTTCTTTTAGAAGCTTACGTGTATTGGCTTAGGGCACAGAATTAATTAAGAGCTCCAATTTCCGACTGTAGAGGCGTTCCATGGAACGCCTCTACAGTCTCTACCCCGCATATGATGAACCAAACTATTCCATCCCATCGCTTCTACCCCTACCTCACCTGGCAAGACATCGACACCATGGCTGATAAGGAGCAGGTTGTGATTATCCAACCTGTGGGTGCCATTGAACAACACGGCCCTCACCTGCCCATAGCGGTTGATACAGCCCTGGGACTCGCCATCATTGGCCGTGCCCTGGAGCAATTAGAGCCATCGATTCCGGCCTATTGCCTGCCGCCGCTTTGCTATGGCAAATCTAACGAGCACTGGGGTTTTCCGGGCACCATTACCCTATCAGCGTCAACCCTAATGGCTGTGCTCACAGATGTAGCAGAGAGTGTTTATCGTGCTGGGTTTCGCAAACTAGTATTCCTTAACTCCCATGGCGGACAACCCCAGGTCCTGGACATTGTGGCCCGCGATATCCATCAGAGACAGCCGGATTTTTGGGTATTTCCCCACTTTGTCTGGCAAGTGCCCCACCAGGTAGGCCAGCTGCTAAACCCCCAGGAGCGTCAGGAGGGTATTCACGCCGGGGATGCTGAAACCAGTTTGATGCTGGCGATTTTACCCGACCAGGTTCACATGGACCGAGCCGTTAAAGAATATCCACCTAAACCTGATCATGAAACGCTTTTAAGCTTGGAAGGTGCGCTGCCCTTTAGCTGGACCACCCGTGACATTTCTAAAAGTGGCGTTGTCGGGGATGCAACCGTAGCCACGGCGGAAAAGGGCGAGCAAATTTTGGCCGATGTGGCAACTGGCTGGGTAACAGTTTTGGAAGAAATTTATCGGTTCGAACCACCCCAGCGTTGGCGTGAGTGATCGAGGGGCAGAATAGGAGGCACTTGCCATTACCACCTAACCTGGCCAAGGAGTTTCCATGCTAACCACTAAGCAACCTGCCCCCAATCAACCTGACACCCAGAAAGCCGCAACCGATCAAAAAGCAGCGGTTACATTGGCTATCGATATTGGTGGCAGCGGCATTAAAGTGATCCTGCTAGATGCAGCGGGTCAACCCCTGGGGGAGCGAGCACGGCTCAAAACCCCATCACCCGCTAAACCGGAGACGGTGATGGATGCGATCGCAAAACTCGCTGCTGACCAACCCGCTTTTGACCGCGCCTCCGTTGGTTTTCCGGGTGTGGTGCGTCACGGTATCACCTACACCGCCGTCAATCTGGACAAATCATGGGTTAACTATCCCTTAGCCGAACGCTTAACTCAGCGATTAAACTGCCCTGTGAGAGTAGCCAATGACGCTGATATTCAAGGCTTTGGGGCAATCTCAGGGGAAGGTGTGGAGTTAGTCATTACCCTGGGCACTGGATTTGGCTCTGCCCTATTCGTCAATGGTCATCTGGTGCCTAACTTAGAAATGGCTCACCATCGCTTTCGCAAAGCAGAATCCTATGAAGAGCAGTTAGGCCGGGCTGCCCTTGAAAGAGTGGGTAAGGAAAAATGGAACCGCCGCTTGCAAAAGGCCATGGATTCCCTTGGGCACTTATTCAACTACGATCACCTCTACATCGGTGGTGGTGAAACCAAGCACATCACTCTGAAGCTGCCACCTAATGCTGCCATTGTACCCAACGTATTGGGGCTGCTGGGTGGAATTGCCCTATGGCGAGAATGAGAACACCTGCATTCTTCCTATCAATTCTTTTAATATCCGATTTAATAGAAAAGGGGATACCGCTGCTGTCTCCCATTGAGGCAGCGGGCACCATGTATTAGAAAGTTTTGAATTTTGAGCAAGCTGTTGGCTTAATCCTCAAGATTTAGGCTGGTTCTTATTTTGATTTCTAAACACGCGAACACCAATTAAATTTCCATATGACTGGCCAGGTAAAGGATCCACCAGCAAAACACCATCAGCTTTTTGGGTGTCCGACCATTGCTTTATTTGTTGCTATTAGTCTGATCTATTTGGCCTTCCTCAAACCAGGTATTTGGGGGGTGGATGGCAACGATATGTTGCACATGTCCCAATCCCTGATTCAAAAGGGCAACTTTTCTATTCCTGAAGGAACAGGGGGCATCCAGGGACCGGATGGACAATTCTACTCTATTCGTTATCCACTACTGCCCATCATTGCCATGCCCTTTGTTTGGTTCGGCATGATCCTTGGCGAGGCGTTTAACTTGCCTGTGAGGTACACATCCGCAAGTTTAGGTCTGGTGCTCAACATTTTGCTAACAGCTGCTACCGCTATCCTGATTTATGCCTTAACTCTAAGACTGGGAGGGCAGCGTCGGGGGGCCTTTATCGCCGTCATTGGCTATGCCTTTGGCACCACGGCCATGGTCTATGCCCGTGAGTTTTTTGCTGAGCCGCTTTTAGCGTTCATCATTACCCTGGCCCTCTATCTGGCATTTGGAAAATACCGTTGGGAGCATTGGACAAGCGGGTTATTGGTTGCCTTGGCCATTGCGGCTAAACCGGCTGGCATTCTCCTGGGTCCGGTGTTGGCCCTATATTTTTTGCTGCGACGCTGTAGCTGGGATCGCATTTTGGCCCCCTGCCTTGGCACCGCCATCGGTGTTGGTCTGTTTCTGGCCTATAACTATGTCCGGTTTGGCAGTTTTACCTCATCGGGGCAAGACACCTCGCAGTTAGGCGGAGACGGCTTTTTGATGCGGGCTCTGGGGCAGTTAGTTAGTCCTGGTAGCGGCGGTGGTTTGTTTTGGTACTGCCCTCCCACAATTTTGGCCATTGTTGGTTTTTGGGTATTGTGGCAGCGTCGTAAGTTGGAGTTTGTTGCTCTATTTGGCATTGTGGCTAGCTTTTGGCTGCTGCACAGTGGCTGGGACTTTAACGGTTGGAATTGGGGGCCTCGTTTCTTAGTCCCCATCATTCCGGCGATGATGGTCGCTGTTGGTCTGTTGGGTAAGCGTTGGCGGATGCCGTTAGTGGGCCTGATTGTGTTGGGTTTCTTGGTCAATGCCCCCATACTATTGACCTACTATCAGCGTTATTTTGCTGAGGTTTCCGACCAAAGTATGGATTTGCTGATGCAAACCGTGTCGCTTTGGAGTGAGCCTTCCCAGGCACCGATTTTTAATATTTGGGGTGCAGCTGGGCGACAGTTAACGGATGCATTTAATACCCCTGTGCAAGAGATCATTAGCAATGTCGGCGAACCGCCACCGCGTGGCGAGTTTACGAAAGCTGAGTTGCTAAGGATTGTGGCCGTATGGTGGTGGTTTTTACCCGCCGTGGGTCTTCCCATATGGGTTGGAGTTGCGATCGCAGCCACCATGGTAGCCATCGGTATTGCACTCCTACGCCTCAGCTGGCAGATCGGGTTAAAGCCCCCTATTAAACTAAAATCGAGCCAAATCCCCTTCTAGGCAAGCATCACAGGCATCTCCTATGAAACTTATTATTCAAATTCCCTGTTACAACGAAGAAAATACCCTGGGGGTTACCCTGTCGGAACTGCCACGGCAGGTGCCTGGTGTGGATCACGTTGAATGGCTGATCATTAACGATGGCAGTGTTGACCGCACGGTGGATGTCGCCAAAGAGTGGGGGGTGGACCACGTTGTCAACTTTGACCATAACCAAGGACTGGCCCGTGGATTTATGGCCGGCTTAGATGCTTGCCTCAAAGCTGGAGCCGACATCATTGTCAATACCGATGCTGACAACCAATATTGTGCAGCGGATATTCCTAAGCTAATTGAGCCAATTCTCCATGGCGAGGCTGAAATTGTGGTTGGCGAGCGTCCGATCATGGAAATCCAACACTTTTCGCCCATCAAAAAGATACTGCAACGCCTCGGTAGCTGGGCTGTGCGGGTAGCCAGCAATACCCCCGTTGCCGATGCTCCCAGCGGCTTTCGCGCCATCAGTCGCAATGCGGCCATGCAGCTTAACGTCTTTAACGAATATACCTATACCCTAGAAACCATCATTCAAGCTGGGCAAAAGGGTATGGCGGTTGCATCGGTCCCTATTCGTACCAACGGCTATCTGCGGCCCTCTCGTCTGGTTAAAAGCATTACGTCCTATGTGCAGCGGTCTCTATTTACGATTCTGCGCATCTTTATCACCTATCGTCCCCTGTCGTTTTTTACGATTCTGGGGGCGATTCCCTTTGGGCTGGGCTTTTTACTGAGTGTTCGCTGGATCTGGTTGTTTCTCACTGAGTTTGAGCAAACCGGGCGCAGTCATGTGCCCAGTCTGATTTTTTCAGCCATCTTGATTTTAATTGGCGTTCAGTGCTGGATCTTTGGTTTGATTGCCGATTTGATGTCGGCGAACCGGAAGCTGCTGGAGGATATTCAGCTGCGTCTGCGACGGTCGGAGATTGAGGAGCACATGAACAAGCATCGAGAGAAAGAAATGAGGTAACGCTTTATTCTTTTTGGTGGACGGTGCCCACCCTCCTGCGCTCCTGGATTTCTTTGCCTTGTTGGGTTTTGTGCCTCAACCGCACCCTATGTTTATTCCCCCGCTTATATGAAAGACTTATTTGCTAAAGCCGCCCTCGCTGAAATTCCTAAAATTCTGACATTGCAGGACCGTAACCCCCACAGTCCTAACTACGGCTGCTTTGATCGCAATTATTGGCAATACAAGATTATTGACTTTCCCAGTGGCATGTCCCAGGAGTTTGTCTGGCCCCTAGCATTGGTCTACGACATGCCACTGCCGGATAATCCTTACTATCAGCAGCCCAATATTAAGACCTGGGTAGAAGCAGGAATTTTGTTTGCGGCGAAGAGTGCCCACCCGGATGGGTCCTGTGATGATTATTTCCCCTTTGAGCGAGCGGGTGGGGCAGCTGCGTTTTCGTTACTAGCCTGTTTAGAAAGCTATCGATTGTTGAAACTGGAGAATCAGCAGGCTCTCAAATTTTTTGAAACTCGGGCTGATTGGTTAGCCCACCACCAAGAAAGCGGTCGTCTGACCAATCACCAGGCACTGATTGTTCTATGCTTAGAGCTAGCCTCTCGGGTCCTGAATACGCAGAAATGGCAGGGGGCAATTCAGCAACGATTGGAGCAGGTGCTGTCCTGGCAGGATTCTGAGGGATGGTTCCAGGAGTATGAGGGCTGCGATCCGGGATATCACACCCTGACGATTGCTTGTTTGGCTCGGGTGTATGACCTGGGCGATCGCAACGATGAGCGGTTAAGGGATGCGATCGCAAACGGTGTCCGTCTTGCTAGCCATTTTGTCCACCCCGATGGCTCCTATGGCGGTGAGTACACCAGCCGCAACACCTACAACTATTTCCCCCATGGCTTCGAGCTAGTGGGTCGCTGGATGCCTGAAGCCCTGAGTCTCAACGACCGCTTTCTCAAAGGTCTGCAAAATGGGTGTGGCTCTTGCTATGCCGATGACCACATTGTTGGTCACCACACCTGGAATTATTTGCTGACCTGGAAAGATTTTGTCGATGTTCGCCCACCGACGCAGCCCCCACATCTGGGGCGCGTGTGGTTCCCCAATGCCCGCATTCTGATCGACCAGCGAGCCGACACAAAGCTTTACCTGGCCCTAAATAAAGGTGGAGCCTTTAAGTTTTTCCGCAATAACAAGCTGGTCCTTTCAGATACCCAGTTTTCATTACAGGTAAAAGACAGCGGCAAGATAAAAAATGCCGTTGGTCATTTGGTCGGCGATTATCAATACGACATCCAGGAGAACCAAATCACCATCGAAGGCCCTTTAGGTTGGGCTAAACAAAAGCAAATGACCCCCCTAAATCTAATGATTCTGCGGGTGGTGATGCTAACGGTTGGTCGATTTTTCCCTAATTTGATCCGTAAGCTATTGCAAAAGATGCTGATTACCGGCAAAAATGACGCTCCATTCCGATTTCAGCGAACGTTTCAATGGCAAGACGGTCATTGGATGCTCACAGATAAGCTTATGGCTACCAGCGGCTGGAACAATGTTCTCACCGCTGGTATCGGTAGTGACCAGACCTCTATCTATGTCGTCATGAGCCGTACATTTCAGTCAGGTCAGCTGCAACCCTGGAAAGATTTAACTAATGAGGTGCATTCTCTTTCGTCGACTCAGCCTCTGGAGGTTGAACGGCAATTGTAGGCTGATTTTCCCAATGTACAGGCGTTCCATGGAACGTCTCCACCTAAAAATCATATGAAACGTTTTATATCTATTTTTGTTAGCACCCTCATTTTGGTGATCTTGTACAACAAGATCAATTTTCCCGAGCTCATTAAAGTTTTCCGAGAGTGCGATCCTTTCTGGATGGTGGTGAGCCTGGGTATGGTTATTCCCATTACATTTTTCACCGGTTGGCGGCTAAAGCAGCTGATTCCTGTACAGGCAAAACTCAGCATTTGGGAGGCCAACAAACTAATCTTGGCCGCCAGCGTACTCAACATGGTGCTACCCTCAAAAATGGGCGACATTGCTAAGTCTTACTTTATGAAAGAGAGGGGTAATCTCAGCGGTACCCTGTCTCTATCTATTGTCATTTTTGAAAAAGCCTGCGACATGCTATCGCTGCTACTGTGGTGTGCTTTTGGCCTCATCCTTTACCCCCAGAAAGATGCCTTCTTTTGGACCATGACTGCGGGCATTCTCGGCGGTTTAATTTTTGGTCTTTTGATGCTGGGGTCCAAAGGGTTTGCCAGAACAGGATTCACCACGATGCGCCGCATTGCCCCTAAAAAAATTGCCGAAAAGCTAGCCTCGTTTCAAGACTCCTGGGACGAAATGCATGATTATTTTTGGGGTAATCCTACCCAGCTCACCCGCATTGCTGGCATGTCAATTTTTGTTTGGTTTCTGCACCTATTGCAGATTTGGCTCTTTATCCTGGCCCTAAATGCCTGGGCACCACCTGTGATAAGTTTCGCCCTTTCGCCTTTAGCAATTTTGGCTGGTTTGTTGCCTCTCACCTTTGCCGGTGTCGGCACCCGTGATGCCGCCTTAGTTGCTCTTTACGCGCCCTACTTTAGTGCAGCAACTGGCGCTGCCTTAGGCGTTCTGTGCACCTCTCGCTATTTCCTGCCTGCCATTGGTGGGTTGCCTTTCTTGAACCAGTACTTGAGCACCGTCAAACAATTTAAAAAAGCCTAGAGCCAATAGACAATCTACAAAGATTCACTCTGCTCCACATGGGAATAGGGAATGCACACTATGCTTTGTGTATCAACCTGAGACCCCTTAAGTGGGGGTTAGAAAATTAAATAAATTTTCACGCCAACCCATGACAGACGCCACTGTTAAGTACACCATCATTTTTAATGACCCCGAACTAGACAACGAAGAACGGGATGAGGAAGTGGATAAGCTCTTGCCACAAATCCGAGAGCTGGAAGATGTAGTCGTTGCCCGCGTCAAAGATCCTAGCCCACCCATTGGGAATAAGTCTTTGGGTGGCTTTTTAGTGGGTGTCCTCACCGCTGAAGTCAATGCAGCCAATGCTAAACAAGCCTTCGAATTTCTGCGCGACCGTCTAGGTGGAAAGACTATTGAGCTGGAGGTAGAAGGCAACGGTAAAAAGCTCAAGGTCAGTGCCAGCAATCGGGCCGACTTAGAAGCTGCTATTCAACAGGCTCAGGCATTCATCGCGGCCTAATGGCTAGCATCACATAGGGAGAGAGCGTAAGTATGGCTAAGGTCGCTTTAATTGTAGGTGTCAGTGAGTATCAAGCTGGCTTGGCCCCTCTCCCTGGCGCTGTTAAGGATGCTGCTGCCATGAAACAAGTCCTGGAGCAGCAAGGCAATTTTGATGAAATTCAGGTCCTTGAAAACCCTGACCCCCTAGAGTTACAGGAAGCGGTTGAAGTTATTTTTTCAGGCCGAAAAAAAGAAGACTTGGCATTAGTCTTTTTTTCGGGCCATGGCATTAAAGACGATAGGGGCCGCTTGTATTTTGCTACCCGTCTAACCCGTAAAAATGCTAGGGGCGAGCTGGTGAAAGCCACGGCAGTGCCAGCTAGCTTTCTCCACGACATCATGGACAATAGCCGCTGTAAACGGCAAGTCATTATTTTAGACTGTTGCTTTAGTGGGGCCTTTGCGGAAGGGATGCAGGCTAAAAGTGATGATACGGTTGACCTGCAAACCCAGCTAGGTGGAGAAGGTCGGGCCGTTCTCACGTCTTCTTCTTCAACACAATATTCCTTTGAACAAGATCAAGAAACCCTATCGGTTTATACCCGATTTATTATCGAAGGCATTCAAACTGGTGCAGCCGACACTGACAATGATGGGTTTATCTCCATTGATGAGCTCCATGAATATGCCAGCGCCAAGGTGCAAGAAGCCGCTCCAGCAATGAGGCCCAAAATCTACATCGTAGAAGAAGGGTTTAAAATTCATGTGGCTCAAGCACCGATAAATGATCCTAAACTGCGATATCGCAAAGAAATAGAACAGTTTGCTAGCCGTGGTGAGATCTCAGCCATTGGTCGCTCCACCCTTAATGTCTTACAAAAGCAGTTGGGCATTTCAGCTGATGAGGCGGCCACCATTGAGGCAGAAGTCCTGCATCCTTATCAGGAATATCAACAACGTTTGCAGCAATATGAAACTGCGTTTACTCAAGCCGTTCAAAAGCAGCAACCGATTACCCAAATAACCCGTAGCGAACTCGATCGGTTTAAACAGGTCTTAGGGTTAGAAAATGTGGATGTAGCGCCGATAGAGGCAAAATTTGCCCCCTCACCTGAACCAACGCCAGCCCCTCAGCCTGAACCAGCACCTGTAGTTCAGCAAATCTCACCGTTATTGTCTCCTGAGGAGAAACCACAGTCTAAGTCGATTAACTTTCTGTGGTTAATGGGGAGTATTGCAGGTGTTGGGGTTATCGTTGGTGCGATCGCACTATTCACAAACGTCTCTTCTAACCCAACTATCAATAATCCTGATATCCCCACTATTGAGATTCCCGATACCCAGGATCGTGATGCTCAAATTCCCGACACCGAATCACCCATAGACAATCCACAACTAATATCTAATTCTTCAACGCTTTATAATCACCCTCACAACTTATATCAAGTCGTCATTCCCAAATCTTACACAGTGGAAGAGATTAAATCTGACACCATAGACAAAGTAGTTTTTAAATCATTAGATGGTCATTTTACGGGGACAATTAATGTAACAACTATTCAAAGTCCTATACCAACAGATGAATTCAGCGAATATGTCCTAAAAGATGTACCCGACTTTAAACATGTTCGATACCGCGATGGTAGTGCTTGCACTCCTCCACCCGAAGGCTTTGTGTGCAAAGCTTGGTACGGCAATGATAATAGGGGTAAGCCGGTAAAAGGGGAACGCATTGCCCGACAGCTAGGCAATAAGGTCTATATCATGGATCTACATAGCGTAGATGAAACGTTGCTTAAATACTCTTCAGTTGCAAGACAGATGGTTAGAACATTCACACCCTTTGAGCATAAAGCAAGCGTTAACCGAGCTATTCACCTAGCTCCTATTACACCAGGCAATTAAGCTGAGTACTGCTGGTAACGACTGTCACCACTTACAATTTTCTCTCATACAAAATCCTGACTGATAGCGCTCGGTATCGCAGGGCATCCACAAGGGAGTACTCCTACAGAATGGTCTATTTTAATCAGGTTTAATGAATTCGGATGGGTGTCAGATGGCAGCTTGCAGGCTTAGGAGTTAGGGGTCAGGGTTCAGTGAGCTACTAGAACTCTGACCCCTAACTCCTGATACCCTCTAGCTAAGGGTCATAGAAATAACAGTTTCCACAGTTTCTTGGGGGGCTGCACTTAGCAAAAAGTCGCCGGTATTGATAGCATTGCGAGGACCACTCCAAGGCTCTAGACAATAAAAATCTTTTCCTTTTACGGTCCAGAAAACCAGGGTGGAATAATTCTCGTCATAGGAGATGGTTAATGTAGTATCACCATCTTTTACAGTGGCTGTTTGTCCTTCAAGATTAATGAAAGCAAAGTCAATCTCTTCTTGATCAAAATCAAATCGACCATTATAAGCAAACACATCTCTACCACCCTTGATTTTATAATCGGTAGACGGGATTTCGAAGACGAGCTTAGTCTTATCGGCTACTGCAAAATATGGGTGTGTGCCCGTCGAAAAAGGCATGGGCTGGCCAGATAAATTTGTGTGACGGAAACGCTGCTCCAATGTATTGCCTTTAAGGGTGTAAATAAAGTCTAACTGGAAATCAAAAGGATAAACAGCGCGAGTCTCATCGTTGCTTTTGAGCGTGATAGTTAAACTAGCTCCATCATCGGTGGATTTTTGGGTTACTTCCCACGGCGATGTGCGGCCAAAGCCATGCTGCTTAAGCATGTAGGTTTCGCCTGCAAGGGTATAGGTGTCGTCTACCAGGTTGCCGCAAATGGGAAATAGTAATGGAATACCACCTCGCACCGAGAGGTTAGGATCTTTGAATCGTTCTGTATCTAGATAGAAGACCTCTTTTCCCTGGATTTGCCAGCTAGTGACGATGCCCCCACGCTCTGGTACTACAGCCACCTGGGAATCGCCATCAGTCAATAAATAGGTTAAATACTGCTGTTTTTCAGTCGTAATAGTACTCATAGGGGTTTCCTCGGGGCGTTGCTTCTAAACACTGCCATAGGATAGTCCTTTTGCCATGCAATCTGGGACACCACCACGGAATCTTTATGGGCTTTGTTGCCCGATTGCCTCCGTACACAATCTATACAGAATCCGTTTCTACTTTCTCCTTACGCTAATATTCTGGCTAACCTTTATTCACTATCGAGGTTTGCTGCTATATGTCTGCTGGCTATCCCCGTGATCTCATTGGCTATGGTCAAAATCCTCCCCATCCTCAATGGCCCAATAACGCTCGACTAGCGCTACAGTTTGTTATCAATTATGAAGAAGGCGGCGAAAACTGTATCCTGCATGGCGATCCAGCCTCTGAAGCTTTTCTATCTGAAACCGTAGGGGCAGCTCCACTACCAGGGGTGCGCAATATCAACATGGAATCCATGTATGAGTATGGCAGTCGTGCGGGATTTTGGCGATTGCATCGGCTGTTTACCCAGCGCAACCTGCCGGTGACGGTCTATGCGGTGGCGATGGCCCTGGAGCGTAATCCTACCGCTGGCAAAGCCATGGTGGAGGCAGGCTGGGAAGTGGCCAGCCATGGCTATCGTTGGATTGATTATCAATATGTGGGCGAAGACGCTGAACGGGCACATATTCGCAAAGCCATTGAAATTCACACTCAAGTTATCGGTAGCCGTCCCCTAGGCTTTTATCAAGGCCGACTGAGCCCGAATACCCGGCGTCTGGTGGTGGAAGCAGGGGGCTTTCTCTATGATGCTGATAGCTATGCAGACGATCTGCCTTACTGGAATCAGGACTATGGTCGTCCCCATCTGGTGATTCCTTACACCTTGGATAACAACGATATGCGGTTTGCCACCTATCAGGGGTTTAACTCGGGCGATCAGTTTTTTACGTATCTCAAGGATGCGTTTGATGTGCTCTATGCCGAAGGGGAGACGGCACCCAAAATGATGAGTGTAGGATTACACTGTCGATTGTCAGGGCGACCGGGACGGGCAGCTGCTCTCGGAAGATTTTTGGACTATGTGATGCAGCACCCAGACGTCTGGGTATGTCGGCGGGTGGAGATTGCGCAGCATTGGCATGAGCACCATCGGCCCTAGTAGAGGCGTTGCCTTAAATGTAGAGGCGTTGCATGCAACGCCTCTACATTTTGTAATGTGGGGACCTAGCCACTTGCTTGAATTATGATTAGTATATTTGTATTGTCTTGAGTCCGGAGACGACACTTATGGGTATCAGAGACAGTTACGAGAATGGTGTATTCAGCTGGGTCGATTTGATGACCACCGACCAGGAAGCTGCTAAACAGTTCTACACAGAATTGTTTTCCTGGAAGTTTCAAGATATGCCGGTGGACACAGGTGGTGTGTATTCCATGGCATTCAAGGGTGAGCGCCCTGTAGCCGCGCTGTTTGCCAGACCCGATAATATGCAACAGGTCCCGCCCCATTGGAGTAGTTACATCACAGCCCATGATTTAGAGGCAACTGTAAAAAGTTGGCAAGACCATGGTGGCACAGTTGAAATGCCCATCTGTGACATTATGGACTCAGGTAGGATGGCCATGGTGAAAGACCCGACGGGAGCCATTGTGGGTCTTTGGCAAGCCAAAGACTTTTATGGTGCCGGTCTGGTCAATGAGGTCAACACCTTCTGTTGGACAGAACTGCAAACTCGAGGGGCAGAGAAAGCAGCGGAATTTTATAAGGCTGTTTTTGGCTGGGATCTTGAGGTGGATGAAAAACCACCCAATTACATTTCAACTAAGGTGAAGGGCCACGATAACTGTGGCATGTTTGACATGGATAAGGCAAAGCTGCCTCCAGAGATTCCTTCGACTTGGGCGGTGTATTTTAATGTTGTTGACCTGGATGAATCTCTAGCAATTGTGAATCGTTTGGGTGGAGAAGCCTTGATGGACCCCATCGATATTGAACCGGGGCGTTTTACAACGGTAAAAGATCCGCAAGGGGCGATCATAGCCTTGATGCAGGTAAACGACCCAGACGATTAAATTAATCTCGTGTAGGGGCGTTTCATGGAATGTCCCTACACGGGGTGTAAATTGTTGTTCTGTTATTTCAAAAATCTCTCGCATTGATTTCTGAAGTCATCGCCACGGGCTTCAAAATTTGTATATTGGTCAAAGCTTGCGCAAGCGGGAGACAGTAAAACAACTTTTGCCTTGAGGCCCAGTGCAATTTCTTTACTACGTTGCACCGCATTTTCCATGGTGCCAACGTCTTCAAAGCGACCGTAGCCGACATCAATTAAACGCTGGCTAAACTGAGGTGCGGCATCACCAATGAGGAGCACCTGAACCACTTTTTCCTGGATGCGTTCTAGCCAAGCTGTGTCGTCTCCTGCTTTGGCTGCACCGCCTGCAATCAAGATGACGGGACTATTAACAGAGCTGAGACCTACCTCTGCCGCATCGTAGTTGGTAGCCTTGCTGTCATTGATAAAATCTATACCTTCCCAGGTGGTGATGTATTCTAGCCGGTGGGCGACACCAGAGAAGTTTGCGATCGCACTTGCTATGGCCTCATTGGGAATATCCGCAAGCTTGGCAGCCGCAACAGCCATCAAAAGATTTTGCAGATTGTGACGACCTACCATTTTGAGGCTATCTACAGCAAGAATTCTCTCATCTTCATGGATCACCCAGCCTTGTTGGTCAATGTAGGTACTGGGAACTAAGGGCATGATGGCATTGGGACCATCAATGCTTGTCCAATAGCTATTTTCCCAACGATTGGCCAGGGTTTCTCGCAGGCAAGGATCGTCACCATTGAGAACGCGCTTTTCGCTGCGTTCTAATAGAGAAGCTTTAATCCCATAGTAGTTCTCAATGGTTTTGTGGCGGCTCAGGTGGTCGGGGGTAAATGTGGTCCAAACACCAATTTTAGGTTTAGGACCAATGGAGGCTTCGATTTGATAACTGCTGAGTTCTGCCAGTACCCAGTCAGGTTCTGGATCGAGGGCAACCTGACAGGCCGCGTAGCCAATGTTGCCACAGGCTGGGGCATTTAGTTTGGCGGCTTTGAAAATGGCTGCGACAAGTTCGGTGGTGGTCGTTTTACCATTGGTGCCAGTAATACCAAGCCATGGCAAATGGCTCAGAGCCCGCCAGGCTAACTCCATTTCACCAATGGTGATAATGCCGTTTTCTCTAGCCTTCATTAGCCCAGGTGCATCCCAGGGGACACCTGGGCTGGCGACTGCCAGATCCATTGGATCATCGCCAGGGAATGTGTGACCCAGTTTGACGTCAATGCCTTCAGCGGTCAATGTCTCCTGTTGGGCAAGCTGGCGTTCGCCATTGTTGCGATCGCTAACCACAACGTGCCAACCTTCTTTTTTCAATAACCGGGCTGCAGCCACGCCAGACAGCCCTAGGCCGATGACATAGGCAATGGGCTGCGATTCGGACTGACCTAGCTTGGCTGATTCCATGGTTGATTCCCTGCTATCTCAAGTCAGTAAATGTAGCAGATTAGATGGAAGAGTGGGCAGTAGAGAGTGGGCCGTAAAGAATAAAGGAAATTTTTTGGCCCTGCTCTAATCTGCTAAAGCGTTACAGTTCAACGTTGCCTACATTAACTAGGATATGCGTCCCTAAAACTTATGAAGCAGATTTAGTTCTGTGAAGCCTGTTCACTGGGAATCACTCCCCTCCCTGTCCCTATTCCCTAGCCTTTAACAATCGCCCCAAAATCCGCCAGTACCCTGGCATGGTTGCGCAGTAGACTCAGCAAATTCAGTCGATTTTGGCGAATGGCAGCGTCATCATCCATAACCAGTACGCTATTGGGACCATCAAAGAACTCAGCCACCACCGGAGCCGCTTTCTTAAGACCGTCAATTAACTTTTGATAGTCACGCTCTGCCTGAGCAGCTTGGGTTTGGGGCACTAACTGTTGCAGACTTTCGTGGAAGGCTGTCTCGGAAGGAGATTGGAAAAGGCTGGCATCAACAACACCTGCGGGGTCCAGAGTAGCGGTGTCTAGGTCGCCCTTGGTGGCTAGCTTAGACGCCCGGTTTACAGTTTCGTAGACGCTGGCGAGGGTGCTATTGGTGCGGATTTCCTCAAGGAAACGGGCGCGAGCGCGAGCATCGAGAAGGCTGCTCAGCATGCGCTGACGGTAGTCAAGGTCCCCATCACCGACGACGGCATTGACCAAGTCGTAGTCAATGGCCTCATCGTCTTGCAGTAGGGTCTGTACACGCTGGGCAAAGAAATCCTCTAGCTCGTGCTGCAGCTCATCGACATTGACGCCATCACGGTCGGCAGCAAAGCTGGCAATCACATCTGTGAGCAATGTACTCAGGTTTAGACTCAGCTCACCCGCCCAAATGATATGGACAACAGCGTTAGCGGCACGACGCAGGGCAAATGGGTCGGAAGACCCAGTTGGCTTCATGCCCAGGCTGAAAATGCTCACCAGGGTGTCAATTCGGTCGGCGAGGCCCACCACCTGACCGGTTAAAGTCTGGGGCAGGCTGTCCCCTGCACCTTTGGGTAGGTAATGCTCAGAAATAGCCGTGGCAACGGCGTCTGGTTCTTGGCTGTGGCGGGCATATTTTTCGCCCATGATGCCTTGCAGCTCAGGAAACTCGCCCACCATTTGGGTGACGAGGTCGGCTTTACAGAGCAGGGCAGCCCGATTGGCAAGCTCGGTTTGGGTAGCGTCCAGGTTGAGTTGGGTTGCGATCGCACTCGCCACACCCACAATTCTGTCCACCTTCTGGCGCACGGAACCCAGCCGTTCCTCAAAGGTAACCATCTCTAACTTAGGCAGGTAGTCCGCCAGGGTTTGAGTACGGTCAGCATTAAAGAAGAACATCCCGTCTGAAAGGCGGGCACGAATCACCCGAGCATTACCCTCAGCAATGATGTCCGATTTTGCCGGGTCACCGTTAGAAATGGTGATGAAATTTGGCAGTAAGCTATCGCCCGACTTCAGTGGAAAATAGCGCTGGTGGCTTTCCATCTCGGTAATGGCCACTTCAGAGGGCAGTTCCAGAAACTCATCATCGTATGTGCCAACAACGGCAGTGGGCCACTCCACCAGGTTAATCACCTCATCCAGCAAGCCTGGGTTGACAATAGCTTCGCCGCTGACTGACTTCGCCGCGTCTTCCACTTGAGCCACAATTTTCTGGCGACGCTCTTCAGGGTCCACATCCACATAGATGGACTTCATGGCGTCAACGTAGCCGGTGGCGCTCTGTAGCGTAATCGGTTCGGGATGGAGGACGCGGTGGCCTTGGGAGGTGCGATCGCTATTACACGTTTCAGACCCATTTGTCAGCGTAATCGGCAGCACCTGGTCATCCATCAGAGTCACCAGCCAGCGCACCGGACGAGGAAACTTCAGATCACCATCACCCCAACGCATAAACCGCTTACCCTCTAGACCCAGAATCCATTGAGGTATCAACTCAGCCAGAATTTCAGTAGCCGCCCGCCCAGCAATTTTCTGAGTGACAAAAATAAACTCACCCTTTTTAGTTTCACGAATCTCAAAATCATCGATGCTGACACCACGGGAGCGAGCAAACCCCTCAGCCGCCTTAGTCGGTTTCCCCTCCTTAAAAGCAGCCTTCACAGATGGACCCTTGGCTTCCTCTTCACGGTCAGGCTGACGCTCAGGTATCCCGTTCAGCACTAATGCCAACCGCCGTGGCGTGCCATAGAACTCAATGCTCTCCGGACTAAGCAACTGCTCCTCCAACTCCGCAGGAATCTTCGCTTTCCATTGTTCAAGAGCATCGCTAACAAAACTAGCTGGGAGGTCTTCAGTACCGACTTCAAGTAAGAAGGTCGCCATGGGTGCGCTAAAAAGGTCGAGTAAAACCTTAGTATTATGGCAGGAATAAGGAGTTGTGGAACGTTGACTTCGACTCCGCTCAGTCAACGTCGACACTCGAGGGCTAAGCGGAGTCGAGTCATACTCCGAAGGCTAAGCGGAGTCGAGTCATAATCCGAGGGCTGAGCGGAGTCGAAGCCCGGCGCTTCTATTAATCAGGAAACTTATCCGAACATAGCTCCCCACCGACACCCCAATTCTCCTTCTTCACATCCTCAATAACAACATATATAGACTGCTCACTACAGCCCGCAATGCGAGCAGTCTCGCGAGTCAGCACCTTCACCAACTCCCGTTTTTGCTCAATGGTTCTACCAGGCAAAATCTCAACACGAATAATTGGCATAGAACGTCAGTATTGGGATAGTCAGCCTCACCAGAGTAGACCGAATACCCATAAGTTCCCAATGCCCATCAACGTCTATTTATCCTTCTGAACACTGAGTTGAGCCTCTAAAGCAAGCCAATCCTCATCTGTGGCAGCTTCCCAAAGCGTTAGGTCTTCCTCTAGATCATCATTCAATGGTTGCACTGCCTCATCTAATTTGTGGCGCTGCAGCAGAAACTCCACAAAATCCAAAACCTGATGCTGGCTTTGTAAAGGTAGCTGATTCACCCGTTGAACGATGGTATCAGCGATAGTTTGTGATTTTGGGCTCTGTATTGAATTGTCAGGGAGGCGACTCATAGGGGAACTCCACGGGGTGGTAAATGTGCGCTAGTGAATGAATGAGATCGCAAACGACTACCTACAGTTGCAAACGCCATTTTCAAGACCTTCCATAGTCAAGACGTGATGAGGCCACCACATCGTTCCTTTGCGCTATTTGCTAGCCGATTGTTTGCGCTGCAGCAAAATCAACCCAGTAGCGATGATTCCCATGCCCACTACCGAACCCGGCTCAGGCACAGATACCGAATTTAGTGGGTTAGACGGATCCGTCAGATCATCCTGACCATCCTCCACTTCACGGTCAAAGCGATCAGCAGCAGCCTCAGCCTGACGCAACAGCTCTCGCTGACGGTCGTTAACTAAGACAAGCATGGAGGAATAGGGCGTAACGATTTGGGTCCGCTTAGCAACGGCGTGTACCCCATCCAAATTCTCCAACTGGGTCATGTCTGCCGTACGACTACGCTGCAGAATCATCTGCCGTGCAGCCACAGGGGCAAACTCATTTGCCTGAGCAGTGCCATCATTGGCGGCCACAGCCCATTCATAACCATCGATCACATTTTTGTCTAAACGCTGTAGCACAGCGGTAACATCCGTGGCCACTCCGCCACCGCTTGCTTGGATGGCCTCTAACAGTTTGTCGTCATAGGCAGAGGGTAGCTGATGGCCCATGTGCACTAACCACAGGGGCGCAGACAGTTTGGGTAGCTCAAGCTCCTCTTCCGTTAGCTCGTAGCTGCCTGCATCGGTCAGCAACAAGATAGCGTCGTAAGTTTTTGGTAGGCGCTGTGCCTCAAACTGTTGCAGCATCTCTGCCGGTTGCAGACTGCCGTAGGGAACAATCAGGTCCAAGGAGTTGAGATCGTCGCTAGGTGTCAAGGTCTCCCCAGTGGCCGTTGTCCGATAAAAGTCTATGGTGTTTTGCGTTTGGATCGTTTCAAGCTGTTGCAAGGCTTCAGCATGGGCACCGTTATCCATACTGTAGGAAGTGTCTAAGATAGCCGCGATTCTTTTTCCGCCTGGTACGACAGTTTTGGCTACCGGTGTTGCCGTAACCTGATAGCCTTCCGCTAGCTGCACCTGGTGAGCCGTGGGTTTGGCCTTCTTCCTAGCCTGAAGGGTGGGTTCAAACCAGGTATCTTCACTCACCAGGACGTTTTTGCCCCGCCGCTGATGAATAGTTTTGTCAGTCCAGAAGATATTGCGTTTTTCGGTGAGCTGGGGCAAAGGCCAGGCACCGTCTTGCTGGAGTACCTGATAGGTCATCCATAGGTGTAGCTCACCAGGTTCTTTTGTAGATACGGCAGCAGGAATCGGAAAGACACGCAGACGATATTGACGGGGACCAACTTGTTCCAGTAATGCCGGGTCTTCTGCCCGTTGGGTTTCTGCCCGTTCAACTTCACCTTTATAGACCTGTTGGGCAGCACCACGGGGCGATACGGTGAAGGGAAAGCGAGAACCATCTTTCGCTTCGGCCAACCAGAGACCCGTAATGGTGGCACTTTCCGGTAATGAGAAGCTGTAGAAAATCTCTTGGGCGTCAGCAGTTTTGTTTTCGTATTGCTCGTAAACTTCAAGTTCAGCCCAGTCGCCATTTTCTTCTACAGTGACTGTCTGTTCTGCCAGACGAATGACCTTTTGGTCCAGGTTAAGCACACCAGCCTGGGTTTCGTCTCGGTTGGCGGTTGCTTGGAGGGCGTTACGGATTTCGGTGCGTTCTGCCTTTTGAATGGACGTATCAAAAAAGCTGGTGTAGAGCGCTTCTGCTTTGGCATCATCGTTGCGATCGCCTTTATACAAAAACGGTGACAGCAGCCCATTATGAAAGTCTTGGAATACCTGAGCATCGGTTTCTGGCATATCAAAAACCGCCTTATACATTTCCCTCAGCTGATTGCTTTCTTCAGCAGTACCGAGATAGCGATAGCGGAACAGATAGCCGTGTACTAGCCCCTTGCGAATAGTTTCTGACTGTTTGACCAGGGTTAAACGGTCAGCTGGAGTTTGCGGTGCAGGTCCATCTAACAAGCTAAAGGCTTGGGCCTGGGGCTGGGGCAGTTGCAATAGCCCGAAGAGCAAACAGCTGATGCCAACGACAACGCCAGTAACAGCCCAGCCATGGCCGTGCTGTTTAGTAAATGCTTTACGAATGCGATGCCAGGAGAGCACATAAAAATTGACGAAAACGTAGGGCATGGAAACAAGCACCAAGGCGCTTGAACCCCATAATACGAGAAAGAGAAAACCGACAAGAATTAAGTGAGGCTGGCTTAGCATCCGGCCTATTTCTTGTAGCCACCACCACCAGTCAATATTGAATAGTCCCGTTATGGTGCCGTAGATCAGAACGCATAGGGCAGGCACGGTGTAGAGCAGCAGTAGTGTGCCTGCATACAGACCAGTGACCAGGATTAAGCTGTGGCCAATCATTTGTGCCCAGGCCAATCGCGGTCGGTAGGCGGCATAGCCAGCCAGAGTTTCGATGGCAAACATGGCAATGGCAGCCAACACCGTCAGTAGGATATGGGCGCTGGCGGGAGTGGTATCACGAATAAGGAATAACCGCAGCAGGCAAAGGCCAAATAGGGGCACCTCCACACCGTAAAACAGCCGCATCAGTAATATCGGATGTTTGCGCAGCCATTTGCCGCCGACCACGGTGCAGATTGGGGGTACCACCAGCATGCCAAGAATGCTAGCGACAAAGGCGGGTGGAATTTCGCCCATGCGAGCGGCTTCAAGGATAGGGAGTCCTGCCACTGGCAGTAGCCAAAAGTAGATAAAGCCAATAAAGGCAATGTTCCAGACCCAGAAGATAGTGTGAGATAGCCAGTGGAGCGCGGTTTTCATGACTTATGCAAGGAATAACGCAGACTGTTTGGTTTGACACAACCCGGCTAAAGGGCTTTACGGGCAAAGGCTGGAAACTTTATGGGGATTTCACGTTGAGACTCAAAAAGTTAGCAATACTTTGCCACCTAAGGATTCCAAGTTTTATTAGTGTAAATATACTCCCCCTGGAGGGAATGAGGTGATTCCTAGGGGTGTTGGAGGTGCGTAGTGGAGTCTTGAAATTATTTGTGGTTAATAAAAATTTCTCTTCGTGGGAAGGCTGTTGCGAAGGCGGGGTGGGTTTCGATTGCTAACACTAGTAACCGAAACCCGCCTCGCGAATTCTACTGGGAACGGAAAAGTCGTAGTAGATGTCCTGAGTAGATGATTGCTGGGTCGAGACAGAATTCTGACCTGGCTCAACTAGCAACTTAAGTACTTTAACAACTGCTCGCTGGACACTATGCCGGATCGAGACCATGGGCTTATGTGTCCACTAGCGGTTACAAAATCTGAATTTTGAGGTAAGAGCATTGGCTGTGGGTGGATATGGCCTGCTAGCAAATCAAAGGATTGTAGGGAGGTCCTTGTTTAACCAAATTCATCAATTTTTTCTGGTTTCAGGTCTACAGTAATGTTTCTCCATATTTCAGCTTGTTAATCCTTTTGCGATCTAGGAAAAAGCTGGCTATGGTCTAAACAGTTCTTCCTAATCAAGAATTGCTGATGGCTAGTTTGAAAGGGTTTTGGCAGTTTCTCAATACGGATATAAAAGATATTCCGTGGGGGGAATTGGCCGAAAAGGGAATTGAAACGGTTAGTGCTAGCCACGATTTAGGTGAAAAGTGGGAAGAACATAAGTCTGACTTAAACCAGCTAGCTCCCTATTTTGAAAAAGTCGAACCGTTTTTTAAGGCTCTGAGCGACCCTGATGCTCAGATGATCATTTCAGGGCTGCCGTTTGTTTCTATTGGTATTGGCCTCCTGAGACTATATCTGGGTCTCAGCAAGACCGAACCTACGTTTGAAAGTTCTGTGTTGATCGTGGCACAGCTGGCCTACTTGCAGAGTTTAGAAGCAGTTTTGGAACAGATTACAGATACTGCTATTTCTGAAAAGCTGGCAAATATGTCCCTAAAGGTTCTGTTGGAGAAACAGATTGCCCGGTTGGATGCTGAAAAACTTAATTCTAGTGAGCTGAAAATAGTCACTAGTTTGTTTAGGGAATCCAAACTAGCGGAGCATTTCAGCGCGGTGCTTTCGGAACAATTACAGCAAGCTAAGCTAGGTCAATCTGAAGTTCAGCGGTTAATAGATCAAATAACTTGGGGGACTTATCAATATCTGTATCAAGCTATCGCTGAGGCAGGAGAAAGTATTGAACCGCTGGCGGAGCTTTATCGTATCGGAGGGCAACAGAAACAAGATCGTCAGGTCAGTATAGACAGCTATCTAAAAAATGTAATTGAACCCTTGCCTAAGGAGCAGGTGTTTGATGAAAGTGATCCGCTAGTCACATTTAACGACATCTATGTTCCCCTTAATGTGCAACCTTTGACTCAGTCAGGGGAGAGTATGGATGCAGAACCTCTAAATATTCATGCCTGGGCGCAAAATATTCTGGAGCGAATAGGCCCTCGTAAGGTGATGTTTATCCAGGGGGATGCAGGTCAAGGAAAGTCCGTGTTTTGTCGCATGTTTGCCGATTGGGTGCGTCAGAAACTCAGGTTTTCATATATTCCGATTTTTATCCGGCTACGCAGTCTGCGTGTAGTGGAAAACAATCTCACGGAGACATTAGAAACCTGTCCTGATTTAGAGCCTATTGAGTTTGTTGGTAAAGAGGGATGGTTAAAAGATAAAAATACTCGATTTTTAATTATTTTGGATGGTTTTGATGAGTTGTTGCTCCAAGGGCTTGCCAGCGGTGGATTACAGGAGTTTCTACAGCAGGTTTCAGATTTTCAAGAACGCAGCCATCATCAGTGTTTGGTAACCGGCAGGCCCCTTGCTCTGCAAGGGATCGAACAACGCATTACGCAAAATAAAAGCCTGGAGCGGGTCAAACTTCAACCAATGGACGATGCTCTACGAGAGCAGTGGTTGACTAACTGGCAATCTATCTTTGGAGAAGCAGAAGTTACTCAGTTTCGTACATTTTTAGAAGCTTGTCCCGAGGAAATTTCCAACAATCTAGCCCGAGAGCCACTGTTGATCTACTTGCTAGGGCGACTCCATCGTGAAGGTCGGCTAACTAGTGAGATGTTTGCAAATGCCCAGCAAGAAAGTCAGGCAAAGCTAAGAATCTATCAAGAGTCGGTCAATTGGGTACTAGAAAACCAACGTCAGGATGAAAACCGACGTCTGTCTGGATTAGATGTGGATGATTTGCGAGAAGTGCTACAGGAGGCCGCGCTATGCGTAGTGCAATCAGGTAATGAAACCGCTCAACTGACTATGCTGAAAGCACGCTTTCAAGATAGCTCTAATTCTGTGGCCGATTTACTCAAAGAATCACAGAAAACAACTGGGCAATCAGACGATAAAGCGCTCAATAGCTTACTGACAACGTTTTATTTACGGCCTGGAGAAGGAGACAAGCGGGGATCAGTGGAGTTTGCCCATAAAAGCTTTGGTGAATATCTGTTTGCGGAACGTTTAATGGCAGCACTTGAAAACTGGACAGATCTTGATAAAAGAAAAAAACGGTTTCTTTTGGATGACCGTACGGTGTATAGCCAAATCTATGATCTGTTGGGATTTAGTGGTCTAAGTGTTGAAATTATAGAATATTTGTTTGAGTTGCTAGACGAAAGTGAGATTGACCGAGTCAAACTTTTTCAAAGACTACATATATTTTATGAGCGTTGGTGTGAAGGAGAGTTTTTGAATTTGGGGCCTACAGAAAATCTACCACAGCAAAAGAAAATACAGCTCAGTAACCAAAATGTTTCCACTGGCCTCAAGCAAATTGATATCTGTGCAGGGTTAAACGTGTTAGCTATCTTGTTTAAACTTCATGCGGAGGCTCAGGCTGTAAACTATCCAAAATTATCAGTAGAAAGAAAATCTAAATCCAAGATCTGTTTTCATCCCTGTGGAGAGCCTGATACAGAGGCATTTGATGAGGACAAGCTACTTAAAATTATTCATTACGGAGATTCTTTAGGTCCAGATACATTTACTCGTATTGTTGGACCACATTTGTCGAATGCTAACTTTTACAGCACTAGTCTTGATAGTGCTAACCTTTTCGGTGCTAACCTTTTCAGAGCCAACCTCGCTAATACTAACCTTTTTAGAGCTAACCTTTCCAAAGCTAATCTCTCTAGAGCTAACCTTTCCAAAGCTAATCTCTCTAATGCTAACCTTTCCAAAGCCAATCTCTTCAGAGCTGAGCTCAATAATGCCAACTTCTACAGCGCTAACCTAGATAGTGTGAATCTATCTAGAGCTAGGCTTTTCAATGCATATCTCTCCAGAGCTAATCTCTTCAATGCTTATCTCTTTGGAGCCTATCTTTCTAAGGCTGACCTTGATAGTGCTGACCTTGATAGTGCTGATCTTAATAGTGCTTACCTTGCTAAAGCCTATCTCTACAGTGCCAACCTCTACGGTGCCAATCTCTACAATACTGATCTTTCTAGAGCCAATTTTGATAATGCTAACTTATATAGCGCTAACCTTAATAGTGCAATTTTGCTAGGCACTAAACTGCGTACAGCTCAAAATTTGACTCATAATCAACTTCAAGGCAAGATACCTCCCTTCATTTGTAATTCGACTCTACCTTCAGGGTTAGAGATCTATCAAAATCGCGATTGCGATCGCTTACCGGCTATCTTGAAAGCAAGATATTCTAAAGTTCTTGATTCGCTTGAGGCCGCGCAAAAATTTATTAACGATCAACATACCCCCTAAGAAAATAGTCTAAAAGACGACGAATCAGGTGTCATTAATTTCCTTAAAGTGATCAATATAAATCTCCTCTATAGAGCCTTAGGCTAAATCTATTCCAAACACCCAATCCTTATACTGATCATCTCGTCCTTCTGTAATAGCTGAGAGTTTTTCGCGAATTTTATCGGTGATGGGTCGCACTGTTGATAGCGTGTAATTCTCCACCTGGCGTACTGGGGTTACCTTGGCTGCAGTACCGCTGAGAAATACTTCATCGGCAATCAGCAACTCTGATTTATCTACAGGGCGTTCAATGACATCGATACCTAAATCTTGAGCGACCTGGAGTACGCTGTCACGGGTGATACCTTCTAGAATGTCCTGCTCAAAACCGGGGGCAATTAGTTTGCCATTGCGCACAATAAAAATGTTCATCCCTGAGGCTTCGCTGACTTTACCTTGGGAGTTCATCAAAATGGCTTCGTCAAAGCCTGCTTCGACGGCCTCAGTCTTGGCTAGGGAAGAGGTAATGTAAGCGCCGCTAATTTTGCCTCGCAACGGCAGACTGCGATCTTCCTGGCGATACCAGGAACTAACCCGACAACTGACACCCTCTGGTGAGAGATAATCCCCAAGTTCCAGACCATAGACGAAAAAGTCTTTTTTTACGTTATGTAGTCGAGGGGCAATGCCCAGGTCTGAGGTGTATACAAAGGGCCGAATGTAGAAGGATGTTTTGGGGCTGTTGTGCTTTACAAATTCTGTAATTACATGCTGAATTTTGTCCGCTGGTAAATCAAAATTCAGCAATCGAGCACTTTTACTTAGGCGGGTACAGTGGCGATCTAACCGAAATAGCAAGACCCGATTTTCATTCTGAGGATCGGGAATGCCGCGTAAGCCACCAAAGGCACCTGTACCGTAGTGCAATGCATGGGTGGCAATGGAAATTTTGGCATCTTCAAATGGACAAAACTGACCCTCAAAATAGGAAATCGGCAGAAAGTTGTGCATTGGCTCGGCAGCTTCAAGAAATTGTTCTACCTAGGATAGAGGAGTTCTTGAGTAAACGGAAAGTTGGTAGGGGGTAATGTTGGGGTTCCTTAAGATTTTGGAGAGGGAAAGTTTTGAGTTCATTAGGAGTAAGCGATTAATAGAATCTGGAACGTCTTTACATTCAAAAGTTGGGCCTTAGTCATTTTCCTTCCTTGGTTTTGAGTTAATGCTCATGGGCTTGGTAATACCCTGTTTCAGGCAACTCACTCAAAATTCAAAATTTAGGACTCAAAACTAAACATTAGACCAGAGTGATCGCCGTAATTTCTGGATTACAAAACAACCGTCCTGGGGCATAGCTGCCCAGGCCACGATTTACATAGAGTAAATTCTGGCCTACTCTGTGCAGGCCCATGGCCCATTCCCAATGGTCGACGACGCTGGCGCATTTGTCGCTCAGGTAGGGGATATTGCTTTTTCGGAGTATTGTGGGCAGTCGTTTGCGGAACTGGAACCAGTGACGGGCGACGTTGCCGATGCCGGGTAGGATGATTTGACCACCGTGGGTATGGCCGGATAGCTGTAGATCGACGCGCCAGGGCATCATGTGTTCAGCGGTATCGGGATTGTGGGAAAGGACGATACGCGGCAGGGTGGTGGGTAGCTGGTCTAGGACAGTTGGGGTAAAGTCGCGATTATAGTAGTCGGCGAGGCCAACCAAGGCGAGGTCATTGCCGAGGGGATAGTCGATTTGATTCCAAAGGACTCTGATATTGATGTCGGTCAGGGCCTTAGTGACGATGCCTCGGGCCATGGGCCAGTAATTATCGTGGTTGCCCAGGATGGCATAGGTGGGAAAGGCTTTGGCGAGGGGACTGAGCTGTTCGGCCAGTGGGTAAATGGGGTCGGGTTCGGCGGTGATGAAATCGCCTGTGAAAACGATTAAATCGGGGTTGAGGGTTGAGGCGGTTGCGATCGCATCGGCCAATGTTTTTTCAGCCAGGCACTTTCCGTCGTAGTGAAAATCCGATAGCTGCACAATGACCGTGCCCTGGAGTCGCTCAGGTAAATCCCGAATAGGTACTTCCAGGGTTTCAACCGTCAGCGGACCAACAAATAAAGGGCGCATAGTTTCAGGAACGAAAGATTCGTTACTTAACTTAACTTCTGATGTTTAGCCTGACCATGGTGGCTTGTCATGGCCCATTGTCAACTTTGACAGTTGCCGGACTGGTCTATGTAAGGCTATGGGTGCAGAGTTTATCGATGAAATTATAAAATCCACGTGAGTTTAATTTTGAGTTCTTAGTTCTAAATAAATTTGGATATCAACTTAAACTGAAAAACTCTGACCAGGTAGGGAATCAAGCATCAGAAGTCAGTGATGTCCCGATTCCTAGCTTCTGATTCCTGAGCATTATCCTGGGGGAAACGTTCTGATTTGAGTTGATACCTTTAAACTAAACTCACCCAAGGCACTTTTAGATACCGTTTTACAGGACGTTTTTATGACTGCTGCCACACTTACGCCCCAGGAACAAAGTAATCTTGCCCAAGCGATTGACTACAGTCATGTCCAGTCGGTGGCTGGCATCTGGCCCATCGTTGCTGAGCGCTTTTCCAACCAAATCGCCCTGGAAGATCCCCACAGTACCCCCCAGCTAAAGCTGACCTATGGTGAGTTAAACGAACAAATTAAACAGTTTGCTGCCAGTCTACAAACACTGGGCATTAACCCCCAGGACAAAATTGCTCTCTTTTCAGATAATCAGCCCCGCTGGCTAGTGGCTGACCAGGGAATCATGACCGTTGGAGCGGTGGATGCTGTGCGCGGTTCCCAAGCTGATAAAGATGAACTCGCTTACATCCTTGAAAATAGTGATGCTGTGGCGATGATTGTGCAGGATCAAGCCACCTTGAATAAGCTAGCCGACTGCCTTGGGGATAAAAATCTACGGTTTATTGGGCTGCTGTCGGATGAAACGCCTCAGCTAGAGACGACGACCAAACTGCTGAATTTTACACAGCTGATGGAGCTGGGGGTCGGTGTGGAGCTGGAAGCTGTGAAATGCGATCGCACCGACCTCGCCACTTTAATGTACACCTCTGGCACCTCCGGCAGACCCAAGGGCGTCATGCTCAGTCAAGATAACCTACTATCCCAAATTTCAGGGGCCTGTAGTGTCGTGCATCCCAAGCCGGGCTCCAAAGTCATGAGTATCCTGCCCATCTGGCACTGCTATGAACGCACCTTTGAATATTTCACCCTGTCCCAGGGCGTACAACAGGTGTACACCAATATTCGCCACGTCAAAAAAGACCTCAAAGCCTACAAACCTAATTACATGGTGGGTGTCCCTCGACTGTGGGAGTCCATCTATGAAGGCGTACAAAAACAGTTTCGCGAGCAACCCGAAAGTAAGCAAAAACTGATCAACTTTTTTCTACACCAGAGCCAGCGCTACATAGCCGCCAAGCGCATTGCCGAGAACCTTAGCCTCGACTATAGCCCCAGCGCCTTTGACCGAGCCATGGCCAGCATTCAGTGCGCCGTCCTCTTACCCTTCCATAAGCTGGGCGACTCCATGGTTTACAAAAAAATCCGCGAAGCCACAGGCGGCGACATTAACTTCGTCGTCAGCGGTGGCGGTTCCATTGCCGATCACCTGGAAGACTTCTATGAAATCATCGACGTTGCCATTCTCGGTGGCTATGGTCTCACCGAAACCTCTCCCATCACCCACGTACGTCGCCCCTGGCAAAACCTGCGAGGGGCCGACGGTCAACCCCTACCCGGCACCGAAACCCGCATTGTCGACCTAGACAGCCGTCAAGACGTCCCCCAGGGTCAGAAAGGCCTTGTACTAGTCCGTGGTCCCCAAATCATGCAGGGGTACTACAAAAATCCTGACGCCACCAGCAAAGCCATCGATCCCGACGGCTGGTTCGACACAGGTGACCTTGGCAAAATTACTGCCAACGGCGATCTGGTCATCACCGGTCGTGCCAAAGATACCATTGTCCTCACCAGCGGTGAAAATATCGAACCCCAGCCCATCGAGAACGCCTGTGCCCGCAGCAAGTACATCGATCAGATCATGCTTGTCGGCCAAGACCAAAAAGTCCTTGGAGCCCTGATCGTTCCCAATCTAGAAGCCCTCAGCCAGTGGGCCACCACCCAGGACATTACCATCGACGAAGCCAACCCCGTCGAATCCCTGAATAACTCCAAAGTCCAAACCCTCTTTAAACAAGAACTCACCCGCGAAGTCAAAGCTCGCCCTGGCCATCGCCCCGATGAACGCATTGGTCCCTTTACGCTGTTAGGCGAACCGTTCTCCATGGAGAACGGTATGCTAACCCAAACCATGAAAATCAAGCGTCCAGTCGTTACCCGCAACTATCAAGACGTTATCGATGGGCTATTCAAATAGGGGATATCTAACAATTACCGTGATTGCGTAATTACAGAATCATGCCATCACGGGGTTGAAAAATCGTATAGGTTATCCCGGGTCACCCACAGGGGGATGTCCCTAAGATATATATGTGGAGCGATAGAGAAAATCCAAAGAATCTATAGGTTATTCCAGGGCACCCACAAGGGGATGCCCCTACAAGATATGCAGGTCAGAATCTACAAAATCGACCCCGCCGTAACGTCTGTCTACGCAATGTGGGATACCCTTATACGTTGGGTCGTAGGGTGGCGTCCCGGCCCTACCCAGGGAAACCCCAGTTTGCCTAAACGAGATCCTAACTACTTCCGGAAAGGACACACAGATGGCCCCCAATCAACCCCTTAAATATCCTCCCCGAGTCCCTCAAACCCATAGAAAATCTTGCAAAAGTCCCCTTTCCTACCGGAGAGGGTAATATACCTAGTGAAATTGATCACTAAAACCAGTCTTTATTTATAGTTTCATGGACGCTTCGCAATCCCAACTACTCCTAAAACGAGTCATCAACGTCAAAGCCGTCGTTACCCCACTTTGGAAAGAAGAAGCCCAAAATCAACTACAAAAGCAGATCAACGGCATTGACAGTCGCCTACAACAACTCGAAATGCAAGGCCAGCGCATGGTAACTGAGCTACAAAAGCAAGAAGCCAACGAAGCTGTGCAAAAACAAATGGCCGCTGTACAAAATAAAATCAACGAAGACAAAAACAAGCTACTTCAGCAAAAGAACCAGGTTTTACAGCAGCTACAGCAAGTTCAAACCCTAGAACTCAACAAAGAAGTCAGCCAAGGCCAGATCGATGGTTTCTTCAAGGTGTCCACTGGCGATAACCTCGTCAAAAAAATGCAAGTAGAAATCCTACTACGTGACGGTGTCATTGAAGAAATTCGCGGTGAACTATAGGTTGGGGCTTACCCATTATTAGGTGTGTATCCCTAAATCCAAAGAGAGAAGTAAGCTCCAGCCTACGCACAAACATAAAATTTATATTCGACACCAATCGTGACTTCGCGGTTGGTTTTTTATTTTGCTGTCCATTTAATTTAATGACACAAAGTCTTTTAGAATAAGATGCTGGCGCGCCTTTACGGTTCGTTAATTTATTTGTTGTCCATCCGTCCTGGAATTTTCCAATGATTCGCGAAGTGTTCATGCCCGCCCTTAGCTCAACCATGACTGAGGGCAAGATCGTTTCTTGGACAAAAAGCCCTGGTGACAAGGTAGAAAAGGGTGAAACCGTTGTCATCGTTGAGTCTGACAAGGCTGACATGGACGTCGAATCGTTCTATGAAGGGTATCTGGCCACTATCGTTGTAGAAGCTGGTGGTGTTGCGCCAGTGGGGAGTGCGATCGCACTCCTAGCCGAAACCGACGCCGAAATTGAAGAAGCCAAAAAGCAAGGCGCTGCCGCTGCCGCTGCCCCAGCCACTGCTCCAGCTCCTACCCCCGAACCCGTCGCCACCGCGCCTGCTGCACAAAACGATAATGGTGCTGCTGCTACCGCCATCACCGTCACCAGTGGCCGCCTCATCGCTTCACCCCGTGCCAAAAAGCTGGCTAAGCAACTCAAAGTTGATATCAAAACCCTAGTGGGGTCTGGTCCCCACGGTCGCATCGTCGCTCAGGATGTTGAAAAAGCGGCCGGTCAAACACCTACGCCCGTTGCTGCCGCTGCCGTTGCACCTGCTGCCGTTGCCGCCGCTGTTGCACCCGCTGCTTCGATTCCCGCTGCACCCACTGCACCCCCGCCGGTACCTGGTCAGGTGACTCCCTTTAACACCATGCAGCAGGCCGTCGTTCGCAACATGAACGCTAGCCTGACCGTACCTGTCTTCCGCGTCAGCTACAGCATCACCACTAATGCCCTAGATGCGCTGTATCAGCAGATCAAGCCTAAGGGCGTGACCATGACTGGTCTGCTTGCAAAAGCTGTTGCGGTCACCCTAACTAAGCACCCCATCGTCAATGCCAGCTATACCGACGCCGGTATTCAATACAACGGCAGTATTAACGTGGCCGTGGCCGTGGCTATGCCCGATGGCGGTCTGATTACCCCAGTTCTGCGCGGCGCTGATCAGATGGATATCTACTCTTTATCCCGCGCTTGGAAAGACCTCGTTGCTCGCTCCCGTAGTAAGCAACTACAGCCTGAGGAGTACACTACTGGCACCTTTACCCTGTCTAACCTGGGGATGTTTGGTGTTGACAGTTTCGATGCTATTTTGCCCCCTGGCACTGGTTCAATTTTGGCCATTGGCGGCGCTAAGCCCACCGTGGTTGCTGACGAGAACGGCATGATCGGTGTTAAGAAGCAGATGACCGTAAATATGACCTGTGACCACCGCATTATCTATGGTGCTGATGGCGCTGCCTTCTTAAAAGACCTGGCGGATCTAATTGAAAACAATCCTCAGTCCTTGACCCTGTAGGATTTGTTTCTGCCCTCTGTAGAGTAGTGAAATCATCAACTAATTTGACATCTTTGATGATCCTTGAAGACATCGCGTTTAAGCAATGCGATGTCTTTTTATAGAGACGTTAGAGCAAGCGATAACTATTGGAATCAAATAGAGCATAGGACGCATTGATATATCCATTCAAGGGAGAATATGCTACATTCTTACATCTTTAACTTATGCTACAAAGTCCTGGATGTCGTAGTTTGGGGCGAGAAAAAGATGCTACATCCGAATGGCACGGACGTAGGTCGAATCAAGCCATCAGTTTAACTTTAAGCACTGAACGCGGTTGCTACATTCTGGGAAAAAGTCACACCCATTTCACATTTACTCAAGATCTGAGCAAAGGGCAGACCGAGACTATCTTGATACTTTTGCTTGAGAATCTCCACACGATTCGGCATAGTAAAGGCAGTAGTATATTGGGGCTTCCAGGTTGTAAGCTTCTCAGATCATCATACCTGAGGCCTTTTCCGCGACTTTTACGTCAGTGCCATTCTGCTATATAGCAACCTCTTCAGGTAGTGGACCAAACTGCTACAGCTTACAAATAGTCATGTAAAAAGGGGGACATGATAAAAATATGTTTCAGAATATGAAAGTTATAATTGAAATTATGACACGCTTCATTTGAAGAACGCTAAGCTAAATCCAATATAATGCTCGTTTTAAGCTCATGAATCGCCATTCTACATCTAAAAAGATCTTAGTATTGGCAGCTCATCCTAAGAAATCTTCAGAGTTGCGCTTAGGAGAAGAAGTGAGAGAAATTGAAGAAGGGCTTAAGCGTTCACTTCATAGAGATAGCTTTAATTTAATTTCAAGATGGGCTGTAAGGCCAAAAGATTTTCGTAGGCATTTACTAGACATAAACCCACAAATAGTTCATTTTTCTGGACATGGAGTTCACGAGGATGGGATTGTACTAGAAGATGAGTTAGGCGATATACAGTTAGTTTCATCTAAAGCTCTGAAAAGTTTATTTAAGCTCTTTTCTAGCAGGGGGGTTGAGTGCGTGCTACTAAATGCCTGTTATTCAGAGAAACAGGCTGATGCTATTAGTCAGCACATAGATTATGTGATTGGCATGAGTAAAGATATTGATGATGAAGCTGCTATATCTTTCTCAGTAGCTTTTTATGATGCCTTAGGAAATGGTTGGAGTTACGAAGAAGCTTTTGAGTTAGGCTGTAATTCTATCCAGATGGAAGATTGGCCAGACTTTAGTATTCCGATCCTCAAGAAAAGGAGGGAATTGATAGAGGGTAAAGCTAACAGTCATGATATTAAAAATGTTGAAGCAGAAATTTTAAAGCGAAAAGAGCAAAAATTAAAGGAACTAGAGAAGCTGATTGACTCATCAGAAGATGTTAAGAGTCTTCCCAAAGAGATATTCTTAGATTTTTTAGCTCTCCGAGATGAAGTTGAAATATTAAAACAAGTCAATCAAGATGTTGATCAAAAGAGTAATAAAGCAGAGAAAGATTTCTTGAAAGATTCTTACGGGATACCTGAATTACCTGTGGAATTTATTGATCGACCAGAACAGCGTGAAACTATTGAAGAACCACTAAAATCTAGAGAAAGATGGGTCAAAACTGTTGTTATTCAAGGTATGGGTGGCACAGGTAAAACTGTGCTTGCAACTGAAATTGTTAGAAATATTAAAAATAAGTTTGAGAAAGTTATATGGGCCTCAGCAAATGAGTCGCCGATTGATTTAGCTGATTTACTGGATATTGTATTGAGAAAGCTTGATTATCGTTCTGATCAATTAACCTTAGCTCAGAAGCAAGAACAGGTCAATGATTTACTTCGAAAAAAACGATATCTATTAGTGATTGATAGTTTTGAAAGAATAGGAGATGATCGAATTGATAAGTTTTTAGGTGATAAAACCTTTTATCCAAGTAAGATTCTTATCACAACAAGACAATTTTATCCTCAAGCTTCTTGTTTGATAACGCTTGAAGGTTTAACACGTCAGCAAACACGACGAATGCTGGAGCGGGCAAGACTAAAGAAAGGAGTGAAGCACGCTTTTACAACGGATACAGTGAAGGCTATTTATAGTGCGACTGGTGGTTTGCCACTTGCATTGGGGGTGATAATTGGCCTTCTTTCCGAAAATGTGTCTCTCAATGTAATTATTAATAGCTTAACTGGTCGAGGAACAAGTCCAGATGAAGCATTATCAGCAGATGTCTCTAAGGTAGAGGCAATGTTCACAACCTTAATTGGTGCATCATGGAAAATTGTTAGCAATAATGCTCAAAGAATTCTAATGGGGATGACATTTTTTGCGGCACCTGCTTCAGAACAAGCTATTCAAATTATTAGTGATACTGATCAAGAAGAATTTCGTTCTGAAATTGATCATCTAATAAGGTTGTCACTTTTACATACTCATCGTGAGCAAATGGGTGGCGATGAGTTTCGATATTCTATTCATCCCCTAATTCGTAGTTTCGCAAGTGAAAAGATAAACAGCAACACAAATTTAAAACAAGAAATATATGGTAAGGCCGTTGATTACTTTACCGAACTTATGGAGGAATTAGGTCGTCCAGGCCTAGAATTAACAAAATACAATAAACTGGAGCAAGATTTAAAGAACTGTATTGCTACATTTGATTGGTGTAAAGCTCAAAGAGATTTTGCAAATACGTTTAAAATTGTCGAATCATTACATCATTTTCTGTTTGAACGAGGTTTTTGGGATACCCGTATTCAGATATGCAGTTCTGCATTTAATCTAGAAGATGATTCAACAGATAGGAATCCTGAAATCTCATGGAGGTTAGCTTTCAGAGCAGGGTGGGTTTGCAGTCGTCAAAACAACTATGAAGAAGCTAAGCAGTGGCGAAAAAAAGCTAAGTCAAGCTTGAAAAAAGTTGCAACAGATAATGTTTTTTATAAGCTTTATCAGGCCAAAAACCTTCAATTGAGTGCTCTAATTGCCCATGGTGAGGCGATAGAGGCTGTAGAGGAATATAAACAACTTACAATTCCTGAAATGATTGGAGATATCAATAATCTCTTTGAACAATCAAACAATTATCATGATGAGGCTCGTCAGCTACTGACACAGTATCTACAGGAACATGGCCTGACTTGGTCTTCAGAGGAACCGGAGTACACTATTTCAATTACTGACTCTAATCAAGGAGATTTGGCTGTTGATAGAGGTCATTGGAATAACATTATTAATCAAAAAGATGAGAGCATAAAATATTATGAGATTGCTCAAAAATTATATTCTAAAGTCTTAGATGATGCACAAAATAGTAACTGGAGAAACAGAGATGCATTTATAGCATTTAGTGCAGCTAATTTAGGTCATGTTGAAATTTGGCTAGGTCAGAAGCCTCTTGAGGAGATCAAACGACGTTTTGATAAAGCACTCCAGATAGCTCAATATATTGGTAGAGACCATACCATTGCATGGTGTTATCGTGGATATGGTTTAATTGCTAGGCGATTAGCTAAGAATGAATCATCGATACGTAAAAAGAAGAAGAAACTGAAAGAAGCTTTAGAACAACTTAGTGATGCTTTAGATATTTTCGAAAGAATCGGACGTAGAGAGAGGGTTACAGAAACTCGAAAAGCCTTGCTTGAAGTAGAAACAGCTTTAGGTGCTTTATAACCTCTTAAGTCGTTTTGAGAAATATGATTTTTCTTCAAAGTCAATTTTCTGAAAATCGAACTATTTCTCAATTCTATAGGTCTTGTAGAGATTAGAGATTAATGATACTTTTAAAATTTCTGCTATAAAATTAAGGCAAATTTCAGACCTTGAAGAATTTCTCTAGAATTAAAGCATATCTCTACCAGGGGCTGCCCACCAGGGTGTATGTCGACCAATAAAAAGGATGGTCAAAATCCCAACGTCCGTGATATTCCAGTTCTGGAAAATGCGCTAATGCTTCCCCATCAAAACCATATAATGTCCCATCTGCAAACGACAGTTCACCTCGTAACATAGCTAGCTGTGCCTGGCGTAGGGCATTGGCTCGCACTGAATTTTCCTGTAGATTGTCATAAAAATAGGTCATTAACCCTAGCGTTCCCTCATCACTGATGGGCCAGAGACTAGCAACGGAGGTTTGTACCCCCGCATTCACCGCTAAGCCAGCAAAGCCATATTCGGCCTCACGATCGCCCAGAGCCGTGTTGCAAGCGCTTAATACCATCAGGGCAATGTTGGCATCCTGTAAGCCTAAGGTGTGGACCTGATCCAACTGTAGGGGCTGGTCCCACAGTTGAATATAGGAATTGTGTGGTTCACCGGGGGCAAACACACCATGGCTCGCTAAATGAACAATCCCATACTGATTGCGGGCAACTTGGGTTTGCAAATTATTGAGGGTAAATCTTTCATTGAGAAATACCTCACTCTCATGAAATGCTTCGGTAACAATGTTTAGTTCTTCAGGTACAGCAGGTAGAATCTGTTGTGATTGAAACTGCGCCGCTCCCATGGCTAGCAGGTGAGTGTTCTCCAGTTGAGAATAGAGAAAATTTTCAGGATTAAAGTCAGTCAAGCTAAAACTGGGAATCACTCCTAAGCTGTAACGTTCAACTAAGTACTCATTCCCATCGTGAAGTGCGGCAACGGGTAGAGTACGTAAACCTGTGTCCATGGCCAGGGCTAAGCTTTGGATTCCTTGGCTTTGTAATTCATTTTCTATGGGCGAGATCAACCAGCTATATAGCTGTTGAGCAGGGGGCAAGTATTGGGATGGGACAGATATGGAGTTGGTTACCTGGGCGTAAAAATTCTCTGCCATGGCCATTACGTCACTGCGGGTAACCCCTTCAACTTTTCGTCGTATGGTCTGTCCTGTATGGGTGATTAGAAGGAGTCCCAATTCATCATTATTGGGGTTTAAGGGACTAGACTCGGATGCTGCTGTAGTGTTCTCTTCCGGTGGCAAAAAGTATATGTATAGAACACCGGGCTTTACCCCCATAATCTCTTCAACATTACCAAGGGTTGCTTGGGCCGAGGCCAGGCTGGTGGATGAGATGCTAACACGCTCGTATAGATTTAAGTGAGACTTAAACTGATCGGAAAATGAATTTTCTAAACGTTCAAACAGCGCACTGTTAGAATCATTGGCACCCACTGAAGACGTTGCTTCATCTAAGGGGGTAGCGCGGCTGTCGAGGAGCGGTGACCTTAAATCGGTAGTAAATAGGGAACTAGTCGTAGGTAGTTCAATAACCGTAGGCAGGTGACTACTTAGTTGGGCATTAACTGTGGGAGAAGGATTACGTGTGAGCGGTGTGGGAGGAGTGGGAGGTGTTAAGATATCTTGGGTTAAAAAACTGATATTGCCAAGGGAATAGCTATTTAAATACGAGTTGTCTATGGCAATTTTAAATTCACCACTGGTTATCAGGGCATCACTGCCTAGAATGCTGCTATCACCAACTCGAAAAGGGGTGGCACTATTGCCGCCATGGCGAATAGTAATGTTACCTGTGCCATTGGTGGCGGCTGTGGAAATACTGGCGACGTATCCGTCTAAACTGGTAAAGCTGTTGGTGGCTCGAAAGAATTGGTCGGTGATAATATCCACATTGCCGCCTGCACTATCTCCCTCGGCTCGAATGCTTTGAACCTGAATAGTATCTGCTGCATTCAGGGTAACATTGCCCCCTGTAGTGCCAGTGGTGTCAATCTGTTGTGAGGTAATTGTTGTTGCTGCATTAACGATGGTATCACCACCATCCAGAGGGCCTGTGGTCAAAATATCTTGAGTCCTGATAGCTCCACCGCTGTTGAGCATCACACCTCCTGGAGCTGTGAGATTAGCAGTTGTGATATCTTTTGCCGCTGATAGTGTAAGGTCAGGTGCTGTCAGATTAAAGCCTTGGGTATCAATCTTTCCATTGTCTTGAGGAGAGATAATCGTAGTGGGAGAAAGTAGGGTTATATTGTCTCCTAGGGTAATGGTGCCACTACCCTCCGCATGACCAATGGTAATAGCTGTAAAGCCACTGTAGATACTTGCTAATTCAGCTGTGGAAATTGTCAGAGCAGAGGGGGTATCAGAACCGCCTAGTTGAATATCTCTGGAGGTTGACAAGGGAGAAAGATTTAATGCTTCAGTCCCTACAAGGGCCGTGCCTAGACTGATAGTGTCTCCTATATAGGTAAGTGGACCGGCACCGCCATCTAAATCTTCAGTAAATCCGGCACCGTTGGTAAGAATGTTGATCTGGTCGGATTGATTGCCTGCGATCAGATTTTGGATGTTGGAGAAATTGTCTATTCCTGTGCCATTACCGGTATTGCTAGCTGTTAAGTTCCAAGTACTGTCAACATTGTCACCGATTAAGGTATTACTACCGATTCCGCCATTTATAAACTCAATGGGGGTATTTGCATTAAGCCTAAACGTGTCGTTACCGTTGCCGCCAATGAAGGATTCCAGTGTATTAAATCCACCAAGGCCGGTTGCATTATTGGTTTGAAAATCAACATTAATATCGGTGGTGTAGGCGCTGTAGTTAGCTGTGTCGCTGCCATCGCCGCCAGTTAGGGTGCCCGTGATTGAGGCACCATTGTTAAAGATAAAATTATCATTACCGGCCTGACCGTTTAAATTTTCAAAGCCATTGAAGGCTAAGGTGTTGATAGTGCCAATGTCCGTACCAGTGAGAGTAATGTCGTCGTTACCACTTGTTCCCTGTAATGTATCAGTATTACCACTACCTCGAAAGTCTTCTATATTGGTGAATGCTGCGACGTTTGTTGTTATTTGATTCTCAAGATCGATGGTGACACCAACGGCACTAGACCCGTAATCTAGGGTATCTGTTCCTAATCCTCCATCCAGTGTGGTCCACGTTCCTCCATTGACAACAAAACGATCGTTACCATCCCCTAACAGAATAGTCTCAAAGCCTTGAAAGTTAGTACCATTTAAGGTGCCAGTGGCTGCACTCGTGAGTGTAGCCACATCATCAGTGTTTGTCCCTTGCAGTGTATTAGAACCACTTCCAGCAATTATATTTTGAATATTGCGGATGCCCCAAGTACCCGGTGCATTACCAGTTTCCAGGTCGAGGGTCATATCTGTAATGTAGGCACCGTAATCTAGAGTGTTGTTACCCGTCCCACCATCAACGATGCCGCTAATAACAGCTCCATTTCCAAAAATAAAGCGATCGTCTCCACCGGCACCATTAACTGTTTGAATGCCAGCAAAATTTATGCCATTAAACGTGCCAGCATCCACCCCTGAAAATGTGATGGTGTCATTGCCATCAGCCCCTGAAATCGTATCATTGGTACCATTGCCAACGACAATTGAATCGATGTTTTTGAAGCTCAGACCGTTATTAAAAAGGTCATTGAGATGACCTTGATTGCTGGCTGTAATTACCCAAGGTGTTACCCGATTGG
The DNA here is from genome assembly GCF_032906605.1 of Leptothoe sp. LEGE 181152. NCBI lineage: Bacteria > Bacillati > Cyanobacteriota > Cyanophyceae > Nodosilineales > Cymatolegaceae > Leptothoe > Leptothoe sp. LEGE 181152. The sequence continues at coordinate 141,354 of NZ_JASATU010000008.1, forward strand.
GACCTCGTAGAACATTTGCTCCAAGGAGAGTGACAGGATCTTGAAACGGAGTTGTGCCTCCATCCGTAACAGAATCATTGAGAGTAATGGTACCTGTCCCATCGGAGCGTCCGATGGTGATGTTAGTAAAACCATCTTGCAGGGCTGAAACATCGGTTTCTAAAAGGTCCAGATCGAATAAAGTATTAGTGCTGGGACCTACGTTAATGGCTAGGGTTGGATTGTCAGGTGCAATTGATAACGTTGTGCCACTAATGGAGTTGTTGCCACCATTTAAATTTAGCTCATTGCTTCTGACGGTAATGTCCTCAGCGTCTAGCCTACCTGATACAGATGTGAGCAGTGGAGCTGCAAGATTAACATTGCCAGCCCCTGTTCCTGTTCTTGTATCCAGGGACTGGAGAGTAATAATTGTGCCTGAAATGCTGATATCTCGCCCCGACGTTTTCAAGGTATTGTCTGTTCCACTCATGAAAAAGCTACCGATAAAGTTGTTATCAGCGTCAGCTATAAACGTAATGGAGCCTGTTCCTGGTTGAAACGTCAGTTCATTGTTGCTACCTAAATCAATGTCGATGTTGGTATTGGCCTGTAGAATAATGTTGTCATTACCATTCCAGCTTTCTAACGTGTTGGCGTGTAGGGTTAACGTACCGAGGTCGTTATCAGTCGCATTGATATTGGGGAATAAAAGCGATTCTGTTGCAACTTCAGCAGGTGTACCACCGCTGACAATGCGAATATTATCGGGATCAAATAAGATGGTACCTGATTCACCCTGGGGAGCGCTGAGGGAAAATTCTCCATCGAACCCTAGATGGTCTTTCCCAGAAATTTCAATAAAGCCGCCATTGCCCCCTTGCTGTCCTCCCTGGGCATAGGCACCGCCGCTAAACACCGTGGCGTCATCGGCCCAAACAATTATCTGGCCCCCATGGCCTTGCTGTAGGGCACTGGCATTGATTTCAGAATCCTGGTTTACCCACGTGTACGTTGCGTTTGGTAGAGGACCTGTGCCTTGATAATGACCGCCAATATAGATCTGGCCGCCTTGGTTGATCCCATCGGCATTAATGGCCGCATCGACCAGGGAGACCCGGTCGCCTAAAAGTGCAATTTGCCCACCCTGATTACCAGCACTGCTGATGGTTCCAGTAATGGCCACATGTCCTGCTGAGGGGGTAATGGTTTCTGTTTGCGTGAGGCTGACCGTACCGTCTGTGTTGACGGTTAGGGTATCGGCATTGTTGATGTTATTGCCGGTGAGGAGGGCTGGCAGGCTGGCCGGTGTAATACCCTGACTTGAAACTGTCTCAACCCAGGGCGTAACCTCCAGGGTGAGTATTTGATCCGCCTGGCTTAAGCTAACTCGGTTGCTATCTGTCACGGCAGCCACAGTAACTGTGCCTGCAGGAGCCGTAATCGTCCCTACATTGGTAAGACTGCCCCCGAATAGACGGATATGTTGCCCAGGATCGACCTGTAGGTTTCCTAAATTAATCAGATGAGCGGGGGGAGAGATAAATGCCAAACTGTTAGGATGGCCGACTAACGCTTGAGGATCTGCACCATGGGTGAACCAGCCCTGATCAAATCCGATGGTGTCAGCCGTTGTGGCCGTGAAATCTCCATTGAGATTGAGATGAACGTTGGGGCCAAAGAGGATGCCAGCTGGGTTGAGTAACCAGAGATTAGCACTGGTTGGAACAGCTAAGCCACCATCAATAATGGATGCTTGATTTCCCTTAACCTTCCCTAGGATATTTTCCACTGAGTCAGGAGCAACAAATGTAACCGTTTCGCCAGTGGCTACATTGAACGCTTCAAACTGATGAAAGAGATTTGTTCCATCTGTTGACTGAGTACCCCCAGTGATTTGAATCTGATCCCCTGCCGTGGTGATAGCTGTTGTTCCTGTAGGTTGTAGTTGCCCCCAGGCAGGAGGGCTACTTAGGGTAAAAATACCTAACCAGCCCACTAACTGTAAGACATATTTAGCGGGCTGCTGCCATCCCGAATAGCCCATAATGTTGATAATGCTGAAGCCTGACAAAAGAAGGTTGTAATTATTACAACTCCCCCTTTCTAATCACAGCTAACTTATCGATGAAATGTAACCCTAATGACACGGGTTTTTATCCTAAAGTTGCTGTGAAAGCGATGGCGGTGTAAATGCTTACAGTAGTAACAAGATTTATAGTAAACGGCGCAGTAGATGTAATTACCTACTTGTTTTTACGTACATTTGCTTATCGCCCTATTCGTTTCGTAATGAATAAATGATCCCTGGGGGTGAATGTTGTTAGACCTATGAAATGTGACTCAGGCCAGACTCATCTATTTCTTATTTGTTTAAAGCTATTTAAAACTTTGTAAGCACCTTGGATGACAAATTTAGGAGTGTTTCTGTAACTGATCTAAAAGTTTTTTTCATTTCCTAGATCAGGTTTCTAACATGGGCAATAGAAGTATCTAATGGCATTGGTAAGCGATCCAAATAATTTCTTAATTACTCGGATGTTGTCCCGATGGCCAATAGATGCTTCATTCGCTCACCCACCTCAATCACAAGAGGGAATGGAGGTTCTATGGTTGAAACCTATCAACCATCTCACGAGGCCACGTTAGATCGTGACTCAATGACGCTGTCGCGCCATGTATTGCAGCAACTTCAAAGCTTTGGGCCAGATGCTCAAGATCTAAGCGCTTTGATGAATCGCATTGCCCTGGCTGGCAAGCTGATTGCTCGGCACTTATCGCGAGCGGGCTTAGTCGAAGATGCCCTCGGGTTTACCGGGCGTGAAAATGTACAGGGGGAATCGGTTAAGAAAATGGACGTCTACGCCAACGACGTCTTTATTTATGTCTTTAAGCAAAGCGGTTTGGTCTGTCGCTTAGCTTCTGAAGAGATGGAGGCTCCATTCTATATTCCTGAGAACTGTCCCATTGGGCGATATACCTTGCTATACGATCCCATTGATGGTTCATCCAATGTAGATATCAATCTCAATGTTGGTTCAATTTTTGCCATTCGCCAGCAACGGGGTAATGATGAAGGGCAAACGGGCAAAGACCTGTTGCAGCCAGGACGAGAACAGTTAGCGGCAGGCTATATTCTCTATGGCCCAAGTACGGTACTGGTATATACCATCGGTACAGGGGTGCATATGTTTACCCTTGATCCCAGCCTGGGAGAGTTTATTCTTTCGGAAGAGAACATTACAATTCCTGCCCATGGGCCTGTTTATAGTGTAAATGAAGGTAACTTCTGGCAGTGGGATGATTCTATCCGAGATTATATTCGTTACGTACACCGCCATGAGGGATACTCAGCTCGCTACAGTGGTGCGTTAGTGGGAGATTTTCATCGTATTTTGACCCAGGGCGGAGTTTTCCTGTATCCAGGCACTGTGAAAAACCCGGATGGTAAATTGCGCTTGCTTTATGAGTCGGCTCCACTGGCCTTTTTGGCAGAGCAGGCGGGGGGACAGGCCTCAACGGGAACCCAGGAAATTTTAGATGTGCTTCCCGATCGGTTACATATGCGTACGCCTTTAGTTTTGGGCAGTACAGAAGATGTGGCGTTAGTGAAATCGTTTATTCAGGATCGATTTCGCGAGCGTGAAGCTGAAATCGCTGCCATTGGCCAAGCTTAATTGGTAACTCCTGGCTGTCGACAGCGGAATTTTTTCTGTACAAACAAAACTTTTGAAAACACGAAACACCCATATAGGATATTTACCCTATGACTACAGCGAATGACAGTCCAATTCTGCATCTAAAAGACCATGGTCAAAGTGTGTGGATGGATAATCTGAGCCGAGATTTGCTTGTTTCTGGCGAGCTGGTCAAGCTAATTGACAGTCGAGATGTACATGGGATTACCTCTAACCCGGCGATCTTTGAAAAAGCGATCGCAGGTAATGAAATCTACGATCAAGAAATTGAAGCGGGGGTACGGGCTGGTCAGTCCGTTGATCAAATTTACGAGACTTTGGTCTTTGATGACATCCAACGGGCCTGCGATGTGCTTAAGCCAGTGTACGAATCCTCCCATGGTTTGGACGGCTATGTCAGCCTAGAAGTCCCCCCCAATCTGGCCCATGATGCTGAAGGCACCCTTGCTGAAGCCCGTCGCTATGCAGCTGCGATTGGGCGTCCCAACCTGATGATTAAGATCCCAGGTACACCCGAGGGGCTAAAGGCCGTTGAGCAGACCATCCGCGATGGGATCAACGTCAATGTGACGCTACTGTTCTCAGTACAGAGCTATATCGATACGGCCTGGGCCTATATTCGGGGTCTAGAAGGTCGCTTGGCGGATGGCCATGACATTAGCGCCATGGCATCGGTGGCTAGTTTCTTCTTGAGCCGCATCGATAGCAAGGTTGACAATACCCTTGATCAACTGGCGGAGTCCGATGAGAGTAAGCGGGATCAGATTGCTGGCTTGAAAGGTAAGGTTGCGATCGCAAATGCCAAGCTGGCTTACCAAGAATACAAAAAGATCATTCAAAGCGATCGTTGGCAGGCACTGGTTGCTAACGGTGCAAACGTGCAGCGCCTACTGTGGGCTAGCACCAGCACTAAGAACCCTGCCTACAGCGATGTCATGTATGTAGATGAGCTGATTGGTCCAGATACTGTAAATACCCTGCCTCCCCAGACCATTGAAGCCTGTGCCGATCACTGTGATGTGAACAGCCGCCTTGAAAGTGATGTGGATGCTGCCTATGCAGTAATTGAAACTCTTCCCACCGTGGGCATTGACCTTGAGCAGGTGATGGATGAGCTGCTGGCTGAAGGCATCGATAAGTTTATTAAACCCTTTGACCAGCTGATGGATTCATTGGTGATGAAGGTTAAGCAGCTGTCGCCTGCATAACAATAAACGTAGAGGCATCCCCCTTGTGGGTGCCCACTTCGCAGCCTAGGGCACCCATAAGCGGTGCTCCTACCATTTTTATTTTCCCTTTACCCCCAAATGGTTTCTCTCCTCGAAAATCCCCTCCGCGTTGGTCTCCAGCAAGATCGTATTCCAGAGCCTCAGATTTTAGTTATTTTTGGTGCGTCGGGAGATTTAACCCAGCGTAAGCTGGTGCCCTCTCTCTATAAAATGCGCCAAGAGCGTCGGCTACCACCAGAGCTAACAATTGTGGGGGTATCTCGTCGAGAATGGAGCCACGAATTCTTCCGTGAGCATTTAAAACAGGGTATTGAAGACTACGGTGGTGGTATTCATAACCAGATGCTTTGGGAGAACTTTGCCGCTGGACTGTTTTACTGTCCGGGTAATATTGACAAGCCAGAGAGCTATCAGAAGCTGAAAGTCTTTTTAGCTGAGCTGGATGAGAAACGATATACGCGAGGCAATCGGCTGTTTTATCTGTCGGTTGCTCCACGCTTTTTTGCTGAAGCCACCCAACAGTTGGGGGCTGCGGGCATGCTGACAGACCCAACCAAGCAGCGTTTAATTATTGAAAAACCCTTTGGCCGTAACCTGGCATCGGCTCAATCTTTGAACCAAAAAGTAAGAGCGGTGGTGCCGGAGGAGCAGGTCTATCGTATTGACCACTATCTCGGTAAAGAGACCGTTCAGAATCTACTGGTCTTCCGATTTGCCAACGCCATTTTTGAGCCATTGTGGAACCGGCAGTTTGTCGATCATGTGCAGATTACGGTGGCAGAAACCGTTGGTCTAGAAGGGCGTGCTGGCTATTATGAGACTGCTGGAGCCCTGCGGGATATGGTGCAAAACCACCTGATGCAGTTGTTTTGCCTAACGGCGATGGAACCGCCCAATTCCCTGGCAGCCTCCAGTGTGCGGGACGAGAAAGTTAAAGTATTGCAGGCAACACGACTGGCCGATCCTCTTAACCTGGACCGTTGTGTTGTGCGGGGGCAATACACCAATGGCTGGATGAAAGGACAGCCTGTACCTGGCTACCGCCAAGAAGAAGACGGGTTAGAACAATCGACGACCCATACTTTTGCCGCCATTGAGATGCGCGTCGACAACTGGCGTTGGCAAGGGGTGCCATTTTACCTACGTACGGGTAAACGGATGCCCAAAAAAGTATCGGAAATCTCAGTACACTTCAAGCAGGTGCCTCACCTAATGTTCCAGTCGGCGGCAAAGCAGATGAATGACAATATTCTGGCCTTGCGAATTCAGCCCGATGAAGGTATTTCCATGCGGTTTGAAGTGAAAACACCGGGCAGTTCTTTGCGGACACGCTCAGTGGATATGGACTTCCGTTATGATGCAGCCTTTGGTAAACCCAGCACCGATGCCTATGCCCGCTTGTTGGTGGATGCCATGCTCGGGGATCAAACCCTATTTACCCGAGGAGACGAAGTAGAAGAATCGTGGCGGGTGCTTACACCAGTCTTAGAAGCTTGGGATAGCCCAGCCGATCCTGCCCAGATTCCGTTATATGAAGCAGGTACATGGGAGCCAGTAGAGGCCGAATTCTTGCTGAATAAAGTCGGTCGTCGTTGGCGAAGACTTTAGTTATACGTTTATTAGTTATTAGCCATTTCAACACAAAGAATCAATAACCAATAACTAGGACCCAACACCTCAAACCTCAAAACTTCCACCCCCTGACCTTACTATTCAATTGCGCGGTTAAAGCCATGGTGACCTCTCTAGTTACGCTACAAAAGCCTAAAGACATTTCAGTTGACGATATTGAAGCCGAGCTTCGGGAGATATGGCATAACTATGCTGCTGATGCTTCCGGTGTAGCGACGCGAGCCACGACGTTTAATGTCATCATTTATGAGCCAGAAGAGATTCAGCAGTTGTTGGCAACTCTAGGCTTTTATACCAAGCCTATTGATGGGCAGCATGGGCCAGAGACAAGACGTGCGATCGCAATCGCCCAGCAAACCTATGGCTTACCCATTACCAACCGGGTGGATCAAGTAACTTTACAGCGTCTGCGCGATGAGTTTCGGGCCCTATCTCCTGAGCTGCGTCGCTATACAAATGCCGACCTGCGGGGCTTTAGCCTTAACGAAGCCCTAGCGGCCCAAAACCCTTGTCGGGTAATTACCCTTTGCCCCACCTTTGGCGATGAAGATACTGGCGTTACGGCCCAGGTGTCTGCCTACTGCCCGATTCAGAAAAGCAGTAACAGTCGTCTAGTGTGCTGTGAATACATTACGTTGCGAGGTACGAAGAAAGCACTGGATCGGGTGGATAACCTGGTTAAATCTTTAGTGATTGACGATCTGCCTAAATTTATCTGGTGGAAAGCTACCCCTAATCCAGAGCAGCTTCTCTTTCAGTCCATGGCCTCCCTCGGTAGCTGCATAATTTTAGACTCCAGCTACTATGGCAATCCTGAGTCAGAGCTACTAAAGATCCATCAGCTAGTGGACAGCGGTACTAAAGTGGCTGACTTAAACTGGTATCGTCTGGCTCCGTGGCAAGAACTATCTGCCGCTTCCTTCGATCCACCTGAGCGACGGTTGGCATTGTTGGAAATGGACCAGGTGGGTGTCGACTATGAGAAAGGTAATGCCGCCCAGGCACTACTGTATCTTGGCTGGTTAGCCAGTCGTCTACAGTGGCAGCCTGAAGATTATCAATTAGAAGGCGGCGACTACGATTTACGACGCATTACCCTCAAAGGTAACCATGGCCGCTCCATTGATGTGGAATTAGCTGCTATTCCGGTGGCTGATGTGGGGGAAGTACTGGGTGATTTGACCGGCTTGCGGATGTCATCGACTAATCTTGATGCTAACTGCTGCACCATTCTCTGCTCTGAGACGGCAGGCTGTATGCGAATGGAGTCTGGTGGGGGTGCGCAGTCTTGCTATATCCAAGAAGTAACAGCTATCTCTGACCAACGTTCTGATTTGTTATTAGAACAGCAGCTACAGCGCTGGGGTGAAGATGTGCTGTTTGAGGAGAGTTTGGCGGTTACAGCTCAGATTTTGAAGCTGTTAAATAATGCTGAGAAGTAGTGAGTAAGAGGCAATTGCTGACGCCTGGATTTTAGGTTTCAGGTGCCAAGGCTCCGAATTTAACAAACCTGATTGTATGAATAATCCCGTAAGGGCAGATCTTATACGACATCCTGACTAATAGCGCCCGGTACCGAAGGGCATTCACAAGGGGGGTGCCCCTACAGGATTGTCCATTTTTAATCGAGCTTAATGAATTCGGATTCGATACTATATCTGTTCTAGGTACAAAAGAGCCAGGCATAGCTATGCCTGGCTCTTTTGTTGTTTGAGCATCTGACTTAATGTTGCATTTAAAGCCTTATTCTGATCTTTCTCCATAAGGGACAGTTCAGCGCTCCGGAAGCATTGCGTGTGACTGCATCTGGAAGACATCACTCCTTATTTTGTAGGGTTATCCTGACTTTCAAAGTCTTAAAGACGTTGCAAACTATGAAGAAAGACTTAAACCAGGTTTGACCATGGACGGTCAGACCGAAATCCGTTGAATTGAGAGCACGTCCCATGCGTCAGATCAGGAACTACGCGTTAGTTATTGTCCTCAGTGTGGCATTGACATTAACCTCGTTGAGGCTATTTTCTAAATGGATCATCCCACCAACCATTGCTGAAGTGGGAGCGCCTGCAGCGCAGCTAGTACAGGCTTCAAGGATTCCAGATAGCCCCCATAATTTTGTTGCAGCGGCGGTTGATCGTGTGGGTCCAGCCGTTGTTCGTGTGGATACGGAACGTACGGTTGCTACCCGTGGACCTGATCCATTTTTTAACGATCCGTTTTTCCGTGGTTTCTTTGGCGAGGATGCATTTCCTCAGTTACCCCAGGAGTATCGTCAACAGGGGCAAGGGTCTGGCTTTATTGTCGACGACAGTGGTTTGGTGCTGACCAATGCCCATGTAGTGAACGGCGCGGACAAGGTCACCATTACCCTGCGGGATGGCCGTACCTTTGATGGCGAAGTGAAGGGAACTGACGAACCTTCTGATTTAGCAGTTGTTAAGATTACAGGCGATAACTTACCCGTAGCCCCTGAAGGAGATTCTAGCCAGCTACAGGTGGGCGACTGGGCAATTGCTGTGGGCAACCCGCTAGGTCTGGATAATACAGTTACTTTAGGGATTATTAGTACGCTCAACCGTTCTAGCTCTCAGGTGGGTATCCCAGATAAGCGTCTGGACTTTGTGCAGACAGATGCGGCCATTAATCCGGGGAATTCCGGTGGTCCTTTGCTCAATGAACAGGGAGAGGTCATCGGCATTAATACCGCTATTCGGGCTGATGCAGAAGGGATTGGCTTTGCGATTCCCATCAATAAGGCGAAGGAAATTCAAAGCTTTTTGGCTCAGGGTAAGAGGGTGCCTCACCCATTTATTGGTATCCAGATGACCAATCTGACGGTGGAGCAGGCGAAGCAGATCAATGAAGATCCAAACTCTGTGCTGACGGTGCCTGAGACGGAAGGTGTGTTGATTGTGCAGGTGGTGCCAGATAGCCCTGCGGCGAAAGGTGGACTGCGGCGTGGTGATGTGATTGTTAAAATCGATGATGCCGCTGTGACTAATGCCGAACAGTTGCAAGATGTTGTTGAGGGTAGCAAGATTGGTCAGGCGTTGAAATTCGAGGTAATTCGGGGTGATCAAACGAAGAATCTGACCGTGCGACCTGCCGAGTTGCAAGAGGCGGCTCAATAGGTTTTAGGGGCTGGGCTGGCCTTCGGCTTGAGACTTCGGCTTGAGACTTCAGCTTGAGACTTCGGCGTGAGCTCAGTCGAACGCTTAGTCGAACGCACAAGCCACAGCCCCTACAGGATTATCCATACCAAATCCGAATGCATTACCCCCGATTAAAAGTGGATAATCTCATAGGGGCATATCCTTATGGTTGCCCTTCGATATCGGGGACAGGTAACCAGGATTTTGTATTAGTCAAGATCTGTCAAGGTTTGTTGGCCATTTGTTTTGAGGAGTAATCACCATGTTGTTATGTCAAATTGAAATGCAGGCTTTGGATCCTGTTGCTCAGGAGCCGACATATTATATTGTTGGTCGTTATGGCTTTGATCCAGGTCTGCAGGAACAGGAAGAAGTATGGATTAACTGGCAGATATGGGATAAGAAGTTTGAGATTAAGTCGAAGGTTGTTGGGCGGCGGAAAGAGATTTATGTAGATGGTAAAAGTATTGCCTTGGGGATGAGTGAGAGCGAAAAGGAGAAATTTTTGGTGATTTATCCCGACGGTATTGAGACGTTATCAGATGGGGCTAGTTTGTTTTTGTTGAGGATCTTTGTAGAGGCTATAGATAAGGAACAGTTGTTTGAAGTGCAAAAGGCTCTTGCCCAGGGTGAGCGTAGGCTAAGGCCGCAGGGGCAGCTGCCTAAGACGAAGCAATAGTATTGAAAGACGTTCCAGGGAACGTCTGTACATTTACAAATTAGCGGGTAAAAATTAGGATTACTATGGATAATATTAAAAGGCCACAGAGTATCAGGCTCAGGGTGAGTTGCTGTTTGAGTTTGGCTATGCGGCGGGTTGAGATCGCATCTGCTTCTTTCAGCATTTGTTCTTTCTCTCGTTTGCGAATCGCCTCCTGTCGGGCAATGGTCTGTTCATAAATATGGGACTGGCTGCTCATCAAAAACTGATGATGCTCTTCGCTTAGGCTCTGGGTGCCGGCCCAGGTTCTGGCTTCTTGTAATGTTTGCTCATTGAGTAACCACCGAGCATCACACTTTGAGGAAAGCCACTTGTCTAGCATTTTTTGGTAAGGACATAGGGATGTGAGGCGGCGGTCAACCCACCAGGGTCTAAAGATTTCGGCATAGATTTTATTCGCGACTTTCAGATAGGCTCCTTCTTTGACGACAAGACCCGTCAGCTGTAATTCGTTGTGTTCTGGGCTGCCGTCGAGCAAGACAATGCGCGACTGTAGTATGTCTCGATAAACTTCTAGCAGTCTCTGGGCACGGGAACTATGGAGAAGTCTATCTTGAATGGTTTTGAGGTGTTCAGGGGTGTCTTGCTGTAGCCAGTCTTGGATAATTTTTCGTTCGACGAGTTTATCAACGTAGGGGGCTGGATAGGCCCGAGGTTCAATGTCGGCTTCGCTGACGATGAGTTGGCATAGTTTTTGGGTTAAAAATGGTTGCCCGCCTGTCCAGCGTAAAATACATTGAATGAGTCCTTCTGAATATTCTGATAGGTGTGCCAGACCGGTGCTGAGGGGTTTGGCTTCTTCTAGGGTAAAGCCTCTGAGTTGGATGGCGGTGCCGATGTTGAAGGGGGTGCGATCTCGAGCTGAAATCAACTCTGATGGTGTAGCAACACCAATGAGGGTGATGGTGAGGCGGCGGTAGTCAGGTTGCTCAGCTCGTTCTTGGTAGAAATAACGGATGAGGGAAAAGAAATCGTCACTAAAGTCGAATTGGAATAGGCTGTCGATTTCGTCGATGAAGATAACAATGGGCTGCTGGATTTCTTTTAAGAGAACATCTTCAATAAATTCGCTAAAGCGTTGAATTGGTGAGAGTTCAGCTCGATCCTGCCACCAGGGGATAACTTTGAGTTTGATGCCCAGGCTACGGCTGAGGCGACGGATAATGCCGAGATACCAGGCTTCGGAGGTCATGCCGTGTTCGACGATGGCGCTGACTTCGATGACGCCACAGGCGATGCCTTTTGCTTTTAGGCGTTGGGTGGTTTGGACGCGCAGGCTGGATTTGCCCATTTGGCGGGCATTGAAAATATGGGAGTATTCTCTAGCTGCCAGTGCCTGAAAGAGGTCTTCGTCGGCTTGACGAGAGATGTAAGTGGGGGCGTCTTGGCGTAGGGCTCCGCCTACAGTGTACCGGTAGGCGGATTGAGCGCTCATAGCAAATAAATTCCCAAAATAGTGGAACTATTATTATCAAAAAACTCTTCTCTCAGAGAAGTAATTAACTTCATAGACCAAATTTCTAATGCGTTATGTAGGATTAAACTGTATATCGGAACTCCAACCGGAGGCTGTGTAGAAAAGTTGTCTGGCTATGTCATTTTGACTTTGTTTGGCTATCAAATAGTCCTATAAAGCAAACGATGCCGAAGGTTGACGAATTGATGCCTGACAAATGGGAAGTGTTTCTAAAGCTGTTGGATGAGTTGCAAAATATGCATTGAGATAATTGCAACCCCGAGCTAACAACTTATCAAGATTATCAGAACTCCATATCCTTGCAGTACCATCAAAGCTTGCCGTAACAATATGCTCACCATTTTGACTAAATGCAGTATCCATAACCCAATGTTTGTGACCTTGCAAATTTTGTAATAACTCTCCTGTCTCAACATCCCAAACTTTTGCAGTGCGATCATCACTTGCAGTAACAAGACGCTTACTATCAGTACTGAATCGAACTTTATTGACTGCTAGGCCTTGATGTCCTCGTAATACTTGCAAAACTTCACCTTTGTGAGCATTCCATAGCCTTACGATACCTTTATTCCCTGAAGTAGCAATATAGTTTCCATCAGGACTAAAGCTTGCATTTCTGAGTATATCTAGGGGAACTTGAATCGTATAAATCAGCTCTCCTGTTTGAGGGTTCCAAACCTTTGCAGTACCATCAAGACTTGCCGTCACTACACGCCTTCCATTGTGGTTAAAGCTTACGCTCATAACCCAATTATTATGGCCTTCCAATACTTGAATTAATTTGCCAGCAGTAATATCCCAAACCCTTGCAGTACCATCATCACTTGCAGTAACAAGATACTGACTATCAGGGCTAATGCTTACATCACCTACCACATCTTGATGACCTTCTAAAATGTGGAGCAAATCTCCAGTAGTAACATTCCAAACTCTTGCAGTACCATCCTCACTAGTCGTGACAATATACTGGCCATTAGAGCTAAACTTTGTGTTCGTTAATGGTCCTTGATGACCTTGTAATACATGAAGAAGTCTACCATTACTGCTTTCCCAAAGTCTTGCAGTACCATCAAAACTTGAAGTAACAATACGCTGATCATCAGGACTAAAGCTTCCGTTCATTACCCAATTTTGATGCCCTTGTAATGTATGGAGAAGTTTTCCAGTTTCAGTATTCCAAATTCTGGCAGTACCATCCTTACTAGTCGTAACTATTTGTTGTGTATTAGCGCTAAAGTTGACACGCATCACATCCTTTTGATGCCCCATTAGCGTTAGTGGGTCAATCTTTTTGCTAATGGTCCATAATCGTGCAGTGTGATCATGGCTTACGGTGATAATTTGCTGGTTATCAGGACTAAATTCAGCATTAGTTACTACTGGATCTTGATGACCTCGCAGTATTTGGAGAAGTTTGCCAGTATGTGTATCCCAAAGTCGAGAAGTCTGATCACCACTCGCAGTAGCAATATGTTTCCCATCAGAACTGAAACTGGCATTTGTAATTAAACCTTGATGTCCTTGTAGGACATGGATTGTTTCTCCTGTGTCAACATCCCATATGCGTGCGGTATTATCTTGGCTCGCAGTAACAATATGCTTCCCATCAGGACTGAAATTGGCATTTATAATTAAACCTTGATGTCCTTGTAGGACATGGATTATTTCTCCTGTGTCAACATCCCATGTGCGTGCAGTATTATCTTGGCTCGCAGTAACAATATGCTTCCCATCAGGACTGAAATTGGCATTTATAATTAAACCTTGATGTCCTTGTAGGACATGGATTATTTCTCCTGTGTCAACATCCCACATGCGTGCAGTATTATCTCGGCTCGCAGTAATAATATGCTTCCCATCAGGACTGAAATTGGCATTTATCACTGCATTTTGATGCCCTTCCAAAGTTTGTAAGACCTCTCCTGTTTTAACATTCCATATACGAACAACATTATCTTTACTTGCAGTAGTAATACGCTGTCCATTAGGACTAAAACTAGCTCGATATCCTTGTAGGACATGGATTGTTCTACCTGTCTCAACATTCCATATGCGTGCGGTATGATCAGCACTCGCTGTGACAATATATTGACCATCAGGACTGAAACTCGCTTTCGTAACATTGCCTTGATGGCCTTGTAGGACATGGATTGTTCTACCTGTCTCAACATTCCATATGCGTGCGGTATGATCAGCACTCGCTGTAACAATATACCGACCATCAGGGCTGAAATTACCATCAAGAACTCTTCCTTGATGCCCTTTAAACTGATTGAGTTCTCTTATTTCACGTAAGATAGTATCCAATGCCACAATAGGACTGTAGGCGGGATACTGGTAGATCTCATCTGATTTTTGGAAATCTTTTATCTCCAATTGTTTGAGTTTTTGTGCGGCTTCGAGCACACTCACTAATGTATTTAAGGGTTCTGCTGAAAAATTTCTTAGAGCCGATTGTCCTTGCCTTTCTAATTCTAATCCTTTTCTGGCTCTCGTTAAACTTGTTTCTGCATAAATCTGTTCCTCTTGGGCATTACGCAGATTCTCTGCTGCATCTTCAGCCAATTGTTCTGCACTATTTAGTTCCAGCTGTGCAGCCTCTACCGCCGCTTGAGCTATCTGAACATCTTGCAAGGCTACCTGTTCTTTCTGCTGTGCCGCTAACAAATTTTCATTAGCCTGTTGAGCTTCTTTCTTAGATTTCTCTGCCTCACCCTCAAACTTCTTAGCATCCTTCTCAGCTTTTTCGGCATCTCTCTCCAAAGCCTGCGCATCCCTTTCTAGAGTTTGCTTGTCTCTTTCTAAGGTTTCATTATCTACCAATAGTTGAGCATTCTCAGTAGCAGCTTGTTCAGCTTCTGTCTGAGCCTCTTCTGCCACAGCCAATCGATTAACAGCTATCCCACCCGCAATCACAGCTCCCACAATGCTGCTCGCTAGCAAATACCCGCCCCACCGCAGCCGCTGTCCCGTCTTCCTTAACTGACTTTTCTGAACCTGAAGCTGTTGCTCTTTTTCATGCAGTTCTTCATCCGCTTTTTTAAGTCGCGCTTCGGCTTCCTTATTAGCAGCTGCTAAAATCGCTTTCGCCTGCTGCTCAGCAGATAAAACCTTTCTCAGTTCTCGCCGCCCCAACTCTTGACTCGCATCCAAAAATAGCCGATCATCATCGCTTAAACGCTTTCCGGCTGCCCAAGTCCGTGCCTGTTGCAATGCCTCCCCCTGCAACAACAGAGCTTCATCCTGTCGCCCAGAGGCTATCCATGCAGCAATCGCTGTTCCATAAGGCCGGAGCTTTAACAACCCAGCATCAATCCACTCCTGATCAAATACCGCCCTATAAATCGGGTTTGCCACTCGCAAATAATTCTGTTCTTCCCGTATCAACCCCGACAGCCGCAGCTCAATCTGTTCATCACTACCATCTGCTACAATCTCCTCCGCCTGCAAAACCCGCTGATATAGCCCTAACAGCCGCCCAGTTCTCTCCTCATCTGCAAGAATCCGATCCCGAATCGTCTTCAAATGCACCGACACATCCTGGGCTTCCCAGTCATCAATCACCCGCGATTGCACCAGCTGTGCAACTAAATCCGCCTCACTACCAGTGGCAATAGTGAACTGTGAAACAGTAATTAACTGACATAACCGCTGGGTCAAAAACGGCTGCCCTTTTGTCCAGTGCAAAATCTCATGCAATACGGCTGCCGGGTTCTCAGCGACACTTTCCAAACCTGCGGCCAGAGGATTAATTTCCTTAGCCTGAAACCCTTTCAGATCGATCAGCCGACCACCAATGTTAAACGACGTGCGCGTCTTATCCCGAATCAAATCATTCGGTGTTGCCACCCCCAGTAGCACAAAGCTCAGCCGCTCAAACGCATTTACATCCGACCGCTCCTGATAAAACGACCGAATCAGCGCAAAAAAGTCATCGTTAAAGTCAAACTTAAACAGACTGTCGATTTCATCGATAAAAATAATAATCGGTCCAGGCCGTTCCCTTAGTAATACGTCCTCAACAAACTCACTAAACCGCTGCACTGGCGATAGACCATCTCGCTCTCGCCACCAAGGGAGTACTTTTACCGATAGCCCTAAGCTGCGGCTTAGCCGACGGATCAAACCCAAATACCACTGTTCCGAGGTGGCTCCTTCACCTACAATGCTGCTGACTTCGAGCACACCGCAGGCGATTCCTTCTGCTTTGAGACGCTGCATCACCTGGACTCGCAGACTAGATTTACCCATCTGCCGCGAGTTAAACACATAGCAGTACTCTCCCGCTTTCAGGGCGTCATATAGCTCTTTATCTGCCTGTCGAGTCACATAGGTAGGCGCATCCTGCCTGAGAGCACCACCCACCGTGTACTGATACGCTGCAGCCATAGCTTACCCCTCCAAGTGCTCCCTAAAATACTCACGATAAATTTCACACAGCGGCGATGCCTGATTCCCTGATAGCGTTACCAACCCCATACTCTCCAACTTAAACGAAGACTCCGCATCAATATCCACCGGACGACGTTTCGTTACCACCTGCCGAAACGCCTCCGCCAGCTGCGGATAATCCTGTAGCACATACAAATGTCGCCGCAGATGATCACTATAAATTCCCGCTTCCGTCGCTGCTGTTTCAGTTAATGCATTTATACTCAAATCATCCCGCCGCAGATGATATAGCGCTTTACGAATCAAATAGGGATGTCCCCCCACCAACTCCATTAATGCCTCAGTTTGACTCGCACTGGCTGATAACCCATATCTTTGAGCCAAATCCTGCACCTGCTCCGCCGAAAACTCTTCCAGCTCTACATTTTTGCCCACATTAAACGGCGACTGGTTAATATTCAACGGCACATAGGCTTCGGTTGAATGCACCACCACCAGCCGTAATTTCTCCCATAGCTCGCTACCAAAATCCCCATAGCGTGCCGACTCATACCAGGACCGCAACAACCCAAAGAAATCATCCGCCACGGTGGCATGGGGAAACACCATGTCCACTTCGTCTAGTGCCAGAATCAAGGGCGTATCTAAATCCTCTAGCAAACACTCTTCAAAGTAGGCAATGCATTTGTCTTTACTCCCAAAGCCCATCCAATAATCTTCTAGTTCCTTAAGCTTTTTCAACCGCCTGCCCACCTGAGAGCACAACCACTTCAGCAGCAAATCCAAGTCATTGAATAACCGACTGTCTGCCCGCTGAAAACTCACCGGCACCGTTGCATACCCTAACTCCCGCCCGTGGTTCAAAATCCGAGCCATCAGGGATGTCTTACCCATTTGCCGCGGTGCTTTAATCCTAATCAACGAGCCTGGCTGTTCAATCTCAGCAAAACAATCCTTTTCAATCGGCGGACGATCTACATAGAGGCCAGACTTGAGTGGCACCGAGCCCCCTGGCTCTCGCTGTAGTTCCGGTTCAGCCACCGGTAGCGGCGGTCGATCGATGCTATCGGCCACCGGTCGGATGTGAACTGCAGACTCGGTCTCAGCCGGGGCAATGTCCCGCTGCGCCTTGTGCTCCTGCATTAGCGACTGCAACTCCTGCAACAAGGCAGGCGTATCTGCGGCTGAGTGCCATTCCCTCTGCTGAATTTGCTGTAAATATCCCCGCAGTTCATAGTTCAGCGGGTCATCCATGGGAAACTGCACCCGAATGGGCAAAATCACCGGTCGATTACGCCGATCCCGCAGACTCCGCGCCCGCTTCACCTCTTCGGTTACCATTTCACTGGTGGCTGACAAAGGCGATAGCAGCAACAAGAAATAATCACACTGGTGCAGTTCAGTACTGATGCGTTTGCGCCAATTTTCCCCTAACTTGATGCTCTCTGCCGCCATAAAGGCTTCATGGCCAGCTGCCTGAAACGCATCGTAAAAGTCCTGGGCGAGGTCCTTATCCGGAGCCTCATCGCGATAGCTAATGAAAATCCGCCGTGTGGCAGTTCGACTGTCTGAAGGGCTAGCTTTACTGCCGAACCGATCATCAATGACCTTGCCAGCACGGGTCCGTAGAACGGGTGTGGCTACTTCCTCAGTAATGTCTTCTAAATCAATGGCTGTACGCCCCATTTCATAAGCGGCTTCATAGGAGCTGCTATGACCCAGGGCAGTGTAAAATCCCCGTGCAAAACTAATGGCCGCTACATCGCCAATGGGCTGATTCATGCCAATGACACAAGATACAAACTGGCTAATGGCTTGGGCCTGACTATCGGAATAGCAGGCATTGAGCAAGACACACTCCACATTGGAGACCTGCTGAAATAAGCGTGCCAGGGCTCGCGTCGGCACCAGCTGACTCCGACCTCGACTATCATCTAGGACTAAGCCATGATCACCAACACCATGCCCGACAAAATGCACAATGTGAGGCTGGTGGGACATCAGTGCTTGAATTAGATCCTCAGTGCGGACGGCCCATTCTGAAACGATTTGAAACTGATCCCGTTCTTTGGATAGCTGGATACTGCGCTGAATACTACGCACTTCTTCATCTAGACTCAGCCTGGCTGTATCACTAGGATTGGCCGCCAGCACCAAAATTTTGCGCAATGGTAGTTTGGCATTTAAGGGCATAGTAAAACAACTTAGCAGTGGCCAATCAGAAATTTATTCCTTTACCTAAAATTACACAAATTTTAGTTGATGTCTTACTCCGAAGACATCTGTTTACATAGGTCACATACTTATGACGGCTGTTTGATGTTTTGCGGTTTTATTTGAAGATTTGGGCAGATGCTCTAATGAATTCTGCAATCGCTGCACTTAGCTTTGTAGTTTTCTGACCTCATATTGGGATAGCCTAATTTGCCTGGATCAGAGGTTATGGCAAGGTCAATTGTATTTGTTCTGCATTGGTCTCCTGTAGGGGCTGTGCCTTGTGCCTGCCCCGTGACATCATGTGCTATTAACCAGGATTAAGCAGGTCATAATCACCGAGATTGCCAAGTTCCATGAAATCCAAAGGGAATAATCTCGGGGAGTTCCAACACACAAACTGGGCCTGCTTCCAGGTTGTCTGCTTGTAAAAGCTGGACGGTACTTTGGTCGTGATTGCCATCAAAGACAACGGTGAGAATCCAGCCAGAACCTTGAGAGTTAGGAACGTAGATTGGTTCGATGGGATAGCAGCCTTTGGGAAATGTCATGAGGTTGGTATGGCCATCGTCAGGGTCTAAACAGCCAATACTGTCGAAGTATTCTTCGTTTTTGGGATTGGCTTTGTAGCAGAAAAAGAGAGATTTATGGTGATGCCCTACATCATTGGGAGATGTCATGGGGAATTCGCTGTCTAGGTCAAACAGTGTTTCGTTGGATAAGACTTTGCCTGCGATCGCATCAATCTGTAATCGAAAAAGTTTTGATGAGGCCTGGGTTTTGGGAAATCCGGTGACAAATTCTTGGAGCCACTGATTGGTATCAAAATTTGAGTAGCGGGCGTAGTCGATGATAATAGAGCCATCGTCTGCTTGATAGCCGTTGCCAAAGTGCCATTGATACCAGGGATCGGTGGCAAACCGTGAGACTTCTGTTAGGGTATTGCGGTCGACAATGATAACTTGGGTGCCATGTTGGGGTTTCCACGCCATGGCATCGCTAAAACCCTTGGTTCCTAACAGGATGGGCAATACTGATAAAACTACGGGTGGGATCAGAAAAACCAGATAAGGGCCTGCTATGACAAAGTCGTGGACTAAGGTGGTCCGAGGTAGTGGAATCTGGCTTTGTTGGCGCATCTGGCCAGAGGCATCAAGGCGGTATAGCTGAATGGAGTTTTTAGCACCGAGGACAACGCCAAAATTGTAGATGTCTCCGGTTTTTGGATCCCGTTTGGGGTGAGCTGAAAAGGGCTGCCCTGGCTGTAGGTAGCCCAAGTTATCTAAGCCGATGGTGTCTAGGGTGTCTAGATCTAAGGCATGAGGGTTACCCGCTTCCCAAAGGGCCAGGAGCTTATCGGGTAGGGCTAACACAGAGGTGTTGGCTGCATTTTTGGGCTGAGTGCCCCAGCGTTTCCAAAACGGGCCGGGGGCCATTTGTCCATAGCCCGCATATAAATATTCGTCAGCGGCGGCTTCTGCCTGGAATCCCTGGGTTTGAACGTAGCGATACAGCCCGGTTGCCCCTGCATCGGTAAAGTGGATGGCCAGGATGCCGCCATCGCCATCAAACCAATGGTGGGTGGTTTGTCCGCCACGCTGTAGACGGCCTGCTCCATTGCGGTACAGGCTACCTCGCAAGTCTGTTGGGATTTGCCCCGCTAAAACGGGTAGGGTAACGGGGCCAAATTCGACGGCAGGTTTTGCGATCGCACGAGACCAGAGGGGTTTACCTTGGCCAAAGGTGTCGCGATCTCGCGTGGGGGCTTGCATCACAGTTTCGGGGGCATCAACATTTACCAGTATAGGGATGCAGATGATATCAACTAATCTGTTATTAGATAAACGCTTGCAGTTCCTGGCGTAGTCTCTGATAAAGCTGATTCTGAGTTTCGCCCAGGGCCTCACGGGCGTCTTTGCGTTTTTGGAGGCTATAAAACAGGGCTAGATTGCGTAGCTGATCGGCATCGGGAATTAAATTATGATCAAAGTTTGGATGCCTGGCTGTGTTATCCATTTGCCCATTGGTGGAGCCTAGGACAGCGGCTAATTTCTGGTGGCGTAGGGCTATTGCTTCATTGCTGCCCACCCGGATGGGGGCTGGCACCACTTTGACAACAATATAGTCGTGGGGAAATGGCTGGGTGCCATCTTCGGGAGTTTGTAGCTGTAGCTTATGCAGCTTAAACTTAGAGCCATCTACAGTCTCTTTGAAAAAGACATAGGCTCCATACCGTAGACGTGCTTCCCCTTCTCCCCCATCGCCATATAGATCGAGACTACTAAGAAAGATGCGGCGTTTTTCTTTTCTGACGGTGTTTACTTTCTGCATAACATCGAAGGTAACACCACCAAAGGGTAAAAAGGAGCTGAGAACCATACCAAAGGTATTTTTGATGGTTTGAAGACCCTGGCCAATGTCTTTGTTCAGGCTAATCTCCCCGGGGAGTTCCATGATCTCCACTTCCAGATGGACTCGGTCCAGGGTGGAATACTTTTCTTGCGAGTAGATATACTCACACAGCAGATTGTCTCTGACGATGCCGGCTGGAACGTCATTCTCGAAGAAGTTAATGGCTTCTACCATGGGAGCATTGCCATACTTGAGACGAGAACGGACCAGCAGATCGTTATCGCTTCTACTGTCGTAGGTTTTTACAATTAACAGACTCTCTAAGGTGACGAGAAATGAATCTCCTTCTTTGGCAACAGGATCTGTCGCAGATGGCTTGGCATCTGCGGGCCTGAGGGATGCTCCTGTGGCTGCATCTAACTCATTTAAGGGAATAAACCAATGGGGAGTGGGGTGCATATTTTCAGTGCCGATTTCTATACCGTTTAGGGCTAACGCATCATCATGGTTAGAGAGCGTTAGCCATACTCAATAAAAGCTCAAGCCTTTGAAAAATTGAGCAATACGGTACAGTATCGCCTCTTACCTCAGTTTACCCGCGCTCATGGGGAGCTTCGGGATATTTTAGGTATTCTTTACTGGGTGAGGGAGCCTACCCTGAGCGTGTCGAAGGGGGGCATGGGGATTACTTGGCGGGGCGGTATTCGAACTGGGCACGGATAATGCCGTGGTCTGAGGAGCCGTCTTCTTTGTGGTTGTCCCAATTGAGGTGGTCGTTGCTGACATCCATGCCCTTAAAGGCCCACAGACGCTGGCGTGAGTTGTCGTAAAATTCTTGGGATACCAGAATATGATCTAATGACTCTCGGAAGTTTTGGTAGATGTGGGTGTAGTACACGTTGCGATCGCTACGGTACTGCTGTAGCCGACTCACTGCATAAAGGTCCACATCGCTACCGCCCTGTTCTAATCCACTCAAAATATAGTTGGGCTGTCCAGTCAAAATATTTAGGGTATTGCTGCTTTCCCCATCGTTGAGATCCCCCAGAACGACCACTGGCTCATGGGTATTTTTCATGCGTTCTGTCAGAATCATCCGCAGGGCCGTAGCTTCGGCTGTACGGCGAATGGTGGAAATGGCTGAGCCTAGGGCTTCACTATGCTGTCTATAGTATTCATCTGCATCCCGGTACCAGCCTTCGCGGTAGACCTTAGTGGGGGCTTTGGACTTAAAGTGAGCGACGTAGATGGAGATGGGAGACGATTGCGATCGCACCTGCACCTGAAAATGCAGGACTGGTCGGGAGAATCTGTTTACATTGACAGAGATGCCTGATGTTTGGGCGTCATCGCCACCGCTTTCCAAAATAAATTTCTCTGGAAATGCGTCGATCCATTGGGGCTCGCCAACCAGAATATCTTTGCGTACTGCCCCGGCACAGACAATCCGCTGTCCACGATGGTCTTCAGGCACTAAGAGCTGATAATCGTCCAGTTTTTTATGGTCGAAAATATCTTCTAGTGCACCTGTGTGCCAGAGTTCCTGGAATCCCCAAACATCGGCCTCATTGTTGAGAATGGTACGACGGCTCCACTCTAGCTTGCGTTCGTAGGCTCCTTTATCCCAGCCGTCTAAATCAGAATAGATTCTTAGGCCTGGACGGTTAATGTTGTATAGATTAAATGTCGCAATGGTGAACTGGGTACGTCGGGCCATGGGAGTGCTAACGAATAGGGCTAAAAATAAGACAATTTGAGCGGTTTTGCAGACAATCTTGCAGACAATCTTGCAGGCAACCTTGCAAACAATCTCTAATTCCTACGGTTCTTAGGAGTTAGATTTCTGACTGTATTAAAGGCATTAAAGATGCTGCATTAAACGACTTGCTACGGCCCGATTCACGGACTACCAGACGTTTTAGACGTTTTTGTCCGTTTGCGCGGTTGTAAAGGATTCACAATTTCATAAGGATCACTCCATTCACTGAGCGATAGCTGTAGACCTGTTAGGGGCAAGCGAATGTCGTTGAGGGTGAGCTGGCCAATGTGTTCCAGGTGCTGGTGATACTGCCGTTGTCGGTTTTTCCAACGGTGAGAATTGTGATATTTGCGATGACAGGAGCCGCAAAGCAAAGCCACCGGGTCTGATCCCGTTTGTTTTGATGCAGTCTTGTGCTGAACAGTGGGGGTATGCTTCTGCAGTTTGGTCACGTGGAGGGCCCAGCGGCGTGGGTGGGCTGCGATCGCCTCTACTTCATTACCAATGCGTGCAGCAAAATCGTCCAGGGATTCGTCATGACGCCGACAGTGTCGTCCACAGGTCCTGCATTGCCAATTTGCCGCTTGCTTGAGTGCAAGGGCATGGGATGGTTTTGCATTGTGGCTGGACGATGGCATTAACGTAGAAACACATTGGTCTTGCGCCATAGCTTAGCGCTAAATGACAGTTTTGCAAGGGGGGCATCGCCAAATACATCTGTAGGCTTGATAGTTTCAGCCTATGTGCAGGCTAAACTAACGAGCCTGTATGACCCGCACAAACGATGAATCCACGATGCGGGGCTGCCCGTCGATCAGCTGCACTGTAAATGTGCGTGCTTCTCTCTGGATTGCGCCATCGCTATACACATAGGTGTTCTGGCCCTCAAACTCGATGCCTTCGGAGGTTTGGTTTTTGATTCGCAAATTCTCAACCGAGACCTGCTGAAACTGTTGAAAGAATTCGGGGTTAAAATTCTGGGCTACGCTGCCACTGGTTTGTGCCTTGGCCTGATCCCAGGCCTGACTGGATAGATAGGCATAAAAAGTCGTGACAACGGTTTGGGCCGTGGCTGGCGTCAGGGCTGCTGCTGGCGGCTCCGGTGACTCTGTTGTCGGAGCCTCATCCGGCACTATTTCTGCGTCTAGTTCCCCAGGGGGCTCGCTTGCTTCAATGGCAACTGGTTCCTCCATGGGGGGACTCTCTGAGGTGTCTAGAGCTGGGGTCTCCAGGTCCTCAAGGGGGGCTGCCTCTGTAACAGGAGGCTCAACAACCGGAGCCTCAACCGGAGCTGGTTCTGTTGGTGCCGTGGGCGATTGACTGGCGACTGGAACCTCAGCGGTATTCGAGGTGGCTGATGTGCAGGCTCGCCCCATTAGGAGGCCGATGCCCAAGATGGCTACACCGATGATAATGGCTGGTATCTTCTTAATCGTGTTAGTCGTGTTAGTCGTGTTAGTCGTATTAGTCGTGGACGGCGGCGGTACGACCTCTGTAGCCATGGAGGTTTTGGCCCGGTTTGGCGGCTGGGGCTGGGGGGCCATTGCCGGTACCGTCAGCGCGGTGGGCTGAGCTGGTGGAGCCGGTCTGCGTGCGCCGGATGTGGCACTTGCCCCGGTGCCAGTCGCATATTGCCCTAGGCCCTGCGGCAAAGACTGTAGGGCCCTGAGAGCTTCCTTGGCTGATGGATAACGCGTACGGAAGTCGTAACGTACCATGGTGTCTAAAATCGTGATCAGCTCCAGGGGACTATGGGGCACATAGCGATGCCATTCCAGTTCTCCGGTTTGGGCATTGGGCATTAACTGCCTAGGCGGTTGGCCGGTGAGGGCCTGAATGCCCATAATGCCAACGGCATACACATCGCTGCTGAACTGGGGTTGACCGATTAATTGCTCATTGGGCATGTAGCCCTGGGTGCCAATGGAAATGGTGTGGCTAACGCCAGACCCTGCCGGTTGAGTACCGGCTTGCTTAACCGCGCCAAAGTCGATGACAACGATGCGATGATCGCTTTGTCGGCGGATCAGGTTGGATGGTTTTAAGTCTCGATGGATCACCCGATTGTCATGGACAAAGGCCAGGGTTTCTAGCACATCGGCCAGGAAATCAATGACTTTAGGAATGTCCCAGGGGGCTGTTTTGAACTCGCCCTCCAGGGAATGGCCTTCAATCAATTCTTGGGCCAGGTAAAACTCTCGATTTTCTTCAAAGTGGGCCAGTAAGTGGGGAATCTGTGGATAGGACCCCAGCTGGTAAAGAACTTTAGCTTCTGTATCAAATAGCCGCCGAGCAACCTGTAATCCTTTAGCATCTTCCACCTGGGGTTTGAGCTGCTTGACCACACACAATGGATGCCCTGGCAGGTGCAAATCCTGGGCTCGGAAGGTTTGGCCAAAGCCGCCACTGCCTAACTGCTCGACGATTTTGTACCGGCTACCTAGGGGTTGGTCTGATCCAGATTGGCGGGATCGGAGGAAGTTTAGGTCCATGGGGATTAGCAGGCAGAGTGAGCAGCAGAATCAGGAAAGGAAAACAAGGGGGGTCAATGGGTTGTGTCCCGGCGGTAATTGGGATTGGGGACAACGATTTCGGTTTTAATTTCGGTGTCGCCCTCCGTGATGTCTTGGTTTGAAATTACTGGATCTGAGGGTGATTCTATATCTTTCTCCAGGGCAGCTGGTGAATCTTGATAAAACTGATAGAGGGCCTGGCTGGCCTCGAAGTCTTGACCTTCGATGGTGGTGGCGATCAGCCCCTTATGCAGTAACCATTTGCCGACTAATGTGGCTCCTTCATGGGTGTAATCCCGTTTTTGCTCTAGCCATTCTACAGCCGCTGTGCCGGTAAAGTATGTGGGGTCACTGTCCGGTTCCTCTGGATGAGGTTGCAGGGTGATACCCTGTGGTCCTTGCAGGGCATCGGCCAGGGCTTCTAGATCAAGATTTACCAAAAAGTCAGGCAGTGGTGACTTGGGGTCTACCGTTTGCTCAACGGGTGGCTCGATGGGGGCCTCGGGGACTTCTGCTGTCGTGTCGGTGGCTGGGGGAATGTAGGGGGAGGGGATACTGCGGTAGCCGTCCGAAATACCAATGGACTGCTGTTTAAGGAGTTCTAGAATGTCGTCTAGTTGGGGCGATCGCAAGTGTAGATCCTGCTGAGGAAATGGCACCTCAATATCGTAGTGGCGCAGGCTGGCCTCGATGGCGTAGTTAAGGTCGCTTTTGACGCGAAATTGTTTGCGGGGTTCTCCCGTCCACACCATAATGTCAAAATTTAGGGCACTATCGCCAAAACTTTGGAACCAGACTTCTGGCTCAGGTCGCAACAAGACTTCAGGATGACGTTTAACGGCTTCTAACAGGGCGGTTTTTACCTGGGAAATGTTAGAACCATAGGCAACACTGACCGGCACCCGCAAACGAGAGATCGAGTCACCGTGACTCCAGTTAATGACTTCACTCTCTAGAAAACGAGAGTTTGGCACAATAATGGTGACTTTATCTAGCGTGTTAATCTCTGTGCTACGGGCTCCCACCTGCTTGACAATGCCAACTAAGTCGCCAATTTTAATAAAGTCTCCCACTTGAATCGGGCGCTCTAGGGTGATGATAAAGCCGCTGATAAAGTTGTTGGTAATGTTCTGAACACCAAAACCAATACCTAGACCCAACAAACTGGCTAAAATTGTCAGGGAGCTGGCGTCAATTCCCAACAGCTGTAGCAGAACAATAATGCCCAAAAACAGCAGAACATATTGAACTAGAGCGCTGAGAATATCTTGCAGTCGGGCTTCGACTTGGGCTCTGCGGAGGATATAGGTGCGGAAGAGTCTAGAGATTAACCGGGCGGCAAACCAAAGTCCAATGGTGAGGGCTAGCAGCAGCACCATTCTTAAGGCAGAGTATTGGTTGTCGCCCAGGGTGATGCTTTCGGCAGTCAGCAGGGTGGCAATGGTATGACGCCATCTACGTAGCTCTGGAAACAGATCGGTGATGTAAATGGCAAATGTCAGCCACAGGCCTCCTTTTAAGCTGATTAACCCCAGCCGCCAGAAGAACGTAATGGGTCTTTCCCATACGGTGAATGGGCCGGTGGTGGTGGTAAACCACTGGGTTAGGAAGCGAGAACTGATGCGACCAAAGGTGCGGAGGAAGAGGTGAATTGTCATCGCAATTCCCAACACCATTAGACTGTAAAGTAAGGCCCGGCGTAAATAGTTGGGCCGTCGTTCTAGCTGCCCTCTACGGATAGCGGCTTCTAGCTCGTTTGCCCAATCTTCAGCCTGCTGTTCCAGACGATAGCCAGGCCTACTTAAATCCACCTGGGTGACGGTGGCTATCAGGTCTTCACCGTCTTCACCCTGGCTTTGGAGATAAACTAACCCCGTCTCTTCATCAACAACAACTTCAATATTGGGTGGTTCAGGTTTCTGTACTTCTTCCCTTAACCGTTTATTAATGCTGTTGGCTCGTTCAAGGGGAGTGAAATCAGCCACTCCACGGACATCAAAAACTCTCCGTCCATTGACCACAACTTCTGCTGTCGATCTGTCTATTGGCTCGTCCACCTCAACTGTCTGAGACTGAGCCGGTAGTGTCAAGTTTCCCCAGGTAAAAACCACCAGGGATAGACAAAGCAAAACCCAATATTTGCAGCGGCGCACCAAGGGGGTAACTCTATGGTCTTGTGGGCTATGGTTTTGTGGGAATCTCAAGGGCACCAATTTCCATATTGGAGAGGTTTAAAGATGATTCTGCCGGGTCGTCAAGGGTGGGGCGAGCTCGGTTTAATAATGCCTGGCCTCCCAGCCATAAACCGATGCCCATTAACAGTAGAATGCCACCCCCGATCAGCCATCCTAGAATAGCGTTGGGCTCTGCGGTTGCCATCTCACTTTTAGCCAGGTGGCTATACTCACGATTTAATTCAGTAGAATTCGCATCGGTGGTGTTGATAATCATGGCCGTTAACTTAAACGGACCAATGCGGATGGTGTCTTTAGGTTTAAAGATTTGACCATTTTTCTGAATGGGTCGACCGTTGAGAAAAGTGCCATTGGCGCTTTTGTCTGAAAGGTATAGCTGCCGGTTGGTCATGGAAATCACCGCATGGCATCGCGATACCTGCTGGTGGATCAATTCCAAATGAGATACCGGTTGATTTTCTAGCTGTGTTGGCATTTTGCTAGTTTCACGGCCAATGGCAACGGGCAGTTGACGCGAAGCATACTGGGATTCTCCCGTCACCGGATCTTCCCAGTTAAATTGGATAACGACCGGTTCACCTGACATGGGGGCGTTTGTTCTAACGATACGACGGTTTCGAGGACGATCTTACTCTACTCGTTATAAAGACGGGATGTATTTAAATTCAGTTCAGAAAAGTCAGTTCAGAAATTTCAGGGGTAGTGGTCGGTCAGCAGGACTGTCTATTTCGCAGGCTAGTTCTTAGGTGAAATCGCTAGGTTAGGACCGTACATCTGCCTAACTTAGTAACTCTATTAACGACTGCCCATCATGCGTTTGCTGAGGGTATGGGGGCAATTATATTAAATCCACTTCAGGCATTACTGCTCTTGGGATCGCCGTATGAACCTGATACAACTATTGGGTGTTAAATCTAAAGAAACACTCGGAGGCCGATACAAACTTATCCAACCCCTTGGTCAGGGTGGGTTTGGCCATACCTTTTTAGCAACCGACTTACATTTACCTGATCATCCAACCTGTGTCATTAAGCAGCTCAAGCCCCATCTACAGGATGCTGAGAGCTTAACGACGGCTAGACGTCTGTTTGAAACGGAGGCCCGGGTGCTTTACCAGCTGGGTGAGCACTCTCAGATTCCGCGTTTGCTGGCTCACTTTGAAGATGGCCAAGAGTTTTATCTAGCCCAGGAGCTGATTGAGGGAGAGTCTCTGTCTACGTTGATTCAACCGGGGCAACCCTGGTCTGAAGCTAGGGTTCGTCAGTTGCTGATAGAAATGATGACCCCCCTGGCCTTTGTCCATGGGCAAGGGGTGATTCATCGCGATCTCAAACCGTCTAACTTGATCCACCGTCGAGCCGATGGTCATATGGTGCTGATTGACTTTGGGGCCGTTAAACAGGTCAGTGAGAGGCGGGAAAATGGCGAAGTTACGCGTACTATTTCCATTGGCACCCAGGGGTATATGCCTAATGAACAACTGGCTGGCAATCCCTGGTTTAGTAGCGATATTTATGCTGCAGGTATGATCTGCTTGCAGGCGTTGACGGGGACTCGACCCCACTTGCTACAGCGTGACCCTCGCACCAGCGAAGTTCTCTGGCAGAGTCCTGATTTAGACATTAGTGATGCCTTTCAGGCCGTTTTGGCGCGCATGGTGCGCTATGACTATCGCGATCGCTATCCAACGGCAACGGAGGTTTTGACTGACCTACGGTCTTTACCGGCGATGGCGAGTGAACCCATTGCGACTGGTGCTGTCAGTGGATTACCCACCCAGATGGCTGCGCCCGCAAAGCCCTCTAATAGCCCAGGGATAACACCAGCCTCGGACCAGGGCCAAATTGAAACAGTCTCCATATCAGCGCCAACTCAAACGTTACCCATTGAAAAGCTTCAAGCAGTTACTCGCTCTCTGCAAGATGCCACCCAGGCCACTGTTGAGGCGTTGCCCACCCTGCTAAATAGTCGCCAAAGCCGCTGGTCAATTTTGGGATTAAGCATTGTGGCCGTCGTGGCATTGGGGTTGGTACGCAATGGCCAAACCTCTGCCAACCTCACCTCCCAGCCTGAAGCTGCGCCTACGGTAGCGGTAGCTCCTGCTGAAGCGACTCCGGCATCTGAAGCCGAGTCTCCCCAGACTGCAGAGGGTAGTCCATCGGCGGATTCTGAGCCTGGGAGTGCCGCTGTAGAACCCGCTACTCCAGGGGCTACAGCAGTGCCGACCGCAGCACCGACCGCAGCACCAAAGACACCCACAAAAGTGGCGGCACCGGCCCAGCCCGCTGCCCAGCCCGTTGCCCAACCATCCTTAGATGAGCTTTTCGCCAAGGCCAGTGATTTGCGCGATCGCAACCACTATAAAGAAGCGCTTCAGGTGTATGACCAGTTGGTGGAACGCAGCCCCGACAAGGTGGAAGCCCATTGGGGACGGTGCTATAGCCTGAATCAATTGCAGAACTATGGTCAGGCGGTTGAAGCCTGTGAGCTGGCCCTGGCGATCGCCCCTGACAATATCCAAGCATTGTGGAGTAAAGGCTATGCCCTGGAACAGCAGGGACAACCCCAGGCCGCATTGGTTTTATATGACCAGACTTTGGACATCGACCCCAGTTACACCGAAGCGTGGAACAATCGAGGCGGCATTATGTTGCAACAGCAACGGTTCCAGGATGCGCTAACTGCCTACGATCGTGCCCTTGAACTGGATCCGAATTTTGCAGAAGCCTGGAGTAATCGGGGAGCAGCCCTGTGGGGACTGCGGCGGTTTGATGCTGCGATCGCATCCATCGAAAAAGCCATTGAACTACAGCCAGATTATCCAGAGGCCCAGGCATTACGAACCCAAATTCGTCAAAAACTAGGTCGTTGAAGCGGTCGAGCATTATTACCCAACACTTGATGAAACATTTCAATCTGTTGGGCCGATGCTTCGATGGGGTTCACCATCATTAGCCAGGTTACCCCTTCAGAACAGGGAGGTGTTGTCAGAGAACCGCTGTAGCGCACCAGTGTTCGCTCCGTTGGTAGCAGGTTGCCCGGATTCACCATGGCAGAAGCACTAATCTGTTCTCCCGATTGTTTAGGCAGATGCTGGCCTAGAACAGCGAGTTCCGGCTGTTCTAAGCCTGGCGTGATCCACACCCCCACAACGACTAACGCTTGAGTCTCGGCATGACGGTGCACCAGGTGCAACTCCATCGGATAGGGCGCGCCACCGTCAGTGTGTTCGCTGGGGGTGTGAAAGTGAAATTGACTCAGATTATAGACCTGATCATCAAGGGTGAGAGAGCAGCGGTCATTACCAGTTTCCTGAATGGTACGACCATTGTTGAGCAGGGAAATGGGCATGGGTCGATAGTCAAAACTGACTGTCTCTTCGGTCGCCGTAGTTTTGTCGATCTGGATGGGAGATTGCCGCTGACCGTCACCGCAGATGTGGTAATCACTAGATAGCGTAGACCAGTGGGCAGGCCCTTGATCACCGTCATAGCCCCAGAGAATACTTGCAAGACTGAGCTGAAGAAAGTCACGTCGCGTTAGCAGGGGGCCGAACATAAACTACTAAAGCCGCAATAGCCTTAATCTGGGCGGTGTACAGGAGATTGTAATCTAACAGAATTATCCCTAAAGACCCACAACAGTGCAAACCCAGTGATCACCCCATAGACAGCCCACCCTTTTCCATCAACAAGACCGATCAGCGAACTGGGTAAGGCCTGGCACACACTACGACAGAGTATGGCACTGACCGTTCCATTCAAGGCGGCTCCTAAACAACTTGCCAATAGCCAAACTCCCAGTATGCGCCAACGTTGACGCGCATGGTAACTCAGGATCATGCCCTGGGCGATGGCCATACCCCACATCCAAATTGACGGATTCATCAGCAGATTTTGCCAGAACTCTTCCCAGGCAATTGCCTCAGCCGTGGAAGACGTCACCATTGATGTTAGCGACACCAGCAACATGCTGAGTAATATGCTGAGTAATGTACTGGCAATCCACCCTAAGGCACTAGCCACGGGCCACAGCGTCCAGCGTCCCCCTTGTATATTTATGCATCTAAAGGTTAACCATTGCAACGAGCCAATGATGGCTCCTGACAAAAAAAGTGTTGCCATAAACTGGGCACCATTGTTTTCTAAGAAACCAATTAGAAATCCTCCGATTGCATTGGCAAAAATCCAGGCTAGGAATAATTGTGTTTTCTTTTTCGGTAATGTTCTGGTGGTCATGGGTTGATTGCGCCTAATGTAGTGCGTCAAGTTCAAAATTTAGGTTAAGACGGTGGGTAGGGAGTAGGGAATTGAGATTGTTATTTGCTTGTGGTTTCTGAGTTCAAGAACGTTAAGACTTGATGATCAAATCCAGATGGATTCACCAAATTAGAAGGATCCATAGACTGTTCTAATATGACCAACTCACTGTTAGGTAGAGCATTAGCAATCTTTTGATTGATGCTAATAAATGATTCTCCCAGGTCTTTGCCAACAATAATCAGAGCAGGAACTGTGATAGTTTGTAACCTCTGCAAGACATCAATGCGATTAATAGCCTTTCTTGCTAATATCAGCTGTTGGAGATCTGCTTTTAAACTAACCTGGCCAAAATAGTCTTGAGCTAGCCTGGCATAGCTAGCTCGATATGTTTGGCAGATGCTTTTTGCCAGGAGTTGTTTGCCCAATAGTTTGAACAGGTTAAACCCAATGATTTGAGAAAAGCCTAATAGTTTTTCTTGAGGTGTACGCAGTTCCCCAAATGAGTCAGCAACGATCAGCCTTGTCACTACGTTGGGGTAGTTAACAACAAATGATTGAGCAATGACACCTCCCATACTCACGCCAATGATGGTACATGTTTCGATGGCAAGGTGGGCTAACAGCCAGTTGATTTGATTATGCCAGCTAGATAGCTGTGGAGTTGTTAACTTAGAGGATTGGCCATGGCCAAATAGATCTGGGATAAGCACATGGAATCCCGCATCTGCATAGGTTTGCATTTGTGGCTGCCACATCCCATGATCGGCACCAATCCCATGCAACAACAGCAGAGTCTCTGACGAACGATCGCCTAGTTCTAGATAATATGTTGTACTACTGTCTGGGTTTTGGACTATCACAATACTGCTTAATGATGAACGATGAATCTTAGCGACATTGCTGATCCTGGGGATGACTTTAGTTGTGAGACACCGGGTAGGATTGAGCTGCGGCCAGGGTCCTATGCAAAACCTGTTGTGACTCATGCATAAGTGGATGTTCGTTACTGCCAGCAACCAGTACGGTTGGTAGAGTAGAGTGCTTAACCATGGTGCTCGTGCATGGGGAGACTGAAAATATTAAGTGTCCTTCATGAAGAAAGTTAGGTCCATGTCAGAAGGTCATTGGTATGAATGACTTTTGTCATGGGAATTCGAAATAGAAGCTTTTAGGGTTGAAGGTATTGCCAATGATTAAGGAGCTGTTTATGGCTTTTTTGGGGTATATCGTTGTTGTCAGTCTGGCGTTACTGGGTAGCTATTTTCTATTGGCAAACGCTGTTGGTAAAGAAGCCGCCAATCGTAATATGGGCTACGCGCTGCCCTGGATTTTAGTGGGGGTTGCGATCGCATTCACCCCCTTCCTAATAACCATCGGCGGACAGTTGGTTTGGAGCTTTTTCTACATCAGCTATATCGTTAGCATTGGTGTGTGGCTATTTAGCTGGCCCGTGCGTAAACGTAAGGCTGGCAGCCTATTGCTTGACGCTGGCCGCACCTGGCACAATAAGATGCTGTTATGGATTGGCTTAGCAGAGGTTGTCGTTGCCCTTGTTATTACCTGGATTATGGTGACCTCTCCAGCTGGGATTTCAGATACTTCAAATGTGGTTGTATACATACCTCTTAAGATAGCCTTTTGGTGGACGTTGGCTATGTTAATTATCTCTCTTGGTCTGAACAAACTTGAACTAAGAGAAAATGGCCTGTGCTTTATGTATAATGCTATCCCCTGGCAGCGAATGAAGTCTTATTGCTGGGAGGTAACCCATCCTAATACGTTGACCATTCGAGTGCGACCTCGGGTAGTCTTTTTGCCTCACACCATGAGCATTAAGGTGCCTCAAGAACATCGCGATGCCATGGATCGAGTGCTCCAGACTCATATTCCCTTTTCTCCGCCAGATACGCTGGCACTTCCTTAAGACCTGATCGATACGTTTTTGGGGCTGGTAGCGTCTAATACCACGATATGTTTGAGGGCGAACTCATGATGCTTAGGCGAAATAAAATTTGGGTTCGGGGCCTGCTGATTGTCGCCTTGATTGGCCTTTTAATCGGCATGCTCCATCGGTTGACCATACCGGCTGCGTCGCAGCAACCAGATCTATTTGATACCGTGTGGGAAACCGTTAATGACAACTTTTATGATCCTGAGTTTAACGGTATTGATTGGGCAGCCACAGGGGAAGAGTATCGCCCTCAGGTGGCGGCGGCCTCGTCTCAGCAAGAAAAGGCGACTCTGATTAATGAAATGCTCGGTGCGCTGGACACATCCCATACCCATTTTTATACGCCGGATGAACCCGCCTATTATCAGTTATTGGGGATTTTCTATCCGCGGGTATCTGACTTCCAAACCCGCTTGGAAACGCGCTTTCCTGAAGGCAAGCTGGAGTATGCCGATATCGGTATTGTGACCCGTGAGAAAGCGGGTAAAACCTTTATCACGGGAATTTTTAAGGGTAGCCCTGCTGATCAGGCTGGGTTAAAGGTGGGCGACCAGATTCTCGGTGTGGACGGTGAGCCGTTTCATCCCATTCAGTCCTTTTTAGGGAAAGCGGAACAGCCCGTTAGCTTGCAGGTGCAGTCCTCGTTAAATGCTAGCAGCCAGAAAGAGATTACCATCACCCCCAAGCTGTATGACGGCATCACCATGTTCTTAGATATCATGGATGACAGTGTGGAGGTGATTGAAAAAGCGGGCAAAAAGATTGGCTATGTTCATATTTGGTCCTATGCGGGGGACCAGTATCAGGAAAAACTAGAACAGGAGCTGTTGTACGGTCGCCTCAGCAAGGCCGATGCGCTGGTGTTGGACCTGAGAGACGGTTGGGGGGGTGCCCCCCTGACGGCGTTGAATTTGTATACGGCCAGGGGACCTAGTCTGACCAGTATTGGTCGCGATCGCGCCCGTGTGACTCACCATAGCCAATGGAAAAAGCCGGTGGTCATGCTGGTCAATGGGGGCAGTCGAAGTGCAAAAGAGGTTTTGGCCTATGGCTTTCAGCAATATGATATCGGTCCGGTGGTGGGTACGACTACCGCTGGTGCTGTGACCGCCGGGCGAGCGTTTATTATGCCCGACGATAGTTTGCTATATGTGGCGGTGGCCGATGTCTATGTGGATGAAACCGTTCGTCTAGAAGGGGTGGGCGTCACGCCGGATGACGTGGTGCCCTTTCCCATTGAATATGCCCAGGGCAGTGATCCGCAGAAAGAACGTGCGATCGCAACTGCCATCACCGTACTGAATACACCTGTGTCACAGCGGTGAGAACCATAGCAGTGAGAATCATCACTGTCTGTCAGCAGCCGTAACCCTCGTGGGTGAGTCATGCACACACTTCCTTCAGCCCGACTAGTGTTTGTCGACAATTTGCGAGTCTTTTTAACCATGCTGGTGCTAGCCCATCATGCTGCCCAGCCCTATGGTCCAACCGGAGGAGCCTGGCCCATAGTTAATTCGGAACATGCTGCGATTTTAGGATCTTTTTTTGCAATCAATGCGGCATTTTTTATGGGCCTGTTCTTTTTTATTGCCGGATACTTAACCCCTATAGCGTATGAACGTAAAGGGGCACGGCGATTTCTTTTGACCCGGTTTCAACGATTGGGGATACCTTTAATATTTTTTAGCTTGGTTGTTTTTCCGCCTGTGCTACATCACCTGACAGCACCGTCAGACTCTTTTTTGACCTTTATCCGCCAAACCTATATTCACCCCCTCAAGATAGAAGTGGCCCACCTCTGGTTTTTGTTACACTTACTGGTATATGCCCTGGGCTACATCCTATGGCAGCAGGTAATGAGACGCAGAGCCACGGCGTCAGAGGCTATGGGGGCACCTTGGCCTGTGCCCAGCCATCAAACCATTCTCGCCTATCTGCTGAGCCTGACGATGGTAACAGCCATAGTGCGGATTGACTATCCGATTGATCGATGGGTGCAATTGTGCGGATTTTTACCCACAGAGATTGCCCATTTTCCCCAGTACGTCAGTCTCTTTGTATTAGGAGTTGTTGCCTATCGCTATAACTGGCTTAAACAAATGCCCAGAAGACAGGGCTTTATCTGGCTTGCCATAGGATTGGGGGCTGTCCTGCTGCGCTATGGCTATAGCCTCAGTCGCGGCAGGCTGCTGTTGCCTGCTCTCATTGCTGGCGGTGGTTTAGACTGGCGCTCTGTTGTTTGGAGTGCCTGGGAAGCCACAATTTGTGTTGGCCTATGCATTGGACTATTAGTTTTATTTCGTGAGAAGATTAATAGTCAGAACAAGTTTTTACAGATGCTTGCTGACAATGCCTATGCGGTTTATCTCATTCATCTGTTACTGATTATCTATCTGCAAGTGGTGATGGTTGCTTTACCCATCGGCCCCCTAGCTAAATTTGGTCTGGTCACCCTGATCGGTATTCCCCTGTGTTTTTTCGTTAGCGCTACCCTGCGCAGGTTTTCGTTCGCTAGACTTGTATTTCCCTAATTATTAGTTTGGAGCTAGATTTTCCACCATGACCCCTACTGAAAAAAACTCAGAGCCTCGTACTCTAACTGATTTTGCCTATCAGTTTTTATTAGGAGCCTTACTGGGATTCGTTGTGTCCCTATTGCCGTTGGCAGTCGTTAGACCCGATTTAACCACTGGGAACATTACAGCAGTCGTCATCATTGTGGTGTTGTGTGGCACGTTGTCGGCCCTATTTGGCAAACGATTTTTGAAGCCTATGATGAATTTTTTAGAATCCCTACCTCCCATCGCCTAAGTAAGCTTAACTAAAGTATGCTCCCCGTAGGGTAAGAATTAAAGGCTAGGCTAGCTAACTTTCAGCAACTCAATCTTAAAATAGTTGGAGCCTTACAGATGCATGGACAACGCATTGACCATGGGTTAATCGTCAGTTTGAATGTGTTGCTGTTATTTACAGTGGGCTTTGCTTTGGTAGCGTATCAGGTATCTCCTCTACGCGATCCCAGCTTTGTACCTCAGGTGACTAATGCTGGTGCCAGAGTTAGCTGGCTGAATCCTGAGCGATATTGGATCACAACAATAAGGATTTTAGCCATTGCCCTGGCCACTAATATATCGTTATTAACCTGGTCTCACTGGCGTGGCCATCGAAGTGGCCTGAGTTGGATAAATCGCAACCCACTTTCTGTCTTTCTCAAGGCTGTGGGTCTCTGTGGAGTATGGCTTGTAGTCTTTTCTGTTTCTTGGTATGGCGCTTTATTTTTTCTCCTATGGCAGTACATCCTCGATTGATTGGCCAATAACAATGACAAAAGTCATGGAAATATATGACCATGGACTCTGGGTGGTCCTTATTTGATTCGCTAGGGTATGAGCATTCTGCACAAAAGTCCCCTTCAGGAGTCAGAACCATGGCTAAGGAACATGCAAATGTAACTCTTTTAAAACGCTTAGACGAGTATTTAGACAATAGCAACATTGCTGGTGCATCAGGTCTGTTCTCAAAAGAATTTGTCTGGCATTTTTTCAATTCTCAGCTGCCTGACATGCAGGGTGATTATCTTGGGGTAGAGGGGTTGCAAGCCTTCTTTGAAAAGCTGGCTGTGATGACGGGGGGAACGTTTCACGTAGAGCCCGTTGCCATTATTCCCATTGGCGATGAGTTAGTGGTGACCCATGTGCAAGACACCATGACTCTGGACGGTCAGTCCATCAAGCTAGATGCCGTTGTTGTTTGGCGAATTGTCAATGGCTACATTGCGGAAGCGTGGGATATTCCAGCGATCCATACGATTCATGCACCCGAGCCACCTATAGCGACTGCGGCATAAATTGTCGAAAGTATAAGCAATTGTTCCGGGGCGCAGCAATGTGCGCCCCGACGATACGCCTATAATAAGTTGAGCATGGCCAGGCAACGTCGTGTGACTTCTGCCCTCAGGCTAGGATCTACCCCATCAAGCATATCGATATTGGTGGCAAAGAAATATACGTTGTTGTTTTGCTCCACATAGCCGACATACCAGCCGAGTTCTTCTGCCAGGGCCCAGCCTGTTTTGGCACGAATGGTATAGTCTGGCGTTTGCTCAACAATCATAATGTCTTTGACCATGGCCACTGTTCTTTCTGAGAATGGCAGGTCGTTGTTGTACAGACGACGCAAAAACTGAATCTGTTGTTGAGGTGTGATCCGGATATCGCCCGTGAGCCAAAACGTGTCAATCTCTTCTGCACTGCCGATGGTTTGATTGCCATAGTTAACGTCGGTCACCCACTGTTGCATGCGTTCATGGCCAACCCGGCGGGCGAGCACCTGATAAAACCATACGGCTGATATCTGAAACGCTGTTCTTAAGTTCAGGTCACGGTTCCATGTGGAATAGCTTCTTTCTACTCCATCCCAGGTGAGAATTGCCAGATCGTTGGCGATAACACCAGTCTCTAATGAAATCAGAGAATTGAGGATTTTGAAGGTGGAGGCTGGTAAGAAAGGGGTGGTGTTGCGATCGCGATTATACTCAAATGCCACATCCTGATTTTGATTATAAATAATAATTGACCCTTCTATGTCCAGGTCCTCGAAATGTTGTTGAAAGTCAGGTTGCACAAATTCGCGCCGAGCCTGGGCAATGGTCGATGTTGGTGGGGAAGGTGTGGCAGCAAATGAGGGGAGGGCTATCAGGCAACTACCTAGGGTTAAACAGCCGAGCCAATGAGAAATGTGAGAAATATGCTTCATAAATGTGTCTAGCCTTAAAAGGGGCTGTTGCATACTAGACCATTTACCGGAACGCCTCCATGACAAAGGTCATTTAACTTAACCGGAAACATACCTCAGCCGTTCTACATGTAACATGGCCTGGGTTGTAGCTTTGACATCGGTTATGTTAGGGAAAACTTAGCGCTATTAGTGCATTGTCCCTGGAAAAGTCTAGACTCTATGGCTCGTTACGCATTGGTTATTGGCATTTCTGAGTATAAAAGTAAACATCTGGCAAACTTGAGTAAACCAGCTGAAGATGCTGCATCGATTGCCACAATACTACAGAAATACGGGCAATGCGACAAAGAGCCGACCGTCTTAAAGGGAAACGTCACCACGCAGCAGTTGGGGAAAGCACTGCGCACTTTTTTAACCCAACAGGCTGCTAACAGTGAAGCCATCATTTATTTTACAGGCCACGGCATTAGTGTGGTCGACACCTTAGGTAATACCGAAGGCTGTTTAACCACCTCCGATTGCGACGTCACCGTCGATAGTGATGGCCAGGTCACTGATCAGAAGAAAGCGATTTCTTTCGATAGCCTCAATAAACTGATCCAAGCAGCCAATCTGAGTAATTTGGTAATGCTGATCGACACCTGCCACAGTGGCGATTTTATTGAGCGTACTCTGGTGAAGCAAAGCTTTTCTACATTTGGAGCCAAGCAAGACCATTATTTAATTACGGCTTGTCGAGGCTTTGAGGCGGCATTGGCAAAAAAGAATGATGACCACAGTCTGTTTACAGGAGCCATCCTCAAGGCGTTAGTGCCAGAAAATGCAGATGTTAATGGCAAAATCAGTAGCGACCGTTTATTTGATGAGGTGCGGCAAACGCTCAAAGGTGGTCGTCAAGAACCTGTGCGGTTTGGGACAGGACGATCTCTATCCATTGTGCAGTTTCCGCCAGACATGTTGCCGGATAGGGTGCCATCATCAGAATCGCAACCGGCTGTCAGGCAATCTAGTTTGCCTAGAATGCCATTGCAAATGCCCCCGTTACCGGATCACTTTGTTGAGCGTCCAGAGCATCAAAAGGAGGTAAAACAACAGCTGCTGTGTGAGGAGACTAAGGTTGGCACATTAGTGGTTAGCGCTATCTATGGTCTAGGGGGTATTGGCAAGTCAGTGTTAGCCTCAAAGT
The DNA here is from genome assembly GCF_032906605.1 of Leptothoe sp. LEGE 181152. NCBI lineage: Bacteria > Bacillati > Cyanobacteriota > Cyanophyceae > Nodosilineales > Cymatolegaceae > Leptothoe > Leptothoe sp. LEGE 181152. Next base: position 180,803 of record NZ_JASATU010000008.1, read on the forward strand.
TAGCCCATGACAAAGAGATTCAGTGTCGGTTTTCGGATGGCATTTTATGGGCAACGCTGGGTCAAAATCCAGATATCTTGCCCTTGCTAAGCGGCTGGATTCAGGCTTTGGGGGACCATGACTATAAACCGACTGCGATTGAATCCGCATCCAATCATTTACGCACACTGCTGTACGACAAGCATATTTTGCTCGTGGTGGATGATGTTTGGAATCCTGCGCATTTAGATCCGTTTCGGGTGGGTGGTGGTGGCTGTTGTGTTTTAGTGACCACGCGGGAGGCCAGAATCTCAGATGCCCAGCGATATGACCTGGATGTGATGAGCGCAAATCAGGCTCTGGAGCTAATGACCCAGAAGTTATCGGGGACTTTGAGCGATGCGCATCGGCAGCAGGCATTTGCCTTTGCTGAGCGGGTGGGATATTTACCCCTGGCGTTAGAGTTAGCCGCGTCTCAAATTGAAGAAGGGGTGACTTGGTCAGAATTATTAGAAGACTTACAGGATGAAGTTGCTCGCTTAGAGACGTTGGATATCTATGGTCAAGCAGAGATACCTGATGATGCGAAGCGAAAGAAGTATAGTCTGCTGGCTTGTTTTAACCTGAGTTTGAAACAACTGTCGCCAGAGCAGCTGCAACAGTTTGCTTGGTTGGGGGTGGTGCCAGAGGATGTGAACCTCACCCAGGAGATGGCAGAAACGCTATGGCAGGTTACCTCTAGACAGGCTAGAGCTATCTTACGCACGTTTCGGAGCAAAGCGCTGTTGTTACAGGGGGCACAGCTAGCCGATGATACGCCCAGCTATCGAATGCATGACCTGATGCATGATTTGGCACAGCGGTTGTTGAGGAGTCCGCAAGGGCCGGAACGCGACGGAGAATTGCCAGGATTGGGATTAACAAAATCTGAGGCCCATGGGAAATTGCTGGAGCAGTATCGAGAGAAAGCGGAGAATGGTGAGTGGTATACGCTAAAAGATGATGGCTATATTTATGCCCATCTCACCTGGCATATGGAGCAGGCGGAACAAACCGAAGAGATTCATAAGCTGTTGCAGGTAAGCAATAAAGAAGGACGTAATGGCTGGTACGCAGCCTGTGATGCCATTGGTAAACCAGCGGGGTTTGTAAATGATTTGGGGCGGGCGTGGCAGCTAGCAGTGGAGGCTTATGAGAAATCTCCTGGTAACTCTGTTGCCTTGCTGTATCGCTATGCGTTAATTCGTGGATCGTTGAATAGTTTGGCGAGCAATGTGCCAGCCGAGATGGTGGGGGGATTAGTGAAACACGGATTTTGGCAGGCGGCTCAGGGGTTGGCCTATGCACAGCAGGCCCAGGACCCATGGCATAGGGCAGCATGTATTTCGGCGATTGTGCCTTATATGCCTGAAGCGCTGTTGCCCGAGGTGTTAAAAACTGTCGGACAAATTAACGATGCTGCTTATCGTTCTTATGCTTTAAGTAAGCTGGCGGAACAGTTTCCGAGCGTTTGGCCTGATGTACTTACAGAGATTCGACAGATTCACGATCGCTATGGAAGTCATCGAGACCAAACCGAGGGTTTCTCTTATAAAGGCTTGGCACTGGGCCGAATTGTTGCTCAGTTACCCTCCATCTATTTTTCTGAGGTCATCGATATTACCCATCAAATTAGCGATCCTTCTGATCGTGTAATGGTGTGGACTGAACTGGCTCAGCGGCAAGTAATACCCTGGTCAACCGTATTGGAGACAACCCGACAGATCAAAGATGAATCATCGCGCTCGCTTGCCCTGACTGAGATGGCCCAGTATCTGCCAGAAGCATTCTGGTCAGAAGCTCTGGCGATTACGCGACAGATCAAGGATGAATCATCGCGCTCAAATGCCCTGATTAAGATGGCCCAGCATCTGCCTGAACTCTGGTCAGAAGCCCTGGAGATTATGCGACAGATCAAAGATAAATCATCGCGCTCGCTTGCCCTGATTAAGATGGCCCAATATCTGCCTGAACTCTGGCCAGAAACCCTGGAGATTACGCGACAGATCAAAGCTGAATCATCGCGCTCGCTTGCCCTGATTGAGATGGCCCAGTATCTGCCGGAAGCATTCTGGTCGGAAGCTCTGGAGATTACGCGACAGATCAAAGCTGAATCATCACGCTCGAATGTCCTGATTGAGATGGCCCAGCATCTGCCGGAGCTCTGGCCAGAAGCCCTGGCGATTACGCGACAGATCAAAGCTGAATCATCGTGCTCGAATGCCTTGATTGAGATGGCCCAGTATCTGCCAGAGCTCTGGCCGGAAGCCCTAGAGATTACGCGACAGATCAAAGATGAATCTTTGCGCTCGCGTGCCCTGATTGAGATGGTCCAGTATCTGCCGGAGGTATTCTGGCCGGAAATCCCGGAGATTACGCGACAGATCAAAGATGAATCTTTGCGCTTGAGTGCCCTGATTGCGATGGCCAAGCATCTGCCGGAGCTCTGGCCAGAAGCCCTGGCGATTACGCGACAGATCAAAGATGAATCATCGTGCTCGTTTGCCCTAAGTGGGATGGCCAAGCATCTGCCGGAGGTATTCTGGCCGGAAGTCCTGGCGATTACGCGACAGATCAAAGATGAATTTTTGCGCTCGAATGCCCTGAGTGGGATGGCCAAGCATCTGCCGGAGCTCTGGCCGGAAGTCCTGGCGATTACGCGACAAATCAAAGCTGAATCATCGTGCTCGTTTGCCCTGAGTGGGATGGCCAAGCATCTGCCGGAGGTATTCTGGCCGGAAGCCCTGGCGATTACGCGACAGATCAAAGATGAATTTTTGCGCTCGCGTGCCCTGCGTGGGATGGCTCAGCACCTGCCTGAAAACCTTCGGCCCAAAGCCCTCGAGATCGTCTGGGCCATCAAAGATAAATACTATTGTTCTATTGCTTTACAGGCGTTTTTGCCCAACTTAGAACAGCTATCCATTCCTTTTACCGATTGGGTTAATGTCCTAAACATTTTGGCCTATCAAAATCGTGAAAAGCTCTTTGACGCATTGCCAAAAAGTAAACCGACAATCATTCGCCTCGGCAACGAGCAAGCATTTTTTGACATTTTGCAAGCCATCCGCGACGTTTGCCAACAATGGCCCTGAATCCCACAGTGTCACACAGAACCCTTCTATAGCTATTTAACCGCTTAGACGCTTGCGCTTAAATAATCACCCCATTACCCCATCACCCATCCACAGCCCCAACCTGGGTCTTTATTTTTGTGCAGTCCCCTTATCCAAACAGAATCGGCTGATTTTCTTCCCGCGCCTGATCGCCAGAATAGGGATAATCTAATGCCATATTCCCTTCTGGACTGCGTAGTCGGATTGTGCCAGCCCTATTACGTAATACACCCTGGTTTGTCGGGACAATAAACTTAAACACATCCCCCGGTGCCACCTCAATATCCGCCAACTCAAAGCGAGTGCCATTAGGTGCTACAACTTGCCAACCCAGTAACGAAGCCGTCTGTTGAGACGCATTAATAATCTGGATAAATTCTCTGCCACCTTCTGGATTCTGGGGATTGACCATAGCAGCAACAACCCTGAAAGGACTAGACTCTGTGTTGCCAGGTGGTTGATCTTTATCCTTATCCTTGTCTTTTTCCTTGTCATCACCATTGCCATTGCCAATATCAATCACATCGGCGCGGCGAAACCGAGGGAAAAAGGTGCGGATGGCATTACGGTTATTGTCCAGACGGTGCAAGTCAAGCTGATACTCAGCCCCATTGATCCGGGTGATTTTATTACTCTGGGTACGACACCTGACCAAGCCTAGGGCAATTAACCCCTCAGGGCTACAGCCAACAAAAAAGCCGCCAATGGGTTTATGCAAACGCTTAGTATTGTGACTGCCATCACCTAGTGGAGCATGCCACGTTAACTCTAAGGTAACAACCTCAGGAACCAGCACTCCCTTTTCAGGTTCCTTGGCTTTTTCATATCGAGTACCCAAATACTGGATTCTATCTTGACCATCATTGCCGGGTATAACGCTCTGGCCAGCATCATCTAGGTGGTACTTATACCAAAAATGATACCCGCCAGCTTGACTCGCTTTACTGGATTGTTCCCCCACAAAAACATGCTCAAAGCCTGATGCATCTTGTTGCCCACCAGCGATGCCCATGTCAAACCAGGTCTCTTTGATCATTGCTGCCATCAAGCTTTGAGAAATGGTTAAATCCAGAGAAGATTCTAAAAACTGTTGCGCCTTTTTAATCGGTGGCGTTGGCAGAATCGCATCAATAAAGTCCAGTTCTTCCTGGGTTTCGGCTGGGCTAACCTGTTCACGGACGGCGCGCTCAAGGGCATAGTTATCAAAAATTCGCTCACACAGCTGATAGGTTTCCAACTTATCGGCAGGGATAACCACTTCCTTGAGCACCCGGTGCTCAGCATCAACCTCAGTGGCGCGTTCATCCACAACTACATACCCCTGAGTTTCATCCCTGGCTTCACCAGGTCTGAGGGCAGGCACCCCATTTCCACCCTGGTCCGCATCCCAGATTTCTTGAAAAATATTGTCTGACATGGTTATTCCTGCCTCATATAGCGGGTGTTGTCATGGAGTGATTAATAATTTCAGTATGAAATTCGCCATAAAGCTTCGTCATGCCCCTGACGGGTACTTTTCATTACCCATGCGCAATTTTCTGAGAAATCGTCATTAGAGGGAGATCTGGATTGGCCGGTCTTAAAAAGGCTCGCTACTATTGAGCCAAAGCGATTAAACCGCTAGGGTGTATAGGGCACACCGGCTTACGATAAAGCAAACCTAGAATGCGATACCTGATCACCAGCGCACTTCCCTATATCAATGGAATTAAGCACTTGGGCAACCTGGTGGGATCGATGCTGCCCGCCGATGTGTATGCTCGGTTTCTACGTCAAGAAGGCGAAGACGTCCTATATATATGTGCCACCGATGAACATGGCACCCCAGCCGAAATTGCCGCCCTGGAAGCAGAGCTAGACGTAGCCGAATTTTGCACCCGCCAGTACGAAAAGCAAAAAGACATCTACGAACGCTTTGGCCTATCTTTTGACTACTTTGGCCGTACCTCCGCCCCAGAGAATCATGAGCTCACCCAGCACTTCTATCGTCAGCTGGCCGAACACGGCTTTATTGAAGAACGGGAAATCAGCCAGATTTACTCCCTAGACGACGAACGCTTTCTACCCGATCGCTATGTTACCGGTACCTGCCCCCACTGCGGCTATGATAAAGCCCGAGGCGATCAGTGCGAAAACTGCACCAAGGTGCTGACGCCGACTGAACTGATTGACCCCCGCTCCACCATTTCTGGTAGCACTAACCTGGAAGTCCGCAGCTCTAAGCATCTATTTTTGCTGCTGGATAAACTTAGTGACGAAGTGCGTGCCTGGGTCGAAAAGCAAGAACAGTGGCCCACGCTAACTAAATCTATTGCCCTCAAGTGGCTTAATGAAGGTCTACAGAGTCGAGGCATCACCCGCGACCTCAGCTGGGGTGTGCCCGTACCCGCTGACGGCTTTGAAGGCAAAGTCTTTTATGTGTGGTTTGATGCCCCCATCGGCTACGTATCGGCCACAAAAGCCTGGGGTAATGCCACCGGCAACGATTGGGAAAGCTGGTGGAAGGGTGGCGATGATATCCACTACACCCAGTTTATGGCTAAGGACAACCTGCCGTTCCACACCATTATGTGGCCCGCAACTATCCTTGGTAGCCGTGAGCCTTGGAAGCTGGCGGACTATATCAAAGGCTTTAACTGGCTCAATTATTATGGTGGCAAATTTTCCACCAGTTCAAAGCGTGGTGTCTTTTTAGACCAGGCCCTGGAGATTGCCCCGGCTGATTACTGGCGCTATATGCTGATGGCCAGTGCCCCCGAGTCGTCTGATTCTGCGTTTACTTGGGAGCAGTTTCAGAATCGTGTCAATAAAGAACTGGCGGATAACCTGGGCAACTTTGTCAACCGCATTCTCAAGTTCACGGCGTCTCGATTTAGTAAAGAATTGCCTGACGGTGGCACCCCTGGCGAAGCGGAAGCTGAGCTGCAAAAGACCTGTGGTGGGCTGGTGGAAAAACTGCGGGGCCATCTGCGTAAGCAAGAATTCCGCCGTGCTACCGAAACCTTAAATGCCCTATGGACAGCGGGTAATCAATATATTGATGTGCGTGCACCCTGGGCGCTGTTTAAGACCGATAAAGCAGACGCTGCTGTGGTGATTCGCACCTGTATTAATTTGATTCGGCTGTATGCGATCGCAAGTGCCCCCTTCATTCCCCACACCGCCGAGGCCCTGTACGATGCCCTCCAGCTCACCGACGACGAGCGCCATAGCACCATGGCCGATGCGGTGGACCTGACCATTCTGGCCGCTGGCCGTCCATTTGATGTGCCTGCACCCCTGTTTCAAAAGCTCGATGATGATCGCGTAGCTGAGCTTAAGGCCCAATACGGTGGAGAGTAGGGACAAGGCCCCACACCATCCATCCCCGCCTGGGAGAGCAGACCCCTCCGCCTACGGCACCTCCCCTTGGTAATGGGAGGATATCCTTAAAAATTCTTTTCCTTAAAAGACCAGATTAACCATGACAAGCACCCGCTTTTTAACCAAAACCCTAATCGCCCCTGGCTTGCTTTCAGCGACACTGCTCGGCTGCGGCACCATCACCGTTCAACAAAACGAATACGGCGATCCGGTTGCCACGGCTGATGTCCCCTATGTCGCTGTTACCCAAATTGTGGAACACCCGGCCCTTGATGCGGTGCGGGATGGTCTGCAGGACAAACTCAAAGAAGAAGGCTACGACGAAGCTGATAGTTCTCTTAAGTGGGCGTGGGAAAGTGCCCAGGGTCAGGCATCTAATGCAGCCCAGATTGCCCAGAAATTTGTAGGCGATAGTCCCAATGTGATTGTGGCCATTGCCACCCCCTCAGCCCAGGCGGTTGTGGGTAACACCGATACTATTCCCGTGGTCTTTTCAGCCGTAACCGATCCCGTCGCAGCGGAATTGGTGCCCAGTCTAGAAGCATCCGGTGGTACGGTAACTGGCGTCAGCGACTTGTCCCCGGTTGATGAACATTTAGCACTGATTGCCGATATGGTGCCCGGTGCAAAAAGCGTGGGTGTGATTTATAACGCGGGAGAATCCAACTCTGTCAGCCTGGTGAATGTGCTAAACACAGAAGCAGATGAGCAGGGGTTCACGGTTGAAGCAGCAACGGTATCGAGCTCTGCCGATGTGGCGACCGCAGCAGAAAGCCTGGTGGGTAAGGTGGATGCGATTTATATTCCCACTGACAATACGGTGGTGTCGGCGTTGGAATCGGTGATTCAGGTGGGCAATGATAACCAGCTGCCGGTGTTTGCTGGCGATACAGACTCGGTGGAGCGGGGGGCGATCGCAACTGCCAGCTTTGACTACTACGAAGTTGGTCGCCAAACCGGTGATATGGTTGCCCGCATTCTGGGGGGCGAGAGTCCTGGCGATATCCCTGTCGAGCTGGCCAACACCATAGATTTAGCCATAAATCTAGCCGCTGCAGAAGCCATGGGTGTCACCGTCTCTGACGCCATCAAAGACAGCGCCAACCAGGTATTTGAATAACGCATTGTGCCGGGGTACACCATGGTGTACCCCGGCACAATGGCCCTACACGCTCCGTATATCCTTCAAAATTCCCAACAAAAATAGGGCTAATCAACAGTTCAGACCTGGCCTTTTCTGTACCGACAGCAATGGCCATTGATAGATTGCGCTCCAGTGTCTGATGCAGGTAATCACTGGGCTGTACCGGCGGAAATCCTCGCAAACATGAACTCGTCTCAACTAACTTGAGCGCAAAATCAGTTTTTACTTTACGTAGTGTAAAGTCACTGTAGGCCATGGGACTACGATATCCTCCGATAATCTAGTCTATCCTAGGGGCTCAAAATGTTACGCCCCAGCCCATCTACGTTATACCGATTGTCTTTCCATGTCCCTTGTCGCATTCCTTGGAGCTATTGAAACGGGGTTACTCTATGGCTTTCTCAGCCTGGGCGTATACCTCTCCTTTCGGGTGCTTAAGTTTCCAGACCTGACGGTGGACGGTAGTTTTCCTTTGGGAGCTGCCGTAGTGGCCACCCTGATTACCCAGGGAGTAAACCCGTGGGTCGCGACAGCAGTGGCCATGGTGGCTGGGGCTTTGGCTGGTTTATGCACCGCCATTCTGAGCGTACGGTTCAACATCCTTAATCTCCTGGCCAGTATTCTCACCATGATTGCGCTGTATTCCATTAATCTGCGCGTTATGGGGCGACCCAATGTGCCCTTGCTAAACCAGCCCACACTGTTTGATGGGCTGGAAACAGTGCTACCCATCTGGGCAATTTTGCTCATTGGTTTAGGGTTAACCAAATTGGCCATCGACTTTTTCTTGACCTCAGATATTGGCCTGGCAATGCGGGCCACTGGCATGAACCCGATTATGGCCAGTGCCCAGGGCATTTATACCAACCGGCTGATCTTATTGGGAATGGCCATGAGTAATGCGTTAGCGGCCCTGTCCGGTGCCCTGTTTGCCCAGGTGAATGGCTTTGCGGATGTAGCCCTGGGCGTGGGTACGGTCGTGGTCGGCCTGGCCACAGTAATTTTAGGTGAGGCAATTTTTCCTAGCCGTACCGTACGCTGGGCAACGCTGGCGGTTATCTTAGGCTGTCTGATTTATCGCCTGGTGATTGCCATGGCGCTCAATGCAGATTTCCTCGGTTTACGAGCCCAGGACCTTAACCTGGTGACGGCCATCATTGTCGTGTTGGCCCTGGTATTGCCTCAGGCCAATCTGTTAGCCAGGTTTAAGCGCTAGATTTTCTAGTGAGCCACCCCCTTCCCTCTTCTCCCCTGCCCTCTTCCCTCTTCCCTCTTCCCCCTGCCCCATGATTTCCCTGAACGATATCCACGTCACCTTTAACCCTGGTACTCCCCTGGCGAAACCGGCACTGTTGGGGATTAACTTGGATATTGCCGCTGGGGAATTTATTACGGTTATTGGCAGTAATGGAGCGGGGAAATCCACCCTGCTAAATATTATTAGTGGCGACATTAGCTGCGATCGCGGACGCATTGCCGTGGGTACCGACGACGTGACAGCTTGGTCCACAGCGCGTCGAGCCACACTAGTATCACGGGTATTCCAGAATCCCCTGGCTGGCTCCTGTGCTGAGCTAACCATCGAAGAGAATCTAGTATTGGCCTTTCGGCGGGGAAAGCTGCGGGGCATGCGACCGGCGCTAAACAATCGTCTGCGAGACCAGTTTCGGGCGCGGCTGGCGAGTTTAGACCTGGGATTGGAAAATCGACTTTGCGATCGCATCGGCCTCCTTTCTGGCGGCCAACGTCAGGCCCTGAGTTTGGTCATGGCCACCCTGGCCCCAGCCACTATCCTGTTGCTGGATGAACACACCGCCGCCCTCGATCCCAAAACAGCCCACTTCATCATGAAGCTGACCGAGCAACTGGTCACTGAACATAACCTCACCACTCTGATGGTGACCCATAGCATGCGCCAGGCCCTGACCGTAGGCAATCGTCTGCTGATGTTGCACGAAGGCCGCGTTGTCTATGATGCCAGTGCCTCTGAGAAAGCCCACCTATCAGTTAACGACTTGCTAAACCGCTTTGCCAGTGATGGCCTCAGCGACGATAGCCTATTGCTAAGCTAAAGCATTAACAGCTATTGCCTTCACCCACTCACCCATCCCCCCCGCTCACCCATCCACCCATCCACATCTAATAGTGAGCAAACTTACACCACAGAGTACTCATTCCTGAAAAACACCTGATCCCAGGAGACACAAACCGTGGGTATTAACCCTATTCTTGCGGAGGCTCCATATTTCAAGACCAGCTAACCTTGACCTTATCTATATCAATTATTCAAAACTAAAAATTCAAACCTCATTGAAACAGTCGACAGAACGCCCATAAGCTAAAACGCCCTTAACACACATTGCTGACTAATTTCCTGATAGGTTGGCTCAAAATCATCTAACGGATGTCTATAGGGCTGATGCGCTGCCTCAAATTCCATTGAAATTCCTTAGAAAATGATCAATGACTTAATGCCGCTTTTGTCACGATTGATGCAGCCTAGCCCATATAGATCAATTATCTTAGGATTCACCTAAGCAAGACTTGACAGCCAAGAGTCGAAATTACAACAAAGGAATAAAAAAATATTTCTAATAAAAGTTACATTACTTAAATTATGCTAACCTAGGCTTACTACAAAGCAGCATCACTACTTCAGTTGAACAGCACGTATGGTTTTACCCCTAATGTAACAATCTAAGTTGTTATCACTGTAGTCTATGTAGTTTTATCTATATCTGTAAGCGTTTTTATCGCTGCGAAACATCCTGCGGATCGATACGACTGATGTTTCAAAAGTTCTCAGATATTTTCGTTACCCATACGTCTTTGTTTGCGTCGCATTTGTGAATTATGTCTGCCATTGCTCTTATTGAAAGGGCACTTTGATTTCTCTCTGTAGTCCGTGACTTCTCGTATTTATGAAAGCTGCTCAAACATCCAGCGATTTAGTTCGCACATATCTTAAGGAAATTGGGCGAGTGCCACTGTTAACCCATGAGCAAGAAGTTGTTTATGGAAAACAGGTTCAGCGCTTTGTTGCTCTGCAGGCCTACAGGACTGAGCTTGAGGCAAGCTTGGAGCGTGAGCCCAGCAAGTTGGAATGGGCTGAGGCTGCCGGTATATCAGTGGATGAGCTGACTCAGTCCATTGATGCTGGTGACCTTGCGAAGCGCCGTATGGTGGAAGCAAATCTCCGCTTAGTGGTGTCCGTTGCTAAAAAGTATATCAAGCGCAATGTGGACCTACTGGATTTAATTCAGGAAGGCACCATTGGTATGCAGCGCGGTGTGGAAAAATTTGACCCGCTCAAGGGATACCGTTTTTCTACCTATGCCTATTGGTGGATTCGTCAGGCCATTACCCGTGCAATTGCTGAGAAAAGCCGCACAATTCGCTTACCAATTCACATTACTGAGAAGCTAAATAAGATTAAAAAAGCCCAGCGTCAGCTGTCTCAGAAGCTAGGTCGGGCGGCTACGGTGGCTGAGCTAGCTGAAGAAGTTAAGCTGACCCCAAAGCAGGTCAGGGATTATTTAGAAAAGTCTCGTTCTCCGCTATCGCTGGATTTGCGCATTGGCGATAATCAAGATACTAATCTTGGTGATTTGCTTGAAGACCCTGGTCAGTCTCCTGAGGACTATGCGACTCAGTCGTTATTGCGTAAAGATCTAGATCGCCTAATGTCAGAATTAACCCCTCAGCAACAGCGTGTTCTGAATCTGCGCTTTGGCTTGGATGATGGTAAGAATATGACGTTGGCCAAGATTGGTGAGATGTTGAGCATTAGCCGCGAGCGCGTACGTCAAATTGAGCGGGAAGCGCTGACGCGTTTGCGGAAGCGTCAGGCTGATATGCGTGAGTATTTGGCTAGCTAAAGTGGAGACGTTGCACGCAACGTCTGTACATCAAAGATTTATCGGAGGATGCGCCAACAACGCATCCTTTGTTTTTGCTCAGGATGGAGATGAGAATGGGTAAAGTGGCAACGTTGTTTCAAGCGGTAAATATCAAATGGTGAAACTTGTTCCCAATGGTCCTGACATTGCCCCCTTAGGAGTGGGCACCTGGTCCTGGGGAGATTCTTTATTTTGGCAGTATGGCAAAGACTATGGTGCCAGTGATGTGCAGCAAGCATTTGATGCATCCCTGGCCGCAGGAGTGAGCTTCTTTGATACGGCGGAAGTGTATGGCTTGGGTAAGTCAGAGGAGCTGTTGGGCCAGTTTATCCAGGGGACAGCGACTCCCGTGGTCGTAGCAACCAAGTACTTTCCATTGCCCTGGCGGTTTAATACTCAGGCGGTGGCCGATGCGTTGACGGCTAGTTTGAAGCGACTACAACTGCCCATGGTGGCTCTCTATCAAGTCCATTGGCCCTTTGACTTTTTGATGGGTCAAAAAACTCTTATGAATGCTCTGGCGGACGAAGTTAAACAAGGACGCATTCAGTCCATTGGGGTGAGTAATTATTCTGCCAGCCAGATGCATCAGGCCCATAGTTATCTAGCCGAGCGCGGCATTCCTCTGGCCGTGAACCAGGTGCAATATTCTCTTTTGCACCGCAAGATTGAGTCCAATGGTGTGCTTAGTGCGGCCAAGGAACTCGGCATGACAATTTTGGCCTACAGTCCTTTAGCCCAGGGGCTGGTGACTGGCAAGTATACCGTGGAGACCTATCAGCCACCCACTGGAGCACGGCGAATTGACCCACGATTTAATCAGAACGGTTTGCGTAAAATTGAGCCGGTGATTTCTGTTTTGAAGGAAGTGGGTCAGTGCCATGATAAAACCCCTGCCCAGGTTGCTCTTAATTGGCTCATGGGCCAGGGGGATGTGGTGCCAATTCCAGGGGCCAAGAATGCTCAACAGGCAGAACAAAATGCTGGGGCATTGGGGTGGTCGATGATGCCAGAAGAGCAGGAAAAGATTAGGGCGGTGACTACACCCTGGTTGTAGCGTTTTGCGTTACTTACTGCCTGATGGGCAATGTAATCGTAAATGTCGTTCCCTGGCCCGTTTCAGTGTTGTAGGTGATCGTACCGCCATGGGTTTCGGTAATAATTTGATAGCTGATGGAGAGACCCAGACCCGTGCCTTTGCCCACTGGCTTAGTGGTGAAGAAGGGATTGAACAGGTGTTCGATGGCATTTTTGCGGATGCCTGGGCCGTTATCGGTGATTGCGATCGCAACCGCTGGATGCTTCAACTGCCCCAGTAATTGGGTCTGAATCCGAATGATGCTCGGCTCATTTTCCATCTGTTGCCAGGTGCGTGTTTGATCCAGTTCTTCCAGGGCGTCTACCGCATTGCTCAACAGGTTCATAAACACCTGATTGAGCTGCCCGGCATAGCATTCGATCTGCGGCAAATCGTCATACTCTTTTATGACTTGAATTTCGGGCCGCCAGCTCTGCGCCCGCAGGCGGGTTTGCAAAATAGTCAGTGTACTATCGATGCCGTCGTGTAAATCCACTTGCTTAATTTCTGCCTCATCCAGCCGGGAAAATAAGCGCAGAGATTTAATAATTTCGCGGATGCGTTCAGTACCCACTTCCATGGATTGAAATAATTTAGGCAAGTCATCTTTGAGAAAATCCAGTTCGATTTCATCAATGATGTTTACAATCTTAGGGGGGATGTTGGGATAATGCTGCTGATAGCTTTCGATCAGTGTGACTAAAGCTTGAGTATAGCTCTTGGCATGGGTGAGGTTGCCATAGATAAAGCTAACCGGGTTATTAATCTCATGGGCGACGCCAGCCACCATCTGCCCAAGGCTGGACATTTTTTCACTTTGCACCAATTGAGACTGGGTTTTTTGGAGCTGAGTCAGGATCGTCTCTAGTTCCTCGGCACGGGCACGACTTTGGGCCAGTAAATCTGCCTGGTTTAGGGCAATTTTGAGTTGAGCTACCACTGACTTAAGCAGGTCTACCTCGTGATCCTGCCAGGGGCGCACAGCTTGGCTGTGGATACAGGAAATAACGCCAAACTTTCCAGATTCTGCGTACACAGGCAGCACTAACATAGACTTGTTGCCTAAGGTCGTTAAGACCGCTTTCACCTCATCATCGTCTACGGTGGAGACGTCATCTAACTGTAAAATTTCCTGTTGCAACAATCTGTCTGTGAGGGCACCAAAACTGCTGGCAGCATGTTTGCCAATAAAGCTGGACAGTCCCGCTACCTGTACTTCAGACGTAATGTGCCAGTAACCATCATTGTTATGATTAGCCTCGATATACCATGCAAAATGACACCGATCTACCTCAAGAAACCGTTGGATCTCTTGAACTGCTGTGTCCAGAATATTATCAAGATTGAGGGATATACGAATCTGGTTGGCAATCTGGTTCAGTAGCTGTTCTCGTTGGGCCTGTTGTTGAATTTGCTCAGTGGAGGCCAGTAATGCTTGCTCGAACTGCATCCGTTCCATCTCTGCTCCAACTCGGGCCGCAAAAATCTCTAAAATAAATACCTGTAGCTCCACATCTTGTTCCATGGGCTCGGTATTGATGACAGAAATGTATCCCAAGAACTTGCCACCAGGGTTTAAGACTGGAATGCCAACATAACTCTCCGCATTGAGGGTGACGAGGACATTGTCTTCAGGAAATTGTTCTTTAATCGAGTGATCGTGGCAACAGATTGCATGGTTGTGGGCAACGTTATAGCAAGGGGTGCCCGCCAGGTTGTATTGGAAGTTCTCGCCAAAATCTGAACCATTCCAGAAAGCTAAGGTTTTACCAATTTGTTGATCTCCATCCTCAATTAGCTCAGCAATTAAGGCATATTGCATATTGAGGGCTAACGCTAAATGTTTAACGCAGGTTTTGAAGAAGGCTTCACCTGTCTGGGTGGCGGTTCCCTCTACAATCCAACGCAGGGCCTGTTCCTGATGTTGTCGTTCGGCTTCCAGTTTGACTCGCTGACTAATGTCCCGCAGGACACATAGGGCATGGGGTTGTCCTTGATAATTATAGGGAAGGCCTTTAATCTCAAGCCCAATTAAACTTCCATCTCGATGAATATTGGTTGTCTGGCCGCTAAAGGTATGGCCTGCTTGTACGGTGGTCAGGAATTCTTGGTAGATAGGTTGGGAATCTGGATGGATATAGGCTCCAGGGTGTGAGGGGATAGATGCTTGATCGACATAGCCATGCATTTGATAGTAGGCCGGATTAGCCTCTAACATTTCTCCTGTTTCCAAATTGACAATGGCGAGGCCATCGATAACAGTTTCAAAAATTTGACGATATTGAGCTTCTTTCTGACGTATTCGTTCTTCAGCCTGCTTTAAATCGCTGATGTCTCGCATGACTGAAGATAAAAACTCCAGGTTGCCATCCTCATCGCGATGGGCCAGGATAACCTGGGAGACAGGAAAGTCTTGTCCACTCTGACTACGTAGATACGATTCTCCTTGCCACATGCCCGTTTGGATTGCGGTTGGCAGCGCTTCAGTTTCGATCTTTTCCAGGATTTCTGGCGGATGACAGGCCTGAATTTTGACCTGCCCAAGGTCCTCGGCGGCAATTTCTAAGGCTGTTTGGCCAGCCTGATTCAGGTAGAGGTGGTTACCCTGGGCGTCACAAATGCCCACAATATCAGGGGTGGCTTCGAGAATGGATAGTAGCCGCTGTTGTTCTTTTTCGGCTCGCTTGCGATCGCTAACCTCAATGATCAATCCATCCCACAAAATCGAGTCATCTGCCATCTGTTCAGGACGGGCGATGGTTTGTACCCACTTAAGTTTGCCACTGGGAGTCATGATCCGATGCTCGTGGTGAAAACCAGAAAGCGTTAGGGCCGACACCTGAAGTGCCTGTTCTAGGGCATCGCGATCGCAACTGTGCACTAAATCAAAACACCGCACAAAATCGTCCGGTTCCAGCTCATGGATATCACGGCAGCCCTCAGACACATAGGGAAATGACCGGGTGCCATCCGCCTCCAGCCGAAATTGAAAAATCAGCCCCGGTAGGTTGGCCGCCAACTTTTGCAAGCGGGCTTCACTACTTTGGAGCTCCTGGGTGCGTTCATCAACCCGTTGTTCCAATGCTTCATTGAGCTGTTTTAGCTGGTTTTCAGCCTCAATTCGGGCTGTAATTTCCATATAGGTTCCTAAAATGCCAACAACGACACCCTGGGAATCATGCAGTGGAATTTTATTGGTTTCCAGCCAGTATTGATTGCCATCTGCCTGCCGTTGAGGTTCGATAAGGTTCAACTCAGGTGTATTTGACTCCATGACCTGGCGATCGCAGGCTCGAAACCATTCAGCTTCTTCCCGCTTCCAGGGCAGATCAAAATCAGTTTTGCCAACAATCTCGGCGGGAGATGCTAAACCTGCCGCCTTACTAAACTGCTGATTACAACCAAGATAAACAGAATTGTGATCCTTCCAGAAAGCGGCGGCTGGCAGGTTATCCAGGACCCAATATAGCGCCTGTGCCGATGGCTGTGTCTGCAAACTTTGCAGCTCATGGCGCACTTGCTGAAGCTCCTGGGTGGTGTGCTGATGTGCCTGGTGCTCTGCAGCTAGTTGAGCTCGAAGGGTTTGGTTAGCTGCTTCTAGCTCAGCCATTCGTTGCTGATAAGTTTCCAGATCTTTATCCATCAGTGTTTTGAATGGGAGCAGGGCGTTTTGCTTGTTAGCGAATAGGCAAATGTAACACCTGATAAATTTTTCCCTATTGTAAAATTGAGTTTGAACTTCAACTCGTCGTTGTTGCTAATTCTCCGTATGGTTTTATCTTTCTCCGTATGG
Organism: Leptothoe sp. LEGE 181152; assembly: GCF_032906605.1. Classification (NCBI taxonomy): domain Bacteria; kingdom Bacillati; phylum Cyanobacteriota; class Cyanophyceae; order Nodosilineales; family Cymatolegaceae; genus Leptothoe; species Leptothoe sp. LEGE 181152. Next base: position 197,214 of record NZ_JASATU010000008.1, read on the forward strand.
TTTTATCTTTCAAGTCATAAGTTAGTAACTTATGAGGTTGATCGATTCATACTCTAAGTCATCAACGGCAAACTGCGCTTATTCAGTTTCCGAATCTATAAGCCAGGTATTGAGTTCCTTTTCAATGGGTTGCGTTACCGATCAGCGATGTTGGAGCAATTATTACAATGGCTGTAGATACATTTACAAACAATAAAACTCCAGCAGCTGTTTATGAGGTTTTACATCAGACTCGACGACAACGGGTCAGTGATGGTGCAGACACTGCATTGTTAATAAATGCTACCAAGCAGTTGGTGTTGGTATGGCCCCAGCTGGGCGACTTTGATAGTTTGGAGTATGCCTGGTGGCTGCGGCGCGGCGCTGAGCAGCTGATCCAAAAAGGAGTGGTGGTCCGGGCGGTGGGCATTGGCGATCGCAACTCAGGCAAGGCATTCTGTGCCTACACTGGTTTCCCCGAAGAGTCTCTACTGCTAGACCCAGACGGTACGCTTCACCAAGAGTTAGGCCTTTACCCAGGGCTAACATTATCGGTGCCCGGCTTTAATCAGCGCCAGAATGCTTGGCTGAACCTATTGCTGATGTGCGCTGGGATTGGCAGCCCTGGCACCTTATCGGAAGTATTTCGTGGCTATCTGGGCGATCGCAACGCCCCCCAGCTGATTGCAGACGATGACGTGGTGCAAGCAACACCCCTGCCACCCATCAAAGGAGAGTTTTTTAAACGGGCTGGCGGTAAAGGGTTTCAGCGGCCTTTTGAGTTGGCTACCCTGCGGTTACGAAATATGGCAGAGGTGCTGGGTAAATGGACTACCTATGTGCCGGATGTGAGCCACATTACCCAGCGGGGAGCAACCTACGTAATTGCTGATGGTGGGGTAATTTATCAACATTGCGATCGCAATATCCTCGGCTTTGCCACCAACATGGGCAACCCGCTTTCGTTTCTAGAGGACGTAAATTTTCCGACACCAGTGTAGGTCCCTCTAATCCGTTTGGCCAGAAATTTGATCGATGTGGCCAAACACATGGTTGAGCATTTCTTTGCTGGCCTGGGATAACGGCCCCCGTAACAACGAGCGAATGTTCTCTTCTAAATGTTGGCCATCGCCGGTGCCAAACAGCACAGAATGAACGCCCGGTTCATGGCGACAGAAGCGATACGAGGCATCAGCAAGACTTTCAGCTTCTCCACTTTTCATCAGAAATCCAAGGGGCTCATTGAGATCTATCTTATGGGGGTCAATGAGAGACTTTTCGATCATCTCATCGATTAACGGCTTTAAGGTTGCTGGGCTGGCGAGGACGCGCCGAACTGCAAATATGCTTAGAATGCCGATATTTTTTGCTAATGCTTTCCGTAAAACTCGTTCACGGGCAGATTGATTCAGGATATTAAACCCAAGCATAAAAACATCCCAGCAGTCATCTTCAACCGCACGACTCAGCATTTTATGCTCAGGATCCGAAGCAAACCCCTCCGTGATGCCAATAAATCTTACTTTTCCAGCGTCTTTAAATTTCAATAGGGCTGGTAAAAATTCAGCCTTCACATAGTCATAGTCACTAGGGCGAACCCCATGCAGATGATAGATATCGATGTAATCTGTATTTAACTTTTTAAGACTATTGTTTAACCCCGCTTCAAGTTCATTGGCACGAATCAAGGTTCTTGGCCTAAAACGACCACCGACAGAAATCTTTTTCTGGGTCGATAACACTAAATTAGAGCGCCCTCGATAGGCAATGGCCTCACCTATAATGTGCTCTGTTCCATAGGATTCTGCTGTATCCAATAAGTTAATACCCCAATCTAAAGCCCTATGAACTATGGCAATAGACTCATCCACAGGGCGATTATAGCCTTGACCTAAGCGGCTGTATCCTCCGCCACCTAAACCGGCCACACTCACCTTTAAGTTGGTATTGCCCAGAATGGTATATGCCATGGGCATATCCGGTGACTCACGGGAGATTTCTAAAGGGTCAGGCTTATATCGCTTATCTGCAATTTTAGTCTTAACTTTATCGAGTAGTGCCTGCATAATTAAACAATAATAGATATTTAAAACTACAGGTTTTGGTCACCTCTAAAGAGAATTTTCCGAAAAATCAGTAGAGAATTTAAATAAACAAAATAAAGAACTTACAGAAAGCGTGATTGCTAGCGCCCCGTATCGAAGGACATCCCCAAGGGAGTACGTCCCCAAGGGAGTACGTCCCCAAAGGAGTACGTCCCCAAAGGAGTACGTCCCCAAAGGAGTACGTCCCCAAAGGAGTACGTCTACAAGATGGTCCGTTGTTCATCGGGTTTGATGAATTCAGATTTGGTATCCTATGGCCCATAAAATCTGGAAAATCCCAAATTCAATTCAAAGAATTTTTATTCGTTTGCGTATCTGATTTGATTTAGATTAAGTTCAAGAAAAATATCCTGTTGTCGTTTGGTATAGCCTGCGACTATGGTGAGAGTATAAAATGTTTTGTATACATGCCTTTTATACCCGCTAGCTTGAGTATCAGCACATGCTGATGAGCTCCCGTAAAAGGTAAGGTAGAACATGGCTAACCTCAGGCCTTGTCCTTGCTTCTAGAGCCTTAATCATAGTTTGATAGGTGATGGCATGGTGCAATATACATAAAGGTTTTGCGATATTCCAGGCCGCTGATAAACGTTCAGGTGATTCATATTGTTGCCATTGTTTTAGATATTCATGTCGTAGACGCGTCATGCTTCGCTGTTGCCATAACCTTGTCACGTCGCTGAGTAGAGATATTTGTTTATCCGCAAGAGAGAACTTCAGCAAATCAAAAAAGGGATGGGATATGCAGGCATCTGTCCAATCAAAATACAAATAATGCTCCTGATGGAAGGCGACGTTGTTTAGGTGTAAATCACCATGTACCAATGTTTCAGGGATATTATAGCTAGCTAGTTGCGAGCATAAATCTTTGAGTTTTGGTGCGACGGCATGGAGCTGTTCAATTTCAACCTCAGCCGCTGATAATGCTGATAGGGTCTCTTCGTCGTTGATGAAGGGCTCAATCTGTGTATGCAAAACATGTAGCCTTCGATCTAAACAACCTGCAGCTAGCATGCGATCGCAATGCTGGGTTGCCTGAATTTGAAGATTAGCAAATGAACGATAAATATGTTCCTTTGTTCTAAGAGGAATCCGATGGCCGATGGGCTTACCAAAATCAGTTAGCAACATCCAATGATGTTGTGGATGAATAGCAAGCACAGTGGGTATTTGATCGAGGAATAAACATGCCAGTGTTTGAGTGACAACGGGCTCATCACAAAATAGCGGCACGTTTGGAGAGGCTGCTTTTAGGTATAGAGTCCCTTCTGCAGTTTTAATGCTTAAAACCCATGATATTGACCAGTTTCTGACACATTCTATGGCTGTGATTGATGAATACCCCAAGTCTTCTAGTTGCGCATCAACCCAGTTGCTAGCCTGCTGTAGGCAACCAGGTTTTGCCCAAGGAGGGCGAAGCGTTGGCGTTTGACCTGTTGTAAGCTCAGTCAAACATTGTTCGATCATTGTTTTGTGTTCAGGATGATCAAGCGCAACCCCTGCCAGGCTTGATACATCAAACCAGGTACCGATCTGTATTGTTTCACCAGGTGGATGTTGTTCTAATACATATATGGCTTGAACAGTGTGCTTGTTTTGATCAACTTCATAGCTGGCATAGTATAAGACATTAGTAGAGATGCCAAAATCTTTATTGACTGCATTTTTAACAGATGCCACATCATCAAATGAGAGGCCTTGATTCAGCTTAATGCAGGGTAGGGAATAGTTATCTCTATTTGACTGAAGTAAGACTTTAGAGTCTTTAACATCAATGAGTAGGAGATAAATGTAAGACTTCCAACCTCTAAAGAGCCTCATTATTTCCAGTACCATGATCCACAGGTTTACCTTCACGCTGAGCCATAACAACATCTTTGATGGCTTCTACGATAGCCTCCGGAGCCTCATAGGGAATGTTGTGTGATGATTCTGGGATAGTGCGATGATCTGAGTTAGTGGATAAGGTTGCAATTTCTGTCTGTAGGGTAGGCCATATTTCGGACCATGTTTTCCGGAGTTTAGCCATCCCATCCTCATCAAGTTGATAGGGTAACTCATCTGGAAAATGGCCTGCTGTAAGCACAACCATTGGCATATCTCCAAATGGACCAGTGGATTGTGCCTGAGCAAAAATGCTATCCATGGCTGCAATCTCATCAGCAATGCCTGTCATGCTCTCTGGTAGGTAATCATGAATTGCCTTACCAGCTTCTTTGGGGAGCGCGCTGGGAGCAGGAGGAGACTGTAGACGTAAGATGCCCAGTGTCGAAATAGTTCTGAGCAGCAGTGTTGGAGGATAGGCCATTATTTCCATGAGATCTTCAGGAAACCGTTGATTTTGTTCTGGGTGAGATGAGTCAACAAAAATAAGACCCTCAACTTCATCACTGAAATGGTCGGTAAAGACTCTGATTAGCAGCCCCCCCAGGGAGTGGCCCACCATCACATAGGGGGGAGATTCATGGGCGGCCATCAATAAGTTATGCAGGTCTTCCGCAATATGGTCTGCGTCTCTTGGCTGTTCTCGACGCTCACTCCACATAATTCCAGACTGGTCGTATGCGCACACACGACTCACCTGGCTAATGGCCGGTCGCACGGCTTCCCAAACTAGTGATCCACCTTCGTTAATGCCAGATTCTAAAACGATGGTGGGACTGCCTTCACCCGTACAATAAAGGTGGGATAGTTTTCCGTTGACTGCCACAAGTTCCCCAGGGGGAGAAAACGCTTGAGCGACCGCATGGCGCGACCATTGTTCATAAACAAACCCTGTTATTAGGGTCAGAAAAAGTATTGCAGCGACAACAAGGGTGAGACGTCTTAGCCATTTGATCATAGAAATATTTTGAGCTGAGTTGCCTTGTCTACTTATCTTTTATTCCATCGCTTGGAACAACTATCCTATCTTACAAGTTAGAAAACGTGATGGTGTGGTCTAAGTTTTTAGTATGCAGATGATACCTCAGGGACATTGTCAGGTTTTCTGCCATCGGCTACTAGTTGGTGGTCAGTGCTTTAGTTAGCTGAGTATTGCTTGTTCAGGTTATTGAATGGTCAACGTTGAGTCGGCAACTCTAACAAAATATACCGATTTGCATTCTTTAAATCTTGGTGTGTTAGCAATGGATGTATGGTACGTTCCTTATTAGCAATATGTTGCTCAGCATCAATGGCATCCCGACCATCCCTGATCTTACCCACCCCCAAGAGTTACAGGCGTTTGGTCAACAACTGTTGCTGGTGGGACGGTGGCTGCTCTGGATATTAGCCAGTTTTGGTATCGTACTGGCGGCTTTAAGATTTGCGCACCGGAGCGATCGCACTGGCTGGCTCACTCCAGTCATGTTCGGCTATGATCGCTTGCTGACGGTGGCCCTGCATAGCTTACTTGTGGTGACCATACTCGTCGGGGGCTATTTTCTCTGCGCCACCCTAGCTAATCGGTATCATCATTGGGAACAAGCCAAAATTGAACAGGTTGCCAGTAGTGTCGCTGGGGCCAGGGTAGAACAACGCGCTCCCTACGTGCGCTATATCATTGAAGAACCTTACACCACCATCACTTACATTGATGGGCAACCCACCGAAGTTGAAAGGCTACAGGAGATCGATCGCTTTTTATCGCCCAGTGCCTCTAATGTTGAGGTCACTCTGACTCAGGTCGTAGACCCCGCCACCGAGCGTTTGATTTATCAATCTGATTTTACCAGCCAGTATCAGGTGACCAATACCCTGGATGTTACCCAAGACTTCTTCTTTGAAGTGCCTCCACCAGATGGATACAGTCTATTGCAAGACTACCGGATAGAACGGGAAGGCCAGCGGTTAGAACCTGTAAACCAGGGAGAGTATCAGTTTCCGTTGCAGCTGGCCCCAGGAGAGTCCACCCAGTATACGGTTTCTTATCAGGCCCAGGGGGCACCCCGTTGGGTCTATAGCGCCTACGGGCGACTACTTTCTCAGTTTAGGTTAACGGTACTAGCTGATTTTCCCAATGCTGACTTTGCCAGCGGCATTGTGCCAACAGAGGCGAGTTTAGAAGGCCAGGGTACGAGATTTACCTGGCAGTTTGATGAGAATGTTTCGGTGCGTAATCCGTTTGGGGTATTTACGGCAACGCAGGGCATTCGTCAGACGGGGATATTACCGCGATTGTTATTGTTGGCTCCCGGTCTCTTTTTGTGGTGGTTGCTGCTGCTTTATTTGACGGTGCCGATGCGGTTGCAGGATGTTGCGATCGCAGCCGCCATCTTCTTTGCCTGTCTATTAAGCCTCACCTATGCCAGCCGCCTGTTTGATGCCCGCGTAGCCTGGGGGCTGTTATTGCCCTTCTTCTTGCTCTTCAGCATTGGGCTGGGAACCCAGCAAAGAAAGCGCTGGGGCGTGCTCACCATTACGCTGAGTGGTGCCGTTTTACCTGTTGCGGCTATGTTAGTACCCTATACAGGGTTAACCCTGGGCATCGCTGGTTTAATCTCAGTCGGATGGCTCATCGTTAGATATTTTAGGGAGTCTGAGACATCGCGTAATCGTACATAGTCTGCCGATAAAACTGAGGCATGCCCACGTCAAAATATTGCCCCTTAACTAGATAACCCACCATGCCAGATTCCGCCCGCAATCGCTCCAGGCAAGTGGTTAGCTGAAATTCTCCTTTAGACCGCAGGTTATTCTCTATTTCTGTTTGTAGAGCATCAAAAATTTCTGGCTTGAGCACATACATGCCAAAAACCCCTAAAAAGTCTGACTCTGGCATGCCGGGCACATGGAGATGGGTTTTGGCATAGTCCAGGTCAGGTTTTTCGTAGAGTTGGGTAATGTCTAGAATAGTATCTGGCTCTCGCCAGGTGCCGGTGACACAGCCTGCTTTGTGGATAATGTCTCCAGACATCACTGTTACCCCAACAACGCTGCTATTGGTTTGGGTAAAGGCTGCTAACACCTGTTGTGCGCAGGAGCGTTGCTCTTGGGTTTGATAGATGTGATCTCCCAGCAACAGCAGAAAGGGATCATTATTAACCCAGGTTTTGGCACAGTACACCGCATGGCCAAAGCCCTCTTGCTGGTCTTGAATGAGAAACGTAATGCGGTCACCCAGGCTTTGGAGATATTGGCTATATTTTTGATTTTCTGGAGAAAGTTTGGCCAATAGTTCTGGCTTGGGTGGATTTTGGAAAAATGCTTGGAAAATTTCCAGATCCCCTTTTTGGACAACGATACCAATTTCTTCAATGCCTGCTGCAATAGCCTCTTCTACAATTTTGAGGATAATTGGTTTTGCTCGGCCATCGTGATCAATAATCGGCAACAGTTCCTTTTTGACAACTTTGGTGGCGGGAAACATTCTTGTGCCAAAACCAGCTGCTGGAATAACGGCTTTCTTGATGGTTGACTGGGGAGAAATGGTGGAACTTAGGGCTTGCATTTCTGGAAAATCTCGTTGGATAATTGCGATCGCACCCAGTTGACTCTCTTGGTCTTTGGCCACTAACTGAGCTGTACCATCGCCTTGAGAGCCAACCCCCTTACCACCATAGATAAAGGGTTGCAAGGCTGGATGGGTGAGTAAACAATGGAGCTTGGGAGCCGTTAACTGGTCGGGGCAAGCTGGTGCCACATGGCGATCAAAGTCAGCTTGAACCTGGGTCATTAAAGTGCCTAGACGTTTTGCATCTCCTTGCCTGATAGCGCTAGCCGCTTGCTGAACAAATTTAGCATTGATAGTCCCTAGATATTGCTGAACCTGTTGGTGAATTTGATTTTTAGGATATGGATAACAATTATTTAAATCGCTCAGGATTTTTTGGGTATTTTTAGAGCCACCCAAATCAACCATCACTAAAAACAACATCTTTGGTACAGGCAGTGCTTCCAGGTTTACCCGCTTGCCATCAAAGGTCATCAAGATCGGTTTATTGCCAAAGGCACAAACCTGATCCATACGGCCACATAGGCTTGGTGTGGTTCTTTCGCCCAGGTAGGCCAGTTCCATTTCGTCTTGAATGGTTAGCTGTAGGTTGTACAGCTGATTAAATGCTCGCGCAATCAGCACACAGATGGCAGCACTGGATGACAATCCTTTTTGGATGGGCAAATCGGTCCGATAGTTATTGACTGCCAAGCCCTGGACCCCGTAGCGGCTCAAAATTTGATAAGCGGTACCAGCCATGTAGCTGGCGAATCCTCCTTGTTTGGCTTCTTCTAAAAGTACATCAGGCTGCATAGGTAATCGAATCGGTGCGCATTGACTGCCATCGTTGAGGGTGGCCTGGAAAATTAAATCTTGAGGATGGTGTTTGATGCTGGCGTAAATGCCTTGATTGGTGCCGACAACCAAGGCATAACCTTTTTCAATGTCAGGGTTAATTGTGCGATACGTTCCGGCCCAGTCGCTATGTTCACCAAACAGACAAAGGCGACCCGGTACAAACAAAGAAGTCATAAGGGATTGTGAATTAGCTTAATTGACAATGCTCCGAGTTCCGTGGCTGTTTCCTTTATCCCTATACAGCCTATACCGACGGGCAAATTGGTTATAAAGTGCAGTATTGTGCCCATCATCCCAGGTAGACATCGAGACTCTATCCCTGTCATTTTATAGAGAGTGTTAATTACTTTCTCCTACTTCGAGAACCTGTCCGTTTATGTCATAGTAGCCTTCACCATCTGCTTGCAATAGCCCTTGATATTGCTCAAAAAGCCACTCCCAAAGAGGATCAATTTTTTCAAGGGTTGCTTCCAATCCCCTGCCTTGCCAGAGCACCTGCAGTGCAATGGTGAAATGAGCATTCTGTAGCAAATGCTGGACTCTTTGGCGATCTCTAACCTCTTCGTTATCTATATCCTCAAGTAATTCTTCAAGCTCTTCATCCATTAGCTCTGAGCCACGACGATTAATTGCTAATGCTCCATAGACATCTGTTCCTAATAAGAGTTCTGCATATTCTTGCGTAGGAGCCTGATTAGCAAGACTATAGTTTGGGTCTTTACGCCTGAGGGCAGTTTCGATCATACCAAGGCTGATCTCTTTGTCTTCATTAACGATGTAGCGCATGTAATAGCCCATCGGTCGCTTCCTTAATAGCCAGAGTTTTTATGAAAGGAGATTTTTTATTTATCTATTTTGCACAGCTGATGCATCAACATGTCAACCTAATCTAAAGGTAGAGTTAACTAGATCGTCAATAACAGGCTAACCTTTAGATATTGCGCTGCTCGTACCCACCTTGACAGGGGCCCTTGGCGGTAATGGGAGCCCCGGTTGGGCTACACTCTGGCCTCTGTGACCTGGTGCGATCGCCTGGGATTGGCCAGACGTACTATTTGTTGTAAGAGGAATAGTAATTGTTGTCGTAGAAAACTTTGAAACCATGTCATTTTGGAAGATTATGACAGGGCGAATACCTGCTTGTTCAGAACCTTGAGTAGGATCGAGATTTGCCAGCCAGACTTCTCCACGATTCAACTGCTGGGTCATAATTGGTCTTCCTTAGCCAGCATGTCCGCGTAGTCGTCCATACCTGATTCTGCAAGCACACGGTCTTCCTCTGCAAACTCAGTTGCAAGGGGAGCTAAAAGGACCGGATCAAGGGTTATACGTTGCCGTTTTTCTTGAAATTGAAGAAAGGCAATAAACTCAGCAACTTGCTGAAGCTGCTCGTTAGTGAGCTTTTCAATATCCTGTTTGAGGGATTCACTAGTGGCTAGCAGCATAATATAGGCATCTATCGGTTTTCAGTTGCAAACCTATTATAAATAACCTGTACTAAGTACAACATTAGGAACTGTATGAATCGATTCGAACATCCTCACCAGGTACTAAGGCAGCAGGTAGTAATGCCGTTGCTGCATCTAGATATCTTCCGGTTAGGTTCCAAGAATCTTGAAGGCACATGCCTAGCAGCTCCCAAGTGACGCATAACCGCCCATTTAACCTGCGTTTTTCAGAGCGTAGCGGCGAAAAACGTCAGGTTGAAATGATTGTTAGCTGTTTTTTTTTAAGAAAGACCTAATCTGCATTTTAAATATCTCTTGACTGTATTGGATTTTCTTTTCTTTTTCCTTAAACTTTTTGTCAAACTCTATGACTTTCTTATGGTCAAAAACAAACACATCGCTTTGCTTCGCCTTCCATTCTTTATTTCCAAAGAATCCAGGCTGAAGCTCTAAAACTAGTAAACCTAAAGGATATTCTCCATCCATATTGCTGACCTGATAGTCAATACCATTTTTAAACCCATACTTACAGTAGTTATGAGGATCTCCATAAATAACAATTGCTGGAATATTCCTTTTTTCTACTAGCGATTTTGTCTTTTCAATTAATGCTGTACCTATGCCTTTCCTCTGATAGTCAGGATGAACACAGAAAGGGCCAAATGAAACGATTTGCACCTTCTCTAGGTCATTACTAAAAAGGTACGAATCTGTATACATGATTGAAGCTATTACATTTCCATCGATTTCTGCGACATAATCAAGTTCTTTAATAAAGTCTTTGTGATCGCGCAGTATATGACACAAATAGTGCTCATCACATCCTGGCGTATATAAATTCCAGAACGCTTCTCGTGTCAGTTCTTCGACTTTGAAATAATCATCTTTAGTTTCTAAACGAATATTAATATTCACAGTATTCCTTTTTCAGAGTAAAGCTTGCAGCTAACGTTATGCGGCGGCTTCATACTATATCAACACTAAAATACTTTCCGATTCTCTATCTCCAAACTGTCTGATGGCGGCAAAGTTATCTCTCAAAATCTGAACAATCTTTGACGTTGGGTTGTTATCAAATCAAGTACTTTTTGAAACCCTTGCTGTGCAGGGGGTCTACAATTTCTGATTAAGTCTAATGTCTTTAAACAAAGCCTCATACTCTGTTACTGGATGAAGATGGCCCCGTCCCTTGAAGACTCGCAGCACACTGCTCCTAATGGCCTGATGCTTATACTGAGCAAAGCAAAAGCTCGCAAAAAAGTCATCCGTTCCGTGCCAGATCTCCACCGGGTAGCTTATCTCCTCTAGGCGAAATCCCCAATCTCGATAACATCGGGTCGCATCGTCTGCAGGACCACGACTCCCTTGGGCAAAGCTCTCTTTGACTATGCTGCGGAAAAAGTGCGCATTATTGTCGGAACCAAGAATGAACGCTTTATCGTCGTCACTCATTGACGAGCGTAACAAGCTTGCGAAGCCTTGGTCGCTTAAATGTCGGGCAGCCAGCCCTATGAGCGCAAAGGGAATCTGAAACAAGAATTTGAAGCTTAGCGCGATCCTCAAGAAGAAGCGATCCAGGGGTGCCAGTGAGCTTCGCAGGTCTTCGACTTGAGCCACAGGTGCCCAGCCCGCCACATCGTAGGCAAAAAGCAGCCGATTAGGGATTGCATAGGCACAGGCATTGATGTACGTGCCACCCCCAGACAAGCCGATGAGACCGAATCGTTCGTGCGACCTATAATCAGCAAAGTCGATGACGTCTTTCGGCCAGTCGAGCACATGATAGTTCATTGCGTGAGAGGAGCGACCGCAACCCGGTCTATCGAGGGCGAAAATCTCAAAACCGGATGCGAGTGCCCATGGGTGAATCGGCGCTGCCTCAAATCGGGATCCCGGACACCCGTGAAAGTAATAAATGGGCGTTCCGCCTTCTTTTCCATAGCGGGCGAAAGCTAATATTCGCCCATCAGCAAGCGTGTGGCATTGCGTGTTGATGGCCTGGAAATCGATGTAAGGGAGTTGACGATCAATCATACGCTTCTATGCATGAGAGGGATGATTTCGACGCATAACGTTGCCCATCACCCGCCGCAGATAACTTTTGCATTACATCGACCCATTTTTGGCGGTCGGTGTGCATGGGCAACGTTATGTACGTTGTGCTTGATGTCAACTTTTCCTTTACAGGGGCAAATACAATACTACATCTTTCCATTCTGCCTGTTCGCTACAGTCTACCAGCAGTAGCAGCTCATCAATCGCCTGACGAATAGGCATTCGATCATTAATCACAAACATCCCTGGCATGGGTTCTTTTCGAACTAGACGCTCGTAAGCAAAATCTGGCATCGTCGCACGATCATGGGTGAGTAGGATACGTTCATTATCTGCAGCCCAGGCTAAAATTGCTGGATCGTCTATTTCCCTCAAACCAACATCTTGAACTCGAAGTAAGTCAAGGCTAGGTTGACGAAGTCGTAAGCCTCGAACAATGTCGCCATTAAAGTTTTCATCACTCAATAAACTCAACATATTCGCTATTAGGGGTTCTGTTGAGACAGCAAACGTGAGCGAATGAGACTCAGATCAGGTTGAATTGCAGACAAACGCTGCTGTACGGACTCAGCCAGCTTTGCTCGTCGATTCAAATAGGCTTCGACAGTATCCATATGTCTAAGGTAATAGCCAATCGTGTTATAGACATCAGATAAGGACAATGTATCGTAACGATTGACAATGGATTCCGGGGATGCCCCATCTTGGAACGCCCTGATTACAATTTCCAGCAAGACTCTTGAATTGCCAACTCTAACTGCTCCAGTTTCATCCTCGTGAAGAGGAGGAGCCTCACGCTCTAAAACAAGACTCATCAGTTAAATCCTATTCATCATCTGCATAATGATCGTAACTTAAATTCAAGGTCTTATCACTATTTCAAGGAACTTAAAATAGCCTTAAGGTATAGCATTACTCATCGATTTAAGTATGACTTTTTGCAGTTTGGGTTCTTTTCTTTACCTTGGGTGATTTAAAAGCATCAACATCTTTCTCACCTGAAACTAGAAACTTCAAAAATGATTTCTCTTGAAACTTACAAGTTTGCATAATTCCAAGTAGAGTCAGATATGAATTAGCACCAGTTTCAAAAAAATAGCCTGATATCTTTCTTTGAATAGCGATATGACGAAGAGCCCTTTCCGCTGTATTGTTATGCCATGGGATGGAGTCATATTCAAGAAATGTAAACAAACTCAAAGCTTTTCGGGGACATTGTGAATATGCAACAAATATTTCAGATGTGATAATTGGGATTTCGCTCATGGCAATATCTCAATTTTTCCTGCTGGGGCGACATAACAATTACTTAGAGGGAAACTTTCCACCTATCTATCCTACATGGCGGATTAGGTAGAAATATTTCTGCCTAAGATCCCTATATAGATGATTAGGTGGAAATATGTCAGTCTAATCTGCCAATATGGGTGATTAGGCTGAAAGTTTCAGTATAAACATCCGCCCTAGATGGAAATTGAGCTGTTTAAGATTTATTTATGGTCCAGGCTTGCTATCTAAGTGCCATATCACTGTCTGCGGCTGATTGCTATATTTTACGATTCATAAAACTTGACAGTGCTGTCCATGTTTCTGACATGAAATGATTGGCCCAACGACACATCTCTTGTAGTAAATGTAGTAGTCCTAATCCTTTTTCCGTAAGCTCATATTCAAACCGCTTTGGCCGTAGCTGATAGGGGATTTTGTTCACCAGACCAGTCTCTTCCATCAGCACCAGCCTATCCGTGAGTACATTGGTTGTGATCCGCTCTGGGGAGTCCAGAAACTCTGAAAAACGATTTTTGCCATTCAACATATCGCGGAGAATAATCAGCGTCCAATGTGTAGAGAGAGAAATACGCTTGATTTAAGGGTGATTTCTCGATAAATGTGTCACCCATCTGACGATTAAGACAGATAATGCGGCTAGAATCATACTCACTATCGTTACCTGTCTGGCGATAGGGACTACACCTATGCAGCCCCAACCCGAACAGCCAAAAACGATGTCAGCAAACTGAGCATAAAATGCAGCGGAAAATACCCCCAGAACGATGGCATTTAGCCCAGCACATAGCAACCGAATATAAATGGATTTGCGGCGGATAAACCATCCGACAATAACGCCTATGATTAAGGAAAATATCCAAGGGACAGCTACAAGGAAGGTCATGCTACCTATTCAATACTGGCTATTTTCAATGGTATGGTCTGAGAGTTCTGATCATGAATAATTTATGCAAAATTAGGTATGCCATTGTAGGGGCGCATGGCCATGCGCCCAATGCAGGACATCGGTAATTTGCCTGTATCTCGAAGGGTACACATCGGTGTGTCCCTACAAAAACAACTGATATCTTGAAAACCGTCTTCCTTGATGTGCCAGGAGAAATTGTATTCGTGAAAGCAAAATCTTCCTTTTCCCTAAAAGACCAGCTCTTTAACTCAGATAAGGTTGAATATTTAGCGACTTTGATGGTTCAGGCATTTCCTGATTTTGCTCAAGAAAAATTTCATCAGGATGTTGTTAAAGCCTTTCCTAAGCTGGAACTAAAGGAGCGTATTGCCCACATTTCAACCTGCTTGCATAGGTATTTGCCAGATGACTATGGGGAGTCGTTGGCAATTATCTTAAAGTCGCTGCCATCAGAGCTTGATCCTACTAAAACAGATGATGACTTTGGTGATTTTATTTTTGCGCCGTTCTCTCTGTATGTTGCCCTCCATGGCTGTAGCTCAGAGTATTTAGACGTATCCCTAAGTGGTCTGAAGGAGATTACGAAACGATTCTCGGCGGAATACGCTATCCGTTATTTTATTAATGCGTTTCCTGACGAAACGCTTGGTTTTTTATCGGATTGTGCGGATGACGACAATTATCATGTGCGCCGCTGGGCCAGTGAAGGTACAAGACCCAAGCTTCCTTGGGCGCAAAAGCTAACGATTGATTACCAAAAGCCTTTACCTATTTTGGAAAGCCTTTATGCAGATAAGACTCGCTATGTGACGCGTTCAGTGGCTAATCACCTGAATGATATTAGTAAGGTTGATCCAAACTTGGTGATTGATCTTCTGAAAAGCTGGATAAAAAGCAAACGACAAACAGAGAAAGAGATCTCTTTTATAACAAAACATGCTCTGCGGACATTGACTAAACAGGGGCATAAAGATGCCTTAAAGCTCATTGGATTTGGCAGTAAACCAGATATTACTATTACCAATTTTTCTACCAGCACTCCCCAAGTGAAGGTCGGTGATGCATTTGAATTTTCGTTCGATATTCGTGCTCATAAGTCCCAAAAGCTTTTGGTTGATTATTTGATGTACTTTGCCAATGATGGCAAAAAGAGGACCCAAAAAGTTTTTAAGATTAAGCAAGTTGACCTTAAGAAGGGTGAGGTCGTTGCCCTCAAAAAGAAACATCCTATGCGTTTGATGACGACAAGACGTTTAATGCTTGGCGAGCACCAAATTATTTTACAGGTTAATGGTCAAGCCTGTGGATCGCTGACATTTGAACTCATTGAGGCTTAAACGTTCATAAGTGCAAAAATCACGAGATTTACTGACCTTCAAACGATATGGGGGTGAGCTGTCATCCTAAGGCTCAGGTGATAGTGAACAAAGTCCTTCCCATCAAAAATCGTTGAAATTACGCAGGTGATGAATTTAAAAACCTCTTATAAGAGAGTTATTGCAAGTTGGGAGATGTTTATTCCGTAAAAATATAGTCGTATCACTTCCGATCGCACCACCCATTTTACCTTTGTGCAATGGACCTATCTAATCAATAGGCATAACTTTAGGCTGTCCAAATCATTATGAATAAATCAGTATGTTAAAGAAATTCTTCTAAATACTGACGGAGATGTTAACTAAAGTATTACATTGTCTTTTGGCTTTGATCCTTTTCCTATTCTCTTTCTATGGAGAGGCGTCAGCAAATATAAAACCCAAGGTTGCAGACTTAAACCAGGGTTGGTCACAGCAGGAAGTTCAATTTTTCAATCATGCTTCGGAGGGGACAAATCTTGCTCCCCTTGAATTCTTTCTCAATCTTCCTGATCCAAAAGCGCCGGATACAAAATTTATCGACAAACTCGGCCCAGGGTATGGTTTTATTCCGTCGAAGGAATCAGAGCTTAACCCATATGGATTGCCCATCGGGTTTGCCATCGATCAACGACCCGTACAGTTTGGTGATCGACCTTACGTAGGTATCACCTGTGCTGCCTGCCATGCTCGACAATTGACCTATCGTCCAAATGATGGTTCTAGGTCTAATTCACCATGGATACTGCCAGTTTATGGTGGGCCAGGGTTAGTGGATATTCCCCAGTTCTTAGAAGATTTGTATGGGGCTTTCTACACTCTGTTAGATGATGATGCTCAGATCAAAGCGTTTGCGACAGATGTTCTAGGAAACACTCCAACCCAGGTGGAACTAGACCAGCTAAAAGATGAAATTAGTGAATTTATTGGTCCCTATGGAGTTGCTACCGAGGTGATGGATCAGTTGCAAATTCCAGCGGCAGAGTTTGGCCCTGGCAATCTGAATGCCCTTACCCGAGGTTACTACAACAATGTTGGCATTATCGGCTGGATGGTTCGGAAAGGGATTATAAAATCTAGCGGTAAAACTCCCTTAAGGATTCAACTGGAAGGCAGTACCAATTATCCGCCCCTATGGTTTGCTCATCAAGACACATGGGCACAGTGGTTTGCTGAAATTCACCATCCGAGCGCCAGAAACTGGATTCAGTCTGTTTCCACATCGCCGATTCGTCCACCAAAGATGATCGAGGCGTTTAAAAAGAAAGTAATTCTAGAATCCATTGACTTCGATAATATTGAGAAAATACAAAACTCTCTTGAGAGACTACGCACTCCAAAGTGGCCTGAATCAGTCTTAGGGCAGTTCGATCAAACATTGATTGCGCAGGGTAAACCTCTATTCGAGCAGAACTGTGCCCAATGCCATACCAGAACCAGTGAACCGCCAAATCGGCTAGGCATACAGTTTAATCAGCGCTTATCATTCGATGTAGGCACGGATCCTGTTGCCTACCAAATATTTAATGAGCATGGAAAAGAGCGTGCAGACGGTCTGCTGGATTTATCTAAAAAAATATTGCGATTCCGTAAATTCAAACTCTGGAAAGAATTTGGTTACAGGATAGCGACAAACTATCAAAACCATGATTCGAAGGGTAGGCCTAATAAGTTTGCGATCGCAAAAGAACAGTACAGCAACTTAGACAATAATTCATCGGAAAAGAGCGGAGCCGTTTACTGGGCCTCTCCGTTGGCAGGCATCTTTGCCTCCTCTCCTTATTTTCACAATGGTTCAGTACCTACACTTTGGGATGTGCTGTCTGTACCTGAGCAACGCCCCACAACGTTTCAAACTGGAGGGAATGAGTTTGATCCAGATCATGTTGGGTTAAGGGCAGCAGGCTCCTTCCTCTACGACACCCGAGAGGAAGGCAAAAGTAATGGCGGGCACTTGTTTGGGACTGAACTTTCTCCCCATGACAAGACAGCATTGATTGAATATCTTAAATCCCTTTGATGCCCATACCGTCATCACAGAAAAACTATCCTCCATAGGCTGCTGGCATAGGCTGCTGGCATAGGCTGCTGGCGCAGTATTACGTTCAACCCATGGCAACAAATGATGAAAAGATACTTGCAGAAATTCTGCCCAAAAAATGGCTATCTTAAAAAGATTGGGCAACTACCATTGGAACAACGATGGCGGCAGGTGCGCGCATGGATGGATACTGAATCGCTTTCCCTATATGAAGAACTGCGAGAGTCTTGTCCTGTTCTGGAGCTACCAGAACTAACAATTGTTACCCGCTTTAGTGATTGCACATCTGTGTTACGTCAATACGATGTCTTTAGCGTGGCACTCTATAAGCCGAAACAAAGTGATTTCTGGATGTCGCAGGATGATACAGCGATCCATTGGCGAGAAAAAGCGATTATGCGCTCTGTGCTGGATCTTGAGCAGCTTGCCTCTACTCGTCAATATGTTGCGGCTAAAGCCTCATCACTGTTGCACAATGCTCAAGGTACGATTGATGTCGTGGGTGGACTGTGTCGAGCCGTATCCATTGCGTTTGTACAGGAGCAATTTGGCTTTGATGAAAGTGATCCTAACGATTTATTTGAGTGGTCATACTGGAGCCAATACGATGCGTTCCATAATCAAGCTTTTGATTCTGTAGTGGTCAAGGATCCTACTCAGATTGTGGCTAATCGTGAGGCGGCTGGTCAGAACTTAGGGGTCTATTTAATCAAACTGATTCAACGTAGAGGGGCAGAGCTAAAAGTTGGCAAGGATAACAATGATCCAGCAACACGATTACTGAAGTTGTCGATGTCAGGTGCTTTGGAAAAGTTTGACCCTGCCAGAGTCATTCGAAACCTGGGCGGATTGTTAATTGGAACTGTGGAGACGACATCCCATGCCGCTATCAATGCCCTGGTCGAGCTTTTTGAACGTCCTGAGATCCTTAAACAGGCCATAGCTGCTGCCCAAAAAGATGACCCCAGCGAGTTTGACGGTTATGTGCTGGAGGCATTGAGGTTTAATCCATCTTTGCCATACTTTTTCCGAGTTTGTGAACAGGAAACACAGTTGGCAACCGGCACCGACTATGCTCGCACAATTAAACCCGGTACAACTGTCATCGCTATTACCCATTCCGCTATGTTTGATGAGACGGCATTCCCACAGCCCCAGGTGTTTGACCCCACCCGTCCCGAAACTAACACATTTCACTTTGGTCAAGGCCTGCATGAATGCTTAGGGCGTCACATTGGCCGCCAGATGATTACAGAGCTTGTTCGACAGGTGCTTTTATTGCCAGGAGTAAAAGCTGTTAGCAAAGTGGACTATAAGGGCGGACCGTTTCCAGAAGAGTATCGATTGGAATGGTGTCATGAGGAATAAGAGCACTATTTTATCTCAGATAGACTACGAGGCTCATCAACAGGTTCAAGACCTGTGCAAATTGTTTCTAAGTTGATAATTCGTTCTTCTAATGCTTTTACAGTTTGTGTTAACTGGATGTCTTCTGGTCGACGTCTGCCAGGGCTAAGCCACACTGCAGCTGTCGCTCCTCCTGTGCTGAGAATTACCAGTAACGGTAAGATAATCCCACTGTTGGTAATAGCGACTAGGGGAATACATACACCCAACATGCCCATGGATAAAGTCCACATAGCAGCTGTTGCTCGAACCTTAGGATTTTTCTCTGTCAATCTGCGACCCATCGTATCCCCCTATAGCATCACTATGTTGTACAGCAGGTTAAGTGTTTATCTTAATTGCCCCTCTACGTTTCGTGCTCAAGATGCTTTAAAGGTCATAAAATTTCACAAGAGAATAGAGCCAGAAAATTCTTACCATTTGTTTAAAGCAGTTAAGAATTTGGCTCATCTAGCAAATGTTTAAGCATGACAGGATATCGGTTTAGGAAGTCTCTAGTCACTTTGAAATGCTCAGTCTCTTCTTTAATTTTCTTGAGGTAAGGTCTTGGCTCCATCATTTATTCGCAAGTGTTTTTGTGCCCAGAGTGCGATCTGAGTGCGATCGCGAAATTCTAACTGGCTTAACATTCGACTAATATGATTACGTACGGTGCCATGGCTCAAATGAAGGGTTTGGGCTATGTCCTTATTCGTTTTACCCTCTCCTAGAAGTTTAGCAATTTCCTGTTCACGCTCGCTCAATGAGTGTTTAAATTGATGTTCATTACTTTGCTCTGGCCGTAGAGTGATGCTGGGATTCAGCTGGGCAAATACTTTAGGGGCAATGGTTGGCCCCAACTGACTGTACCCTTGGGCCAAAACACGCACAGCATCCGCCAGCTGGTTAGCGGGAGTACTTTTCAGTAGATAGCCTAAAGCACCATACTGCAAGGATTGCCAAATATACTCGTCTTCGTCGAAAGTGGACAACACTAAAATACGAATCCAGGGATAACGTTGGTGAATGATGCGTGTTGCCTCGACACCATTACATAGGGGCATCCGCACATCCATCAAAATGACATCGGGCTGGTATTGCTGAGTGAGACTAATGGCCACTTTTCCATTTTCTGCCTGTCCGACCACTGTCAGATCTGATTCTAGGGACAACAATTCAGCTAAACCTTGTCGATAGTTTGTTTGGTCATCCACCAACAAGAGATTAATCATGGTTTAAATCAGGCTGCTGTCGTCAGCGGAATAGTAATGAGCAATGTAGTCCCCTGCTGGTGACCACTATTTATGATAAGTTGTCCGCCTAAAAGTTGCGATCGCTCCTTAATTCCCTGTAACCCATATCCTGAGGATTGAGTGCCGATGTCAAAACCACACCCATTATCATGCAGGGTGACGACAAGCTGATGATCCGCTGTCAGCATCGAAAGATGAGTCTGAGTCGCATAGGCGTGCTTTTGGACGTTGATTAACCCCTCCTTAGCCATTAGATAAAGCTGGTAGCTGAGCTGCTGAGGTAGCGGGGGTAGTTTAATGTCTAGGTTGATGGTAAAGGACGAACGTAGCTGCTCCGCCAATGTGTGGAGGGCCGTATTGAGCTCAAAGTTAGACTCGCGCATTGTCTGTAACGACTGACGCACCTCCGTCAAACACTGAACTGTAAGCTGTTGGGCAGTTTCCAATGTTTGTTGCAACTTAGTACTGTTGTTAGTCGCTTGGCTGTATCGTTGGGCAAGGGCTAACTGCACATCCAATGTGGTGAGGGAATGTCCTAAAGAGTCATGGATATCCCGAGCAATACGGGAGCGTTCCAATTGAGTTGCCAATGACTCAACCTCTTGGGTTAAGATTTGCGCTCGATATCGGTTCCGTTGCTCTGATGCAAACAAGAAACCCATCGTCACGACGAATACAGCAACTGTGATGGCTGTTGTTAGAGTGTTAATCAAAATCCTTTGGGGGTTCAAATAAAAGTCCAGACCGCGCAATTGGACTTCTTCAATGGCGGTGGGTAAACCCCAAGTAAATTGCATGATCCGTATGCTTGTGGTTGCAACTGTAGCAATGATTGCATCACTCATCGGCAACAACAAACAGGCTTTAATAATGAATAACTCAAACAAACTTGAAAATGAAATCCGAGAAAACTGCGCAATAATCAGTAGAGTCATCTCTAGGGCGACATAAAGACGACGCTGCTGTAGAGAAGCTTGGTTAGGAAACCGCAGACTCAAGGCGGCAACCATGCCAACAAACAGGGCCAGCTGCCAAGGTTGCCCAAACCGTGGGTCAATCTGAGCGCCCATCACATTGTCTATGACACATTGGATGAGAATGACCCACTCCACCCAGCGCATAATTTTTCGCACTTTTGGTGAGATGGGAACGGCTGTATGCGACATATCTCTGTGCTCTTTAGCTGTGTTTACAGAACCAATCTTGCCCTGAACGACTGATTCTGATTTGATTGTGCCTTATGACGGGTTGAATTCCGGCAAAATTCCCAAAGGGATGACAGATGTCATGGTGATGCATGACGGGGGTGACTTCGCAGGTTAGGAGAAATCAACCTACCGTAAAAACATCAAAGTCACCTTTGGAGTCAACGGTATGACAATCTCACGAAACGTATCATTGTTGGCAGGTTTTACGATTATACTCAGTGGTGCTTTAGGGCTTGCTGACAAGGCAGTGGCCGCACCCGCTGACATTTTCACCCCCGTACTTTCGACTATTCGTCAACAACTTCCTTCAGGGACAAGTTTACGCTTACCCGCCTATTTCCCTAATTCTTCAATTGATCTCTACCCTTATTTTGAATCTGATGATAATGGCTTTCGAGTCAATGTATCAGCTGACCCTAATTGTCGGGCATCTGCTTGTGCGTTGGGGTCCATCGGGGTGCTAACTGAAACAGAGTCTTGGCCCCCACCGGCAGATACGGTGTCGCCCATTGCCCTTACCTCTGAGCTGGATGGTTATCATCTGACCTGGGGCCAAGGGTTTTTCAAAACCCACAATATTCTTTGGCGGCAAGATGGGCAAATTTATGGTGTTGGTGCCTTAGATTCTGCAATCGATACCGCAGAATTGGTTGCGATCGCAGAATCCATGATTCGTGAGCAACCCATTACCAGTTCCAGGTAAGTGGCGTATACGTGACGGTGCTTGTGCCGGTTGTGCCTCAGTAAAAAGTGAAGCAAACAAGGGGGCAGATCACAACGTCTGCCCCCTTTCATTCGAAAATTGATAATAGGGACTGGCAACCCAACCTGAATTTTTTTCAGCTTAAATTCAGGCGATGGACTCAATCGTGTCTGGAGGTATGACTATGATCCAGGCTCTAACATTATTGAAGTGTACATTCGACATCTGCGCAAAAAGTTTGGCAGCGATTACATTGAAACAGTACGGGGCATGGGCTATCGCCTTAAAAGTCACCCCACCAGATAAGTCTTGCCAAGACCTACTGATCACTACGCCCCACGAGTGCTGAGAATGTAACCCACATTGCGTATCGTGCAGATAAACTTGCCTGCTGATTTTAGTTTTTGGCGAAGATACCGAATATAAACATGCAAAATATTCATACTTTCTCCTGGCAGAAAATCAGGCCAAACGCTATTCATAATCTGCTGATGGGTCAGCACCTGTTTAGGATGTTCCATAAAGTATTTCAACAGCTCAAACTCCTTTAAAGTTAGCGGAATCAGCTGTTTGTTGTAGTAAACTTCATAGGATTGAGTATCCAGCATTAAATTTTCGAAGGCAAAGATCGCCGTCTTTCTCTCCCACTCTACCCGTCGAATTCGGGCGCGCACTCGGGCCAAGAAATCGTCCATGTCCAGTGGAACAGGCAGATAGTCATTGGCACAAATATTCAAACTATCGATTTGGTCTTGGCTGTTACCATTACCTATCAGCATAATCGGTGTTTTCTTCATCGACGATGCCAAATAGCGACAGGGTTCCAAATCAAGTCTATTAGCAGTCGGCCAACCCATAATCAAAAGATCTGGGCGTAACTGCCAGACGGTCTCCATTGTTGCCATCCGGTGAGCCAGGAAGCTGATACGATATCCTTGCTGACATAGAATCGCGTCTAAAACTGTTTCCAGTTCTGGCTGTATGCCGATCAAAAGAATGTGAGTTTGCATGTTTCCTCAAGTTGAAAGTAAGGCAAATATACAGACGTTGCATACAACATCTGTATATTTAAGAATTAGCCGCAACGGTTTTTGGTCACCTCCGTAGATTGAAGAGATTTAAAAACGGTTCCCCTTTGCAAGCTACGGTGTACACACAAGTCCGAGATGTGTATACACGGCTGCCTTCGCAAGGGAAACCGCAAACAGGCATCGCTTTAGTCAGCTAGCAACACCTACTCAGACAACGTCGAAGCACGCTGCTTAACTGCATTAAGGTCAACAGCCACTGCCTTAGCTAATTTAGTCCCATAGTCCGCATCTGCTTTATAAAAGAACGCCGTCATCTTGGTGCGTAGGGCAGCATCTTTAACATCTCCCAAGTCTCCGGCTAAGTTAGAAACCAAATGCGCTTGCTCAGTTGCATTGAGTCCCCGATAGAAATCACCTGCCTGGGCAAAGTTCAATGTTTTCTCGATGGGTACATTCTGCGTTACACCAGCAATGGGTAACTGAGAGAAACGATAATCTTCGTTAGCCCCAAAGGTCTGTTGACGGTTAGGCTCGTAATTAACATCAGAACTAGAACGACCAATATTGCCAGGGCCTTCCTGATTACCGTTAATAACATCCACCTGTGGACGGTTAATGGGTAGCATCATGTGGTTAGCCCCTAAACGATGACGGTGAGTATCGGCATAGGAGAATAAACGCCCCTGTAGCAAACGGTCTTCTGAGGGTTCAATACCAGGGATGATATTGCTGGGTGCAAATGCAGATTGCTCGGTCTCTTGGAAAAAGTTAGTTGGCATTCGATTTAGTGTCATGGTACCCACTTTGCGTTCAGGCACTAAGTCTGTTGGCCAGATTTTGGTAGCATCCAAAGGGTTAAAGTCAAACTTGTCCAAGTCATTTGGGCTTAAGGTTTGAATATAAAGATCCCACTTGGGCGCATTGCCACGTCCTACCTGGGCATACAGATCAGCTGTGTAATGATTAAAGTCGTCTGCCTGCATAGCTTTTGCTTCCTCAGCAGTTAAATTATGTTCACCCTGTAAGCTCTTCCAGTGAAATTTAACGTACTGATAATCACCATTGCGATTCACAAGCTTATAGGCATGAACCCCATTGCCATCCATCTCGCGATAGCTTCTCGGGGTGCCCTTATCAGAGTAAACCTGAGACAACATGTGTGTACTCTCTGGCACATGGCTGAAGAAATCAAAGAAGCGGTTAGGGTCTTGTCGATTTGTAATGGGTGACGGTTTGAGAGAATGCACCATGTCGGGAAACTTAATCGCATCCCGAATAAAGAAGACAGGGAGATTATTGCCCACCAAATCCCAGTTGCCTTGGTCCGTATAAAACTTAGTCGCAAATCCCCGTGGGTCACGCAGCGTTTCTGGTGACCCTTTAGAATTGATCACGCTTGAAAAACGGACAAAGACTGGTGTTTTCTTGCCTCTGCCTTGGAAGGGTGCTGCCATCGTAATACTTGACAGGTCAGCCGTACTCACAAACTCACCATGCACACCTGTGCCGCGTGCATGGACAACACGCTCAGGAATACGCTCCCGATTAAACCGAGCTAGTTTCTCAATTAAATGCACATCTTGTAAGAGAACAGGCCCCCCTGAACCAGCGGTTTGAGAGTTTTGATTATCGCCAACAGGGGCACCATTATCACGGGTTTGTAAGGGAACCTGAGCGATGGCTAACGTGGACACGCTAGCCATCAATGCCATGGTGACTGTAAAGATCAAAATTGGCCGAGTTTTTTTGAGAAGTTTAGCCCAGAAACTTGGGGGTTTCATAGTGGTAGTGTCCTTAGTTTGTATCGTTAGACAAGCTAAAGCAGACTGTTGATAACAGCCTGAAAAGACTCTTCTAGAACAAGTTGACGAAAGAATGATGTACCTGATGATTCTGGCTAAGGGCACAGATCGTCTAAAAGTACAGTCAATCGCTCAATATCTTTGCCAGGAATTATCTTAGCTTTAGCTAACTATTGAATTAGATTCATATTTAAATCAGAATAATTCTAAAATAGGAATTCATCAATAGAGATGATTACCTATTTATCCAAATCATGAAATGTGTATGTTAGGGAGCTTAGGGATTGTTGGCAAAGCTCTGAAACTTTTTTATATCAAGTGTTAACTGCCACTCCTATGGGGTGTCAATTGGATTGTCAATGTATAGGAATGGCAGTAGTGATGGCCTGGAAATTGGCAATATTTAGTTACACAAAGCAGTTGTCACGCAAGCCGTGGGCATGAAAGCCGTGGGCACGTCCTATTACCTATCGCCCTGACTCTTTTTAAATTGTCGTATGGTTTGAGTGCGCGATTTCCAACGAGCTTTGCTGTTTTGCTGAGCTTGTTGGTGCTGTCGCCGGTGTAAATGGGCCTGTTCTTTTAGCAGCTTGTGATAGCTTCTCAGGCGTTTCTTAGATAAATCTCCTGAGGCTAACGCTGCTTGGATGGCACACCCCGGCTCTGACTGATGTTGACAATCGCGGAACCGACATTGCTGAGCCAGGGCTTCGACATCAGCAAAGGTTTCATCCACACGATTATCCAGACTATCCTCAGCCAGCCATAGCTGTAACTCACGCATACCCGGAGTATCAATTAAGAGAGCTCCGATGGGCAAGCGCAGCATAGTCCGAGAGGTGGTGGTATGACGTCCCTTACTATCGTCTGCACGTATTGCTTGAGTCGCCTGTAGGTTACTCCCCATCAGCTGATTTGTCAGGGTAGATTTGCCCACACCAGATGAACCGAGAAGAGCCAGGGTTTGCCCTACTTTAAGGTAAGGCTTTAATGCCTCCAGATTATTGTGTTGTAACGCGCTCAGGGTAATAATTGGCACGCCAAACGCGATGTCTTCCACAAGCCGACGCTTGTGGTCCAGGTCCTCACAAATATCGGCCTTATTTAGCACAATGACTGGACTAGCCCCACTCTCCCAAGCCATCACCAAATAGCGCTCAATGCGACGCAGGTTAAAGTCCAAGTCTAGACCACTGATCAGCAAAAGAGTATCTACGTTAGCGGCAACAACCTGGACATCGGTACGGTTACCGGCTGCTTGACGAAGAAATTGGCTTTTACGAGGTAGTACAGCCTCGATTAACGCTGGATCTGTTGGACTCTGGGGGTGAAGTACAACCCAATCGCCCACAGCTGGAAAGTCTGATGAGCTTTGAATCTGGTGTCTAAATCTGCCAGTTAGAGTTGCTGTTGTATCACCTTGTTCAGTATAGAGATGGTACTGACTGCGATGAACCACAGCAACACGTCCTACGCGATACCCTTGTTCCACGTAGGGTGCAAAGCTGCAAGCGAAGGTATCGCTCCAGCCTAAATTAGCTAAAGTCATGATAGGAAAAAATCCTCTAGGTCAACTGAGTCTGAGACCTACAGGGCATCTGCCCATAGGCCATAACCGTAGAGGAATGGTGCAAAGAAATGCTGTCAGGGATTATCCCAGCAGTTTCAAGGGTGCATTCCCTACGGATTTAGAGATGTAGCGACAAGGGTTACCGACTCAGACATAAAGGTTCAGCTCCTGAAAAGAGTAGAGAGAACAATTGCTAGTATAGCGGGGATGATGGCCTACTGTCGAGATATTGGTAAAGTTACACACCTAAGTTTTGCCCAAATTAATGGCGACTTGCTCTGAGGAGAGAAGGGTTTCCAGCCCCCGTATCCAAGGTCTGACCAGAGAATCCGCTGCATTGATTAGAATTTCAATTAAGTACCCCTGTGAGT
>NZ_JASATU010000009.1:0-204706 GCF_032906605.1 Leptothoe sp. LEGE 181152
CCCAGATTGCCAGGGAGTTATACCACTCTGGTTTGCTAGGTCAGAGTGAGGCGGTGAAGTTAGGCCCCAGGGTAAACCAGCATAAGCCAACACCCAAGCAGTTAGAGGTTAAAGAACAGGTAGACAAAATCGGGACTGAGTTAGAGAAATGGGTTGAGGAGAATCCAGCCCCCATGAACCTGCTTGAGCGGCCACAGTATAAGCGAAAGGCCACTGAGTTCGTAAGAGAACGCCTGAGTGGGACAAAGCGAATTACGGTTTCCTGGGCTGAGGGGGTTGGCGCTGAAGAGGTAGCCGGGAAGCTGTTTGAGCGCCTAGATCATGAGCTACTGGTTCAGGTCGTAGCGATTTTGAATAATGCGTTAGTAGATGAGGGCTAAAAGATGGCCAAAGGGTTTGGAAAGACTGCACCACGGACAAATCACACCAAGCCAGTCGCGATCTCAAACTTGGACGACGAGTTTATCCACGTCAGCGAGTATATGGGCTATGACTGCCTGTATCGTGCTTATCGTGGGGCTCAGTGCTTAGGTAATGACGCTAAGGCAATGGCTGGGCAGGCGTTCGCATGGGATAGCAGCATGGGCAGCTACGACAATCTGTATACCTTTCATAGCTGGGTTATCCATGATGGGAAGTTGTGGGATTCTCATGCAGCTTTGGAGTCAGTGCTTAAGGAATCAGTTGAAAGGGGTATGGCTTTCCCTGGCTTATTGGAGAAGGGGGCTGCTGGGCTGACGGCTAAAGCCAAGATGCCGCCTAAGGGTGTTAGTGATCGAGCCAGTATTGCCAAGTGGCTCAAGAAATATAAGGGATGCGATTTGCTGTACGTACCAGGCTGTGTGCTTTTGCCAGCGGCGATGCATAAGGAAGCGCTTAAGGCCATTCGGGATACTGGCAAGAATGGCTTTTATCGATTAGGCCATTCTGAATGAGGCGTTGAGATGATTAACATGACCACCTATCAGCACCTGAAATGGTCGGAGAGGGTGTTGGGGTTGTTTGAGGGAAGAGGAGTCGTGAGGATTCTCCCAATCCCAATTAGGCCGACTAGTATGTTGGCCGATTATAAAGTCCGGAACGAATTACTGGTATTGTTAAAGAATATCTCGCTATCAATTGTTCAACAAGCTGGCCGAACCAAGTTGGTGCCTTAGGAGAAACGTGGATCGCTTTGATCAATTCAGCTGGTTCGATGTCGATAGTTAATGACGTGGAACCGGCTGGTATTTGCGGTTTGTTTACGTTTTCTCGGGACCAGACAATTGCCCTGAGTTCGTTCTCATGTGCGAAACTAAGTCGTTTATGGATGAAAGGGAAAAAACCGTTCCCAAACGGGATTGGTGTAGTTTCGTAGTCGATATAGCGAACCATAGTAGTGCGCCCCATAAACGGAGCTGCATCAATTGCCTTAGTCAAGGAGTCGTGATCGGTCTTTATCGCAATTCCCTCCGGGCTTTGAAGGTAGAGTTGCCACATTGCTGCGGACTCATGATCACTTACAAACCAGCAGCTAATGAACATTTCTTGTCGCTGTCGCTGGGTGCCCGCAATGAATTGGTCGACGGCTTCTGGCGGTAACCCTCCGTTTGTTGCCGGATCACGGAGCAGCTTGATCCCCGCTTTCGACCATGCACCCTCGTAGGGATCGTCAAACTTATCAGATCGCGGAAAGAAAAGCTTGCTGGTTTCAAGGAGGCTAAGCAATTTCGTTAGGTCCATGTACCGCCAGAGCGTACAGTTCGATTGCGGCGGGAAAAACGATGTGTGATTGTTGTCGAGCATCTTTGTCAGCGTAACGATTATGTATACCGATTTTTTCTGGATAATACTCTGAGCATAGGAGTTATTCAGAAAATGTCTGGTTAACACCCCTGCAAGAAGATTATCTAGAATTGTTCTGCCTAATCCCCTGACAAGAGGATCAGGTAGACATCGCCCAACCTAGCATGCAGCCTTGAACGATCGCCTGAAAGGTTCTGTATATTTCCTAAAGACTTTCCGCCGTGGCACCGTCCTTCAGTCTCGGTCAGACCTTGGTGGAGCATTGGGGAGGCTTCAGGGCTGAAATGCAAGACCAAGGTCGGAGGTGAGGTTGTCTGGGGGGTGGAGGGGGTAGTTGTGGGGTTGTGTGGTGGGCGCAAAAAACTTCAGCAAGACTCAATCATCTTTTGAGACTATATCTTTTTGAGGATTAGTGAAAGAGATTCTAGATTGGGAATTCTCAAAAACGACACTGACAATATTCATCAGCGTCAAGTAGGGCTTATAAATTCAAGGCTGTACAAAATCTAGCTTTATTTCCATCTTTATCTCAGATCTAAGTAAAGTTAGTGATGCCTTGTTCAACTTTAACGATTAGCCTAAATGAACACTATTTCTTCAGGGGTTTACATTTATGGTAACTACTGCTTCAACGAATAATGCTGCTGCTGATTCTGTTGACCTTAGTGGAATTTACGTCATATCCTCTGCCGATCCCGCAGCAGGAGGCAGGTGCCTAGACGCTGACGGCAACAGTCCTAAAGTAGATGGGACTAAAGTTCAGCTCTGGATGCCAAATGGTACACCGCATCAAAAATGGAAACTGGAACGGATCGCCAATACCGACAACTACTATTCTATTGTGAGCCTGTGGCATAATCTCGAAACTGGCTACCTAGATGCCGATGGCTATGGTTTAGGTACTCCTGGAACTAAAGTCCAACTCTGGACATCAAACGGCTTGCCACATCAGCAGTGGCAAATTAATCCGATTGGTGACGACACCTACAGAATCATTTGTGCCAGTCCACGTGCAAAACAAGTGAAGTTCCTTGATGCTCATGGTCATCAAGTTGGTATAAATGGAGGAGCAATACAGCTTTGGCCAGATAATGGCGCAGTAAGAAATCAGCTCTGGAAGCTTGAGAAAACTAGTAGATAGTTTTAGGTAATATGCCAAAGCAGCATGATCGGTGTTTTACCCCGATCATGCTGAACACTGAAGCCGTAACCCTTATCGTAATCAACTCTCTCAGACCCAATAAGAACTTGAGGGAGTGTGAACCTTTGAAAGGTGCGATCGCTCCCTACAGAACTGGGCACTCTAGACACTGAGGGCAGACATACTGCCTATTCAACTTCTATAACAAAGCCGCCTCCAATGCCTTGCGTGTTGGGGGTTATTTAATGCCCGTCTACACCACCCCCACCCCAAAGCAAAGCCCCCAGGGCGTACTCCTAGGGGGATCAGGTGTTCCGCATTGCGGACGCTTTGCAGATAGCCCTAGTGTGCCCAGGGAGGGTTGAGGGTAGCGGGAAAAGCTTAAAGGAATGAGAAGGTACTGCCTCCACCCACGGACATCGGCTGATCGCTGAAAGCCCTATGTTTTGGTTGACATCCGTGGGGCCTTATTTGACAAGGGTTTCAGTGCTTGAGGCCGTAAATCCTGAAGGCTGATAGGATAGGATTATCGGCATCCGTGGTTTAGCCGTCTGGGGCGTGCTCTATGACGGGCTTCTGCTGGGGGTGTCTTTACCGATCAGTTCAGATCGGAATAGTTGGAAACTGCGTTTGAGATTGCCGTGCCTTCGCAGCTTCACGGAAGAACTTTACCGATCAGTTCAGATCGGAATAGTTGGAAACTCTCCCTGGACGCACCAACTACTAGTTATTGCATAGTAGTCTTTACCGATCAGTTCAGATCGGAATAGTTGGAAACTTTTTTCGATATTGCGCTGACATATAATCAACAAACATCGACAGCTTTACCGATCAGTTCAGATCGGAATAGTTGGAAACCTGACTCCTTGCCTGTCTTGAATAGAGACTGATGAATTCCTTTACCGGTCAGCTCAGATCGGAATAGTTGGAAACTCTTCTTTTAGGATGCCTTTGATGTCCCTGATAGTGGAGTCTTGGACTTTACCGATTGGAAGCAACAAAAAACAACCGCCCTGGGGATTTTCGGGGCGGTTGTTTTTTGTGGGCCCCAAACAAAACCCCCAACCGAAGTCAGGGGCGACATGGAGTTTGCACGCAGGAATACAATAAGCCCGCCACAATTATCAGTCTTTCTGAACGTTCAGTCGGATATGTGTGGCCGTTCCTACCCCTACTTCATTTCCGTCTTGATCAACAAAATACATGCCAGGTGAATCACATTCGCATTTAGCCTTCCAAGATAGCATGAGCTCATGAGCAATATAGTTTTGTCTTGAATCCTCTAGCTGCCACCAACCAGGATCGAACACCAATACCATTTGTTCATGATTGCTTTTGTTGACTCCAGATTCAATGATTAGATCATCCAATTCCATCGCAGCCGCCTCAGTCTTGAATGATTCTTGGCTTGCAAGTGTTTTAGCGCTTAGTCTTTCTGGGTCATTGGTTTGCAGGGATAGTAGTACTATACCTCCTGTCACAAGCAGCAGGGACAAAGTTACAGGCAGCCAGTATTTACGCATAGCAATAGTCCCCGAACAGCAACAGATCAATTATCCATCACTATTCAGGGGCTATCAGAACGGTCGCGGCTTAGTAGACTTTTAGCTTAGCCTGCTACTCAATCTCAATGCTCTGAATCGACCATTCTTCTGGCAAATGGTTGAACGTCGCCACAAAATCAGCCTCAGTTCGCCCGCCAACCTGATCGATAGTGACTTCCCTGAACTCTTCAGACCGTCCTTCTTGCTGAGCACGAATAGTGAGCGTAATGTTGCTAATAGGCGAGGCACCAGAATTCCTTAGAGTCCCCCTTATATTATTGCCGACAGCCCAAACGCCATAGGTAGATAAGTCTGATAGCCTCTGCTGATTAAGCGCGGCAATCGCTTGCTCCTCTCTCGCCTGAGCCGCTACGTCCCGCTCGTTGCACATATAACTCAGGTCCGTGCGCACCCCATACATATCCATGTAGCACACAGGTGTAGCCAATGCCGAGGGAGCAGCAGAAAACAACGCAAACGAAGCGATAACCGGGGTAAGTTTCATGTGTCGTATGTAGGGAAACTACACTAAAAACTTCCCTGAGGCGTTCATCTGTCGGGATGCTTTAACTAAATGAGACTTTTGGTTAACCCCCTCAATAGATAGCATTGAGCATTCTTTCGCAACTTTTAAAAGCATTCGGAGGTCGATACTACAGGGTGTTCATCGGACTCTAAATGCACTTACTCACCTCCCTTGGCTTGTACCTGCCGAGGGATTTTTTTTGGGGATGATCAATGCTGTCTATTGAGGGGGAAGTGGTGGATTGATTGTGGTGATTGAGTGGTAGATCAATAATGACTCAATAACTTCACCCCGGAAAATGGGGATAGTTTAGATGTGGATTGGTTATGGTTATTAGCCTGCGTTCGGATCGAGGGCGACAGCGAAGAAAGTAGTAGTAGCTATCTGACCTCTTTGCTTAGACCATGGATTCTAAAATCGCTGCGGGCACAGCTCTAACTGCTAGTACGCCCATTATCAATGCGGCTGCTAATGCGGTCGGTGTTGCTGGGACTGGAACTGCCATTGGAACTCTACACGGAGCGGCCCATGCGAGCGCTACGGCTGCATGGGTTGGTTTTGGTAGTATGCAGTTAGGCATGTTTGTAATGGGAACTTTGCCGATCGTTGGCGGCCTACTGATTTTAGATAGTCTCTGTGGTAGTGATTGCGGTGGATCAATCATTGACTACTACGAAGAGTTTTGGAAAAACTATGAAGTCCAGTCTGAGTTGGACGAGCTGAAACAGACGGTTAAACGAGATCCAGGACATACCGTTACCGCAAAGACTCAGGCAGCCTCATTGGATCAACTCAATCGACAGTTTCAATCATTAGAGGTAGAGAACGATCTATATCTCCTAAAGAAACAAATGGGTCTATTTCCTCCAGTTCCATAAGTATTGAGAATAAGACCGGTGTAGCTGCGCTCACTGATGAGCAACTGACCGATATGGGCTTAACACCTGACCAGTTTACTGAAGTGCAAGGGCAGGAGTCGGCAGGGGTGTAGCCTGAGATCTCACTCTCAAGTGTCTTATGACATTGAAAACTGAATAATAAAACGATGGTAGGTATTGATTGATTGCTATGTAGCTTGCTTAATTGCTTCACATTGAATGATTTGCAGCAATCAATCAATTTTAGCTGTTATCTGCCGTGTACTACAAATCTCTGTACTAACAGGCACCCAAGATTGTGTTTCAAACCTGTAAAGCGATCTATATGGGTCCTGTCAGGAAAAATACTTTGAGAAAGTAGGGATACTTACTATTTTCTCAGGTAATGAAATTTCTATACAAAAGCTTTGGCTGTCTTGCGATCGCAACCTCGGTAATCCTCTCAACAGACATCCCAGTTAAAGCTAATTGCGAAGATCGAGCGTCCGCATTCTGTGAAACAGATGATACTGAAGAAACTTTTAATGATGGAGAAATAGAGCGCCTAGAAATAAACGACTGGCGTGATAGCGTTTTTGACCTACCCTGGTCTCGTCCCCTACTTATCGTTCACCCGTTTGATGGTGAGTATCTAGCCGTTGCAGATAATAATTTTTCAGGTAATCTTGCCTGGTCTAATTGGGACGAATCGGTCATCTCAATTTGGTCAGAAAAAGGCGTAAGGATTGTCGCACGCAGACGGGAGAAACGATGTGGGGTTTTCTCCTGCCGAACGAACGTCATTTGGTACGAGACCAATGCGCTAGACGTAAAAATTGGCGATATCGTTTTTTCGCTAGAAGGAGTAAACGGCAACTTCACGCTAGACGATGAGCAAAAACAGATTTTAGCCAGCGCTCCAGCAGGAGAAGCCATCATCCGTGTGTCCATTGAGGGTAGAGGCGGCGAAGTAATTAATGATATTGGAGAAGGAACTGTTGAAGCTTGGCGGACGGTTTTTGGCCAAAGTGCGAACAATGCAATAGGTGAATAAGGGTGCGCTTCAAACTTTAACCAATGGTAAAGGGGTAAAAATGAAACGTTTTCTACAAAGTTTGGTGTTAGCGAGTGCGATCGCGGCGGGTGCATTGGGCTTTCAGAGTGAGGCGCGGGCGCAATATGTTGAAATCAATCCGACCGCACTTCGTTCCTGTCGGCGAGATCAGTCCTGGACATTTGTTGGACCTAGTCATTGCTATAGGTTTTTTCAAGATGAGGACACGCTTCATGTTGGGATAGTGACCTTAACCCATGATGGTTACATTATTTCGCAGGTGATTGACATCACTCCTGGTGATGTAGTGCTATCTGAAGCAAAGGTTATTTCTCGCGATGGGACCCTAGTTGGTCAGGCAATCATTGATGTTGCTTCTGGCACGATTGCTTCTGGGCGTGGAGATTGGGCGTCGTTCCATGAGGATGCCTGGAAAGCCCGTCAGTTGGTTGCTGAATACTCTGGTTATCACGGAATTTACTAAATGGGTGAACGAGTATGCGCCACGGAGCGTCAACGCGACAACAGCCCCCTAGGTCGCTGCTCCTCCTGAATAATTTGCCGCACCAACGCCGCCTGCCTCCGCTCCAATTTCTTGGCAAATTCACCATCGCGCTGTGAATCACCAGTGCTAGCGAACTGGTTTGAGATAGAAATAGCCGGTGCCTCTCGTACTCCACTGGGTGTAATTCCTGCTGCAGCCCTCTGCCCCATATAGCCGCCACCGGCATAATTCCCAGCGAAGACTTGATCCAGCGAACTACCCATGGGGGCCAGCATTGCGTTGATCTGTGCTTGATGCCGTTGAGTTAGGACGGCTTCAGTGGTGTTGAGCATGGCTAACCGGGGCTTGCCGGGTGCCATCGACTCACGACGGTAGGCATCCGCAATGGAGCCTCCCGACATGAAGTTAGGGACGTAGCCGCCATCGGCTGCGCCAAATAAGCCTTTAACGATGCCAAAGATACCACCGCCGCCACCGCCACCGGCTGCACCACCTAGCCCACCAAATAAGCCGCCGAAGATTTCTTGCATCAGCAATTGAGAGGCCATTTGGGCTAAGCCAGAAATCATTGAATCGATAAAGCCGCTGAATGCCTCGCCCGCTGTTTTTGAACCATCCAGGAATGATGCAAATGCGTCGGTAGCGTGCCCTTGTGCCATTTGCAAAATCTCCGTCATTTCAGAGAATTGCGCATTAATGCCCTCTAAATTAAGCTCGTGCATTAATTCGGCGTTGGCTGTCATCTTTTCGATGGCATCAGCAGATAGATGGGCATTATTGCGGATAGACTCTAGTTGCTCGGCAAATCGCATATTTTCTTCAGCGATCGCCATATTCTCTCTGAGTTCATTCATCTGTCGAGAGTTGCCAAACCCGCGTTGATCAGCCAGGGACAACGCAGCATTAGCCACATCCATGTTGGAGTCGAGGACAGCTCGATCATCCCTGAGTTGTTGGCCGCGATTTTCTCTGTCATTTTCACGACCTAGCAACTCCTGACGATTGTCAAATGTTTCTGTGACCAGCTTCAGCCGTAGCTCGTACTCTTCGTCTGTGATCTGTTCGTTGGCAAGCTGCTCTCTGAGACTGAGTAAGGCTTCAGCCCTTTCTAGATCTAGCTCCGTGACTTGGATGTCGGCGTTGAGCCCTATCGCTACGGATTGGGCTCCATTCTGGCGAGCTAGCTCAATTTGAGACCGTGAAAGATCTCCTGTGATATCAGCCTCGGCCCTGGCCTTAGCAATGCGCTCAGCTTCGACAGCCAATTCATGTTCTACCTCTAGCTGTTTTCGCTCCTCAAGGTGTAGTGCCTCCATGTCGGCTAGATGTTTGCGGCGATTTTCTATTGCTGGGAGCAGATCGGACTGGGCCTCTCTGAGCGATTCGACTTGCTCACGCGATTGAGCAATCAAGAATGGGTCGCCGCCAGTAGCCTCAGCCGCTTCAATAGTGCGATTGAATTCATCAATAGACTGCTGAGCTGAATCGTAAGACAATTCCATGTCTTCGATTTGGCGTTGCAGATCACGAGTACTGTCAGCCTGTTCGCGGTCTAACTGGATAAAGTCCCTAGTCCGGCGAGTGGTGGCATTGTCGGGGGCCAGGTCGAGATTTGCATCTTCAATTTCGCGCTCTCGCTGTAGCTGAGAGTCATCTTCACGGCGACGATCGTCTAGCAACTGTTGCTGCAGTTTGCGGGTATTGGCTTCAGCATCGGCCCGTCTCAGATCTTGCTGTGCGTCAAATTGTCGCTGGGCTGCATCGATTTGCTGGTTTGCACCGAGCGCTGCCAAGTCTTGCCCTTGGGTAATGCCGCTGGTGTTGACTGCTGGCGTTGTGAATACTCCTCCTCCCGTAAGGGCCGTTGCCAGCGCTTGACCTTCTTGGTCCCATTGACGTGGTGCGTCTGGATGAGCAGAGCGTTGCACCTGGTGAGACCTCGCAAAAATATCTTGCCCCCGCTGAGTTTCGAGCAGTCCAATGTTGCTGCCACGACCTGTGTAAAATGATTCAGCCGCAAAGACCGGATCTGAGATTTGATTGCGACTACCCCATTCCATTGATGGTCGCTGCTGGAATAAGCCAAGTGAATCCCTGTCGCCGCCAGTGAGATTGATTAAATTGGATTCTTGGATAGCGGTTGCGATCGCGCCTGCAATCTCTTCGTTATTCGCCCCCAGTGACCGCCCTACTTCAGCAATGATGCGAGCGTTATTGATTTGCTCTTGAGATGCCGCTTGCCCTTTGACGGTGAGGTTGGAGAAATCCGTCTGCGGTCGCGCCTGTGCTTGAGGCAAGTTGGCCATAGCGGGGGCGGCAAGCTGACTGGGTATTACGTAGACGTATTGGCCTTGAGCGTCAGGCTTGAATGTAGAGATAGCGCGTTCTTGCACAGGTCTAGACTGAGTGGATCTATCAACCATCTGCCCGTCGCCAGTGGATACCCCGACGTGAGTGATTGCACCTTGCTCAAAATTGCCGTATGTATTTGTGAATCCTACGATTGCGCCAGCGGGAATAGCAGTTGGGTCGGATGTTCTGCCCACTTGCCCAATATCAGAGCCGATCAAAGAAGAAGCGAACCCGGCCCCCAGTTCACCCGCCCTGGGGTCTCCTGAAGATAGTTTGTCAGCGCTCACCCCAAGCTCTATCCCTGCGCTCTTGAACACCTCTCGGACAAAGTAAGCGCACTGAGCAAATACGCCTTCATTGAAGTGCTTCCCATCCCATTGTTCAGCAAGATTGACGACATCAGTAGCCACACCTGAAGTAAGCACA
Organism: Leptothoe sp. LEGE 181152; assembly: GCF_032906605.1. Classification (NCBI taxonomy): domain Bacteria; kingdom Bacillati; phylum Cyanobacteriota; class Cyanophyceae; order Nodosilineales; family Cymatolegaceae; genus Leptothoe; species Leptothoe sp. LEGE 181152. Next base: position 10,191 of record NZ_JASATU010000009.1, read on the forward strand.
GGCATTTGCCCTGGTATCTGCCCCATCAAGCCCATCCCCTCCTGGATCGTTCCATTAAGCCCCTGTGTTATTCCAGCAATCGTGGACTCTAGCTGCAGCCCTTCCATTACGCCATCAAAGATCGATTGGATAGTATCGGTGATCGTGTCGGTATAGGTGCCCAAAAACTCGTCAGTGATGTTATTGACACTGCGGGTTAAGTCGGCTTGCAACTGGTTAAATTCAGCCTGCGCTAACGTTTGCTCAACTTCGAGCATTGTTGACTCAAAGCTTTCAGAGATGCCCTGGTAGTAATCCGTGATAGATTCACCCAGCGCACGCAGGTCCATGGCCGCCGACGCCGCTGATTCATCAATACGAGCCTGGATATCAAGCGCCTGAGTTTCGAGTTCATCTAGATTGATCAGCGCGTCCAGCGTTGTTGTTAGTGCCGGGTCTATGTCGCCAATTCGGTCCTGCATTCGGGCAAGTTCAGGCGCTCTGAGCCCTGACAATGCCTCTCGTCCTCCCAATGCATTGAGGCTGTCGGCTAAATCGACTGAATTTAGTTCAGCGTTGAGCTTAGCAATGGTCTGTGCCGTGGCGGATAGTTCAGATGCTAGTGCTTGCTGTTCTAGCCCCCGCGACAGACTAGCGACTTGCCCCTCAGATGCACCTGCAATCTGTGCTCTGGCTAGATTGCTACGGCCAATAGACCCCGCCCGTGCTGAATTAATTGCCGCTGCATCGAGGGAGGCGGCTACATCAGAAATTGCATCAGCAATACGTTCAATATCAACAACGGATTGGTCAAGCGCTTGGTTAAATAACTCTTGTTGTGCTTTTAGTAATGCGATTTGCGGGGTGAGGTCTGCAACTGCCGTGTTATACGTTTCGGCTGTGATACTGCCTTGCTCATAAAGAACTTTCAGTGCAGCAAGCCCGTCCTCCTGAGTTTTCAGTTGCTCATCAACTACCTGGCGAGTCGTCCCTACATCGCCGACCAGCCGTTCACGCTCTTCTAGCTTCCGGTTGATTTGCTCTTCTAGTGAATTTTGCTTAGCTAGGTTGTCAGTGTCGAGCGCTTCTGTTGCCCGAAGTCGCTGCCGCAATACCTGGAGTTCTTTATCTAGCTCACCAAACCGCTGTAGTTCGTCGTTGCGAGGCCCTGATGTAAATTCTGCAGCTTGCGCAATCACACTAGCCGTATTGGATTGCAGTGCATCCGCCGCTTCAAGAGCATCATTTTGTTGTTTTTGAGCAAAGCGATTTTTGATGAAATTAGACGCTTGACCAATAATGTCAGTGCGGTCAGCAAGCCCTCTAGCTCCACTCCTGGACGCTTCGTTCGTAAGGAAGCCACCTATCCCTTCGGTTAATACACTGATAGGGCCAGTCAGTTTTACCCCGCCCAGGCTGTCAGCAGCTTTTTCTCCACTGCCTACGATGCGATCTAATGAATCGGCAAAGCGCTCTAGCCTATCAGTATTCGACTCAACAATATCGCCAAGCTCGCCAGCATTTTCACCGAAGGCGCTAAATACAATCTGTCCAAGTTTCAGCGCCGCATTGATTAGGCCGATTTTAACGGCAAAGACCGCCAACGTCTTAATAGTGGCTGTCGTCGCGGTTCGGATGCCTGTCATTGCGGGCGGGATGATGCCAAGGGATTTGGCGGCTGCGATCGCAGCGCCTCCCAGCTTCATCGCCATCGAGATAGACAATGCAGAGAAGGTAATGATTAACAACTGAGCATTGTCCTGAGCTAGTTTCAGCCCTGCCGTTAACGCTTCCACTCCGACTTGCCGTGCCGGGAGAAGGTTTTCTCCAACACTCGCCTGTAATTCAAATACAGTATTGTTGAATCGGTTCATCGAAGCCTGGGCAGAATCGGCGGATGCTGCTAGCCCGCTAAAGGTTTCGGCTTCTAACTGTTGGACAAAGGCGGGCAGGAATTCGTCACTAACAACCTGTCCCTGCTCCAGCATTTTTGACAACTCCTGGGTTGTCACACCCATTGACCGCGCGGCGATTTGGAACGCCCCTGGAAGCGCCTCACCTAATTGACCTCGTAATTCTTCTGCTTGAACACTTCCTTTCGACAACATCTGCTGCAGTGCTAAAAGGGTGCGTTCGGTTTGTTCTCCGGATAGCTGAAATACCGCTGAGGCTTGCTGTACCGCGTCGAAAACGTCTTCTGCACCTTGACCCTCAAGACTTGTCCCGCGTGCTGCCGCTTGAGTCTGAACAAAGCCGCTTACCGATGCGCGTGCATCAACTCCCAGTTCGTTAGCCCTAGCAAATACATCATCTAAACTTTGAGCCGCGCTAATAGAGTCGCCCTCAAGCAGTTTCAATGTATTGCGCAAGCCCTCTAGCTGCGTGGCGGCATTCATGGATTGATTGGCGAATTCCCCCAGCATGGGACCAACAAATGAGAGCGCCCCAAATCCAAGAAAACCTTGAACTACCCCTAGCGCCTGATCCTTTAGTTCGGCGAGCCATCCGCCACCATTGATAATCCCCTCAGATTTCAGCACTCGGTTGATGCGTCCAACAAGACTTTCTGTCCCTGCCTCGGCTTGAATCAGTGTGTTGTCTAGTCCGGACTGAGATTTAGCAAAGCGGCGCTCAATCTCCATCTCCGCCCTATCAAATTTTGCTGATGCTTGTTCAGCTTCATTCAGGGATTGCTCTGCCGCGCTCTGACGGTTCGTAAATTGGGTATCGTTTTTGTTGATTTTCTTGGTACGGGCAAACTCTTCTACTGCTTTTTGTGCAGCCTTAAGCTCTTCCTCAAGATCTGCGCTGACAGTGGACGGACCTTTGGAGAATCCAAGATTAAAACCCAGCTTACTAAACAGACCCATCCTAAAAAATCTTTTAGACGGCGACTGAATCTCAAGTGTGTCCTCAGCCGCTTTAATTCCAGCTTCTGCCATATTCTCAATGGCATCGACAACGGCCTGCGGTTCTACCCCCTGCGCCATCCCTTCGCTAATATTGCCCCCAACGCTGGTTGCTTCTGGGAGTTTATTGAGCTGTCGTTTAGCAAACGTTTCCTTCTGTGCCAGTTGGCCCTTGATACCTTGAAACCTAGAACCAAGTGCGGATTCAACGCCAACATCAACTCCCTCAGATCTGAGCATTTCAATAACCTGCTCAATCTCAGTTCGTGATTCTTCTGATGTTTTTAGATACGCCTCAATTTGGGCTCTAGCGATGTTCTCTTGCCCCGCTTTAACATTTTCCTTAATCTGCTTTTTGAGTTCAGTGTATTTTGTCTTAAATCCAGCAGCGACTTGGTTGAGTTCGCTAAGTATTTCCTCAATATCTTGAAAGGTGAGTCGCTCTTTTACGTCATCGGCTACATCCTCTATTTGCTGAGATACGTTCTCTATGGGGCTGGACGATTGACTAACGCCAGCTTGAGCAGTGGCTTGCCTGGCTTGGCGTTGTTTTTGGGGCTGACCTTGGGCGACTTCTACAAGCTCTGGTTCCCTTAGAGGGTTGACCGGCATTTGCAAGGGCTCGCCAAGTACGGCTTTGCCCTGAACAGTAGATTCAAATTTTTCGACCTGCTTTTTCAGTGCAGCCTCAGCCTTTTCTAGTGCGGATCTAAGTCGGAATTGCAGTTTAGATATTTCTTCAATTGACAAATCATCTAAATTTGCCGCGCTATTTGCCAGGTCATTGACTCGTTGCTCTACTAATGCAAAAGCCTGGACTGCCTTGACTGCTTCAGGAGATGAATCGATATCAAATTTATTTTGAATCGCTAGCAGTTCAGCGACATATTGCTTTTCAAGCTGAGCGTATGCGTCTTTGACTTTTCCGCCACCGATACCCGTTTCTAGCTGCAAGGAATCAATTGCCCTTTGCCGCGATAAAGCTTCGCCAATGCCAGCCGATTCACGACCAGCAAACGCATAGGCATCTGATTCAATAGTCCTGCGATAACTTTCTGATCCCCCTCGGCCCCCTCGAACAGACCGTTCTATCCCAGGCCCATACCTTTGTTGCTCCTCAGGAGTAAGGGCAAGGGTTGGAATAGCAATATTTTCACCAGCCCGGCCAAAGTCACTCTGTACAGCATGTCTTAGCTCATGGACTAAGGTTTCTAGCTGCTTGCCGGTCAGCGTTCCTTGGTTAAGCGCCTCAATGACAGATGATGAGATCTGGATTGAGTTTGTGTCTTGCACGAACATTGCGTTCGCACCTTGCAAGCTATCATTGGCAACCAGTCTGGGGATGTCTTGATTGGCCAAAGAAACACCAGATCTTTTAGCAACTTCACCGACAAGGATTTGATAATTTCTCGAAACTTGTTGCGCTTCAGGGCTATCTTTCTTTCTCGCTCGATTAACGACTGGGCTCGACGTTGCCATATCATTTGGCACATCTAGCAAATCAAACGTTTCAACCGCATTGACATATCGCTCAAATTGTCGTTGCTTATTGGCTAGCAGGTCATCCGCCTTGGTAAGCTCATCCATCAAGCCTTGGAATCGATTGGCCGCGATTTCGGCAATCATCTCAACGCGATTACTGAGCGTATCAATATCAGCTTTAACTGTAGTCGCCTGCGCCTGGAGAACGTTGATTATGTCGGAGCTATCGGCAAACGTTTCTTCTGCAAGCGCCAGCCTGACTTGAGCATCTCTTCGAGTAGCAGGATTTGAGGCAGTATCAAGCTTCTTTTGGAACGTATCAATATCTTCGCGTGCTTGCTCTTGGCGCTTTAGCTGATTCAGTAATTCTGTTTGAATTGTTTGGTAATCACGCCGCGAAGATTCTAATGTCTGCGATACGGCTTCCATCCCCAAACTATTTTCGGCTTCTGCAATCCGATCTCGAATAACAGATTCTTTTCTAGCTAGTTCTTTCGATTCAGTATCGAGTTGCTTAGCAAGGTTGGATATCTCACCTCTATTGCTTTTTACAAATTCAAATTCCTTTGCCGATTGCGCACTAGCAAACCCTCGGTTTGACCTGGCTTCAGCCGACTGCTTACCCCGAACAGCCGCTCCTTCAACCAATATCGTCTGCTTGCCAATGGCCGCTTCCAAAACCTTGGCGATCATGTCGGCATCTCGGCCAAATGAATCGAGGACACCTTTGATTAAGTTTTGTCCTAGCTGATTACCTACTTTGTCAAATGAACCAATCAAAAAAGAAAGTTCTCGGTTAATTCCGGATGACAGGCCCTTAGAAAAATCAGCCGTTGCTTCCCTGCCAACGTTTTCAAGAGCCCCTGTCGCAATCGTTCCAACAGCGCCAGAAAGTGCCTGCCCTGGTACTGACAAAAAGCTGCCGATCGCTGAGCCGACCTGGCTAACTGCGCTCGGCTGCAATTGACTGGCGATCGCCTGCGGCAAACTTGAAACACCTTTAACCGCCTGGTGAATATCCTTGACCGCACTGCTGATGTCTTTCAGGGTGCTGGCAATTTCTTTTGAGTGGTCACCCCCGCCAGCCGCGCCGCCCATTGCCGAGACCTGGGCTCTAACCTCTGTTGCAATATGAATCTGTTTTCCACTGAGCCGGTCTAACTGCTTCTCTAGTGCATCTAGCGCAGAGCTATCAACACGAGGTGTGATGGGATTTCTGTCTAAATCAGTCTGGACTACCTTGCGGTGCTTAATCTTCGAGTCATAAACTCGATTCAACTCATGCAGCCCGCTCAGATCCACTTTTGGCGCAATATCGAACGAATTACGTCCACCAATATTTAGAGTTCTTTTTAGGTCGCGCTCTAGCTTTTCGGCCTGCGCTTTGGCCGCCTGCATCCCCGCCGTATATTTCTCTGTATTAAGTTCAAGCTCAAGAAACAACGTTCCGATGGATTGAGACATAACTTCCAGTTGACAAAAACAGAAAATGTATACAGGAAATAACCCTTGAAGGCTTTAATTGGCGAGGGTTGTAGCTATTCTCAATAGTAGTGCTATATTCGACATAGTGCTTTTTTGGATGATTTCTTGAAGTCGCGTTTTGACACTGGATTTATCTTGAAATCGCAGCGGCTCGATGATGGTCGGCTGAGATTTTATATGCGTATTGGCAAGGCGAATCAATTGCTGGCGTACCAAGACGAGCAGATGAAGGACGGTGTGCGATATGAGATTATTCGACCGCAACAGCTATTTCATCGGGACTCGATTGATTCGGCGAAGATGGGAGTCATCACACTCGACCACCCAGACGAACTAATCTCTCCCGAAACAGCGCGGCAGCACATCCAGGGCAGTACTGGGCATTCCGTTGTCATTGATGGCGACTTTCTCGGCATTGTTGGAACGCTATTTTCTAAGGATGCGATCTCGGCTGTTGAGTCTGGCGAGTATCCAGAGATATCGCCCGCCTACCTAACTGACTGGATGGATGGCGATGGCACCAAAGAAAATCCATATCACCAGCTGCCTAGAAAACATAATCATTTTGCCCTTGTCCAGCGCGGTCGGCATGGTTCTGAAGTACGTAGCTATACCGATGCTGTTGATGATGCGCTCGTAGATCGTTTGCTGCGTGATGGCGAAATCTCTAACCCCCTAACGTCTGTCGTTGTACCCCGAAAAACTATGAAAATAACCCTCGGCAATAAAAGCTATGAGGTTGAAGGCGATGACGCCAAAGCCTTGGCTGATGCGATTTCATCCATGTCCAAAGAGCATGAGGACATGAAGAAAAAGCACATGGCTATGGACGGCGAAAACAAGGTTCTCACAGCTGACCTTAAAAAATACAAGGCCAAAGCTGACTCTCTAGAAACCTCCCCAAAGCTGGATGCTAAAGAGGTTCAGCAGTATGTAGCAAGCGAAGTCAAAGACCGGCTGGATTGCTGGTCTCGCATTTTGCCGCATATGGACGCCGATTTTGAGCCTGATTTTTCAGCTTCATCTACTGACGTAAAACGTTTGTGGATTGCCAAACACCGCGCAGATATGGCGGCTGACCCTAACTTCCAGGATGACGGCTTTATTGAAGGTGCATGGCGTGCGATCGCTCCTGAGTTATCCGAACAGTCCAGGCAAGATGCGGCGGATGACGATGGCGAGCAGGAGAAAATCAGCAGCGGACTGAAAGGCATGTTGGCGCAGCTAGAGAAGTCGCGTCAAGACCACGCGCCGTCTACAGAAAGCGCAATTGATAAGGCTCGTGCAGATGCTGCCAAGCAATACTCGGAGGCGTGGAGTAACTAATGGCGATTACTAATTATGAAACGGTCACCGACCGCAAAGGATTTGAGGGCCAAGTAGCAACGACAGAGCATGCTGTCATCCGCACAGCTTCTAATGGCATGGATGGCGTCTTGCCGTTTGGTCGCGTCATTGTTGAAGCCACGCCTGCTACCCGAGGCGAGCGTCCTATTGCTACGGTGATCTCGGCGGCGGGTCAATCTGTACTGGGTGTGGCGATCGCGACCACGATCCAACAGATCGATCATGAATCTATCGACGCAAACGGAGATCGAGGTTATGCCGACAAACGCCCCGTTGGCTATATCGTCGAAGGCTTTTTCTACGGCATTGTCGAGGAAGATGTAACGCCTGCGGATACCGTCTTTGTGCGGTTTGGTGGGACAGGGAAGCCCGGTCAATTTCGCACTGATGCCGATACGGCCACGGCTGAAGATCTCTCGGCCCGCTTCAAATTTGCAGAAGTCGCGGCAGCTGGTGAAGTTTGCAAAATTGAGGTACTGAAACGATGACAGATTATGGAGTTCATTTAAGTCGTTACTTAGAACAGAAGCTGCCTGACGTTATTCGTCAGCGGTTTCGACCCTTTCGGTATGAGAACGGAATACTTGTTCCGACCATTGCCGACCTAAGCCCTGGCGCTCAAGTCTTGGTGCAGGAACAGATTGAAGGTCGTGGACAGGCTGCTGTTGTCGCTGATCAAGCCTTTGATATTCCGCTGGCTGATTACAATGTCAGCGAGACCCGAGATCCTGTAGTGGCCGTATTCAGTTCTTTTCATTACACCGTGAGAGAATTGCAAGCCGCTACGTTTGCTAATCAGCCGCTAACTGACGAGCGACAACGGGTAGCGCGACGTGCGATCGCTAGCCGCACTAATGAGCTAACTGCTTTTGGCAGCGCTCAGTATGGCTTGACGGGAATGCTAAACGATCCGCTAACTCCTGTAGATGACACGTCTTTTGATCCGTATGCTGGCGCGACAACAGCAGAAGACCTGGTTGATTTCTTTGTTGAAAAAGTCGCAGCCGTGACCGATTCGACCGACGAGACCGAGTATCCCAATCACATTGAGATGGCGTTTCGGTTGTGGAAGCAACTATCATCGAAGCGCCTTAGCGGGACTGCAGTCAGTGCTATCGAACACTTGCGTAAGTTGTTCAGCGGCGAAGAATCAGGGTTCTCGCGGATGACGTTTGGGACTTCGCCAGAGCTGAAATCTGAAAAGCTTGAGCGCTATGGGGTGCATAGTGCTGGGACCAACAAAGACCGCATTGCTGTTTATCCCCGAAGCGCGGAAATCTTAGATCGGCACATTGAGCCCACACAGGTGCTCGAAACAGAATACCGGAACGCTCAGTACATTGTTCCGATGTACAGCTGCATCTCTGGCGTTCGGTGGAAGTATCCGCTGGCGGGCCGTTATGTTGATGTCGTCAAACCAGCATAGGGGGCTAAATGTTGCTTAAGTACAACCCGCGAAAGACACAACCAGCCTCTCAGGGAGTTCGCTATTTTGATGGCGTTCCTGTCCACCCTGGCATTAACTACGACCTAAGCGAAAGCCAAGTCGAAACCATCAAGGCTCATCCCAGTCTGTCACGCTATGAAGAATGGGGCGCGATTGAATGGGTGAAGGGTGGCGGCGAAGTTGAGGCCAAGCCGGAAGCCAAGAGCGAAGCTGACAGACTGGCTCGACTGGGGGCATTAGATGATCTAACGGTGGATGAAGCCGAGAAGATTGTTGACGTTGAGCATGATGTTGAACTGTTGCAAGCTTGGGCCAACCGCGATAAGCGTGTGACGCTCCGCAATGCAATCAACCAGCGCATCTCTGAAGTTCAGGAGGGGCGTGCTTAATGTCAGTTTGGCGACGGCGTGAGAATTTGTTTCTTTATTACTCAGTGCCCGGTGCAACTGAGACGGATGCGTTTGGCGTGGCTCGTCCTGCCGTACCATCAGAGCAACAAATCATTAAAGCGTCTGTCAGACCAACTGAGGAAATGGCTAAGCTCAGTGAGCAGATTGGCCCGGATGTATCTCGTGTTCGAGTAGACGGCTATTTTGTGAGTCCTAAATTTCAGCCGGACAACTTTCCTCTTGGGAAACGGATTCGTGCTGTTCTTAAGGAACTGGCAACTGAATTGGAGTTCAATGGCGAGTTTGAGGCGGCGCAGATTGTCCCAAGCCGATTTGTTGCAGTGACCAAGGCATTGGGGTCTCCGATCTCTGGCTACTTTTATTCAGTTGGAGGTGGCTGATGCTGAGCTGGAACCCACCAAAGCTAACCAAAACATCCAGCGCAATCGGTTATCACGCCGAGCATGCACCTATTGTTCATAACGGGGCACAGCTAAAGTCCGGTGGCAGCATCCCGCCTGCGCCATGGATGACAACTACTGTTGATGAGCTTGAGTCACCGAAGATTATCGTCCCTGAGATTTCAGATAGCGTTATCCATCAAGCTTTCCAAGAGTTTGTAGAGGATATTGCCGAAAAAATGCAGGATAATTTGCGCGATCGTCGGTGGTATCACCCTCGTGGCACTCAACGCCGGAACGGTCAATACATCCCCCCTGGCTTACGCGACAAAGTAGATACCAGTGAACTCTTGAACTCTCAGGAGGTGCGCCATGGCTAGTATTGCGACAGATGAAATCCTGATTCCCTTAGCGACTCAACTACGCGATGAGATCGGTGATTTACTGGGCCAGTTCTCGGATGGTGAACCTGCTTTCACAGTAGAGCCCCCCGAAGATGTACGACGCAATTCAGTGACGGGCTTATTTTGTGGCATTGATCGCTTCCCCATGGGCAGTAGCGATCGTGTCTCTGGCGGGGCTCACAAGAATGGCTACACCCGCGTCACGCTCGTCAACTACGATCGGCAGTCGGTGAATTTAGTTGAAGCCGCCAACCGTATTGAGACGACCTTTAATCAGTTTCGTCAGCCCATTCATTCTCCATCATCAGACGATGTGTATGAGCAGATCGTCTTTTCCCTGTATTCCCCTTATTTTTTGTTGAGGAGCTAAAAAATGCCTAGAGCCGTTGGTTCAATTATTCTTCAAAATGCATCTCTTGATCTGGTGCTGTTGCCCACCGGTAGCCGCACTCCGCCAACGATTACACTGACAGCGAGCGCGGCTGCAGCCAACGATACTACGATTGATATTGCTGGAGAGACTGGCGACACCCAAACATTGAATGCTGGCGCGTCGTTCTCGTTTGAAGACACCACTAACAATCGGCGGGTGCAAGTAGTCCTAAGTGAGGACGTGACATTAACTGAAGACACCCCGGTGACAGCTACCATTTTCCCGCTCAGGGCAGACGTACCGGTTGGTTCCACTGCAACCTTTGTGGACGGTGTTTTGCCGATGGAGGGTTTACAGTCGTTCGACTTGTCAACCTCTGACACGTCCGTTGACACCACGGATACTAAGTCTGGCAGCGGTACAGAAGTAGCCTTGATTCGGGCGTCAAAAACAGTAAACTGCTCGTTCATTATTCGCCCAAACAATCGGGCTTTCTTCGAGCTGGTGCAGAACGTAGCGCTCAAAGGTGGTGGTTTCTACGGACGTGAGGTTTACGCCACGCTGACTCTACCCGATGGTGAGCGAAAAGAGGGGGCCGCGCTGATCCAGAACTATCAGGAGCCAGGGAACCAAAACGAAGTGCGACGGGCATCGTTTGACCTGGTATTCCAGGGCGATAGCTTCACCGTGCTGTCCGGATACACCTATGCACCCTAATGGAGGTTGATTGTCTCTCTGATGGCCGCTTTCTGTACTGCTTTGATTGCATTATCGAAGCGTCTGAGATTAAAAGCTCTGTTGTCGTGATTCGGGGCGGGCTTTGGGGTGGCGTTACTTTAGCCGCTTGCGATCGCCCCCTTTCTCTCACGGTCGATGTGCCCCAAGATTTGAGTGCTGGGGTGAACTGGAATACGCACTGCTCACGAGATCGAGATATCGTACTGCCACTGAAAGTCTGATGCTCTTTTTTAAGCAAGGATTAATTGCACTATTTTCGGGAGGGGCCGCTTGGAATAGCCCTAGCCTGAAAGCAATTTTGCTATCGAGCTACACTTACGATTCCACTCATCAATTTGTTAGCGACATCGCCGTCAGCGAACTCACGGGTTACGATCGCCCTGACGTATCAAGTAGCGTGATCTACAACGACAGCGAAGACCGCCTAGAGCTGAGGTTCACCGACACAACAATTACGGCAGTGGCAGAGGCCCAGACAGTGGGAGCGTTTGCGTTGTTCATCGAAGGTGAAGACGATACAGACTCTGATTTGATTGCCTACCAAACGGGTGTGTCTGAAGCTACTAATGGTGGGGCTATTACTTTGAATGCCCCACCCAACAGTTTGGGTTCTGATAATTTTGTCTTTGCCGTACCGAGGGGTGGATGATGAGTATCAGCGATCGCTATTCTGACCTCTCAGTAGCCCTAGAGCGAGTTCAGGTTCTCACTCAAACCAATGACACAGGTCGCGAGTCTGAGATTTTAGCAAAACTAGACGATACAGCCGCACGGCGCGGTGATGATGTGCGCTACCGGCTGCACTATGTAGCGGCATTGATTGAGCGACAAAACTATGACAACCAGACCCTAGAACGAGCAGACGGCGGCATTCGCTTTACGGGTAACCGCGTACAGATCAAGTCATTCCTCAGGGAGCAAGCGGCGCTAGATTTAAGATGGCTAGCGGATGGGTTTGAGATTCCTCCAGGCTATAGCGCTGCTGATGAGCTAAGAGACTTGCTATTAGAGCAGGGCATTGATCCGGATGATGCAGCGCCGCCTGTGATGTCGATATTTACTGGCTAGTTAACATGGATGCAATGTATCTCTTTTTGTAAGTGGCAAGAAATCCCAAAACAGGATTAACCGATAAACAAGAATTATTCTGTCGTGAATATCTTAAAGACTTTAACGGAGCAGCGGCATATATTCGAGCTGGCTATGCTAAAAAAGGCGCAAAGAACCACGCAGCAAGGCTGGTAGCAAATGGTAGCGTTCAAGCCTATCTTGCAAATCTCCGCAGCCAAGTTGAATCACGCTCAGTTGCCACGCTAGAGCGTACCCTTGAAGAGATTGCCAGAGTTGCCTACGCCGACATTACGAGCACCCTTAAATTCAATAACTCTGAACTAACACTTAGTAACTCTGAAGAATTGCCCCCTGATGTAACAGCGGCAATTGAATCTGTAACTTTCAACGAGTCTATTACCGAGTCAGGAACGACCATTAAAAAGAGCCTGAAAATGCACAACAAAATGCAGGCATTAGGATTACTGGCTGATTTCTTTGGGATTCGAGATGATTTCAATAAAGCTCGGGCAACGCTTAAGCGCTATGGGCTGGCATTAATACCCGACGAGAACAACTCTGTAGGATGGACAGTTGAAAAGTATGAATCCAGTCCCAATTCCGGTACTTAAGCCGATCAAACATAATCCGCAAGATGTATCGTCTAGGCTTGAAATACACGACGCTGACAATTATCGATTCCTCACTTCTGAGTTTTCGACGATCGCACTACCCCACAAAGGAACAACAGAGCGCATAGATTTACCCGATGGCACCATCACGCCACAGAAAGGGAAGCAAGATAAGTTTGCACGTTGCCATGTTGACTTAGCCCTAACGGGGGGCGGAGCGGGCGGTGGTAAATCGTATTCGGCACTTCTAGAACCCCTCTACCACATCGACAACCCCGAATTTGCCGCCGTCATCCTCCGTAAAACCTACCCCGAAATAACAGCCCCCGGTGGACTGTGGGAGACCTCGCGAAAAATCTACATGCCGCTGGGGGGCAAAGCCCGCGAGAATGATTTGACCTGGAAATTTCCATCCGGAGCCACAGTCAAATTTTCGCACATGCAGCACGGCATGAAGGATGCTTACCGATGGCAGGGTTCGCAGGTGCCGTTGTTTATCATTGATGAGGCGACTCACTTCGATCGCGCCACTACTTTCTACCTTCTCTCCCGAAATCGTTCGACCTGTGGCGTCAAGCCTTATATGCGATTCACCTGCAACCCAGACCCAGATTCTTGGTTGGCATCCTTTATCGATTGGTGGATTGACGATGATGGCTTTGCTATAGAAGAGAGATCGGGAGCCGTGCGGCATTTCATCACGATTAACGACGAGGTAATCTGGGCAGATACACCAGCTGAACTAACCCAGAAATATCCCAATGCACTGCCTAAGTCATTCACATTTATCCCGTCAAAGTTGAGTGATAACCCCATCCTCACTCAGATTGACCCCGACTATCGCGCCAACCTACAAGCATTGCATCCCGTCGAGCGAGCACGGCTAGAGGGGGGTAACTGGAAAATTCGGTTCCAAACAGGCAATGTCTTTAATCGTCAATGGCCCACGTTTATTGACGACATTAGCGAAGTTCTTTCACCCAAGGCGAAACCTATCATTGTTCGCGCCTGGGACTTGGCGGCCACCACGAAAACAACCTCCTACTATACGGCTGGAGTGAAAATGCTGGCCTGCGATGGCATCTACATAGTGCTGGATGTGTTGTGCGATCGCTTAGACCCAATTGCGGGGGACGACCTTATTGTTCATACTGCAAAAATGGATGGGGCTGAAGTTTATGTCTCGACCGAGCTAGAGGGCGGTAGCGCTGGCCTAAAATGGTCACAAACGATGCGAGATCGGCTAGCTGGTTTTAGCTATAGCGCCGACAAACCAACCGGTGATAAATTACAGCGATTCTTGCCATTCGCTACCGCATTGTCTCAAGGACAAGTTTATTTCTTGCGTCGCGCCTGGACAGACCAATACGTGGGCTGGCTGGCACAGTTTAATGGATCTTCTGTGCCCGGTGTAACCGATGTAGCCGATGCATCCTCTGCTGCATTTTCATTCTTGTCTCAGAAAGTGACCGAGTTTAATGCGGCGGATTGGTTGAATGCGATTTAATTGTGGGGGCTCTCGATGGTTGATCAGCATTTAATAAGCGGTCGTGGGGGCGGCGGCAGAAAACAACGAAAGCCCAAAACTCAGGATGCGGGGAACCCGTCTGATTCTTACGCCCAGGTTGTTGAGATTCTGAGTGCAGGGCCGTGCCGAGGCGTGCGAACGATTCGGGATGTATTCCTAGATGGAACGCCACTTGAAAATTTAGACGGTAGCCGAAATTTTTCAGACCTGCTGTTTCAGCAAAGGGCAGGTCGTAATGTCGAGGCTCCTTTACAAGGTTTCGGCACTTATCAGTCTAGCGAGACAGGTGTTGGTGTTGAGGTAAAAAACACCCAGTTCGTCACTCGAACATTTTCCAACGATCAGATTGATGCCGTTATTGTCCGTTTTGGTGTTGTGCTGGAGCGCAGAGAAGATGACGGCGACGTAAAGGGCAACGCGGTTCGCGTTCAGATTTTTGTACAACAAGGTATTGGCCCGTTTGTGCTGCGGTATGACCGGACGATCAACGATCGCTTCCCGCAGATTAGAGAATTTGAGGCATTCATCCCCGTAACGATCGGTGTCCGTGACTTTTCGATACGGATGGTCAAAGCGAGTCCTGATATTGATGAAGGAGACCAAACTGAGCTTCGTCAATTGCGATGGCAAAGCTACCAAGAAATAATCACGACATCGCCAACGTACCCAAATCTACATGTCGTGGCGATGCAATTTGGGGCAGAGCAATTTAACAGTGCGCCGAGGCGTAGCTACCGTATCGGCGGAATGATTGGGAGAATTTTGATTCCGAGCAATATGCGTGTAGCGGTTGCGGGGCTGACAGATTCGTTGAACCCACTAGCGGGTGGGCTTGATCCAATATTGGGCGGAAACGGACAGCCCATTCCATGGAATGGACGCCTAGTACCTTCACCGCAGCCAACATCCGACCCAGCATGGATTGCTCTGTTTCTGTTGACAGACCCGATGTATGGCTATGGCAGTGATTATTCGATCAATGACGTTGACCTAATGGATCTCGCAGAGATTAGCGCTTATAACAACCAAAAAATTAACTCTGGGTTGGGCTATCTGGAGCGTAGATTCCGGCTGTCTACCCTAATCCAAACCGAAGCCCAAGGGTTCAAACACATTGATGACGTGCTGAGCAACTGCAACGCGCATCGGTATTTTGATGGTGAAAAAATGCGGTTCTGGCAAGACCGCCCAGGGACGTCAAAATTTCAATTTACAAACGCCGATGCAGTTGATGGCAGCTTCACGTATGCATCAAGCGACCTAAATTCGCGGTATTCGGTCGCCCTGGTCACCTGGCACGACCCGGATGACCAATTTAAACCCACGGTAGAGCCGGTCGAATTAGAGGAGGCGTTCGCAGTCTATGGCTATCGCGAAACCAAATTTACTGCCTATGGGTGCTATTCCAGGTCGCAGGCGATCAGGGCAGGACTCTATCAACTGGTCACTAATTTCTACGAGACGGATACGATAAATTTCCAAGCTAGAGGCAGCGCGGCTGGTCTGCGTCCAGGGCAATTATTTACGATCTACGATAATCGCTATAGCGCCGCGATCTCAGCAGGGCTTCTCCTTAATGCATCAGCCACCGAGTTGTACCTAGACCGCACTGTGACAATACCGGGCGGCGCAGTCCACGTAGAGGTAATAACGCCATCAGGAGAGATTGAGCGTAGGCTACTTGCCAACAACCCCGGCTCAACCGACCAGCTGATTGTAACGACTACATTTAGCGCGGCTCCGGTGGCGGGTGCGAGTTGGGCGATCACCACTGTTCCGGGGCGTATATGGCGATGCCTGACCATTAACTCAGAAGAAGGTGACCTATCGACGATTGAGGTGTTCGGCTCTATTTATCTGCCCGATAAAGAGGCCCGAATAGAGCAAGGTATCCCAATCTCGCCGCAGGAGATTCCTGGGGATGTAGCGCCAGCTGTAGCATCACCACCATCTAATATTAATGTCGTCTTGCTGGTACTAGATTCTGGTAGTTATGTGCTGCAAGTTAGCTGGCAGCCGCCAGCCGATGCTGCCTTTGTATCAGGCTACATCCTGGAATATAAACGCGGACAGTTTGGCCAATGGCAAAGCCAAGCGACAACCCAGGGCGTTTCCTACGATTTTCAGGGCGTATTGTACGATCCGATTTATCAAGTGCGTGTGGCCAGCTTGCTCTCTACAGGGAAATTCTCAAACTGGGCGGAAGGCGCATACTACGAAGCTGAAATCGAAGTTCCTTCGACTGTGCTATCACTCCTATCCAGGGCTGTGGTTGTCAGAGAGCCGCCCCAAGCTAATTTGGTGTTGAATTATTCGAGAAGGGCGAGTGCGATCGCATTCTAGTGGCTCAAGCTAAACTAACAATAGTTCCACCGATCTCACGCTATGGCCAACTTTGATTACGACGTCCTGGACGGCAACGAAACCGCGCTAAAAATTCGCGGCGAAGATCTCGGGCTTGATGGTATCGTGCAGATTGTTGGCCAGAAGTTCTACAGTGATGCACTGGGTGTAGTCGGGGACGCTGCGGCAGCCGATGAGACAGTTGATGCTAGCGCGATCTCAATTCTAAAGGCACTACTACGCGAATCCCGAACGACTGAGTTTGATTCAGGGGTGGTGAGCGTCGGAGCCTCACCAACTGAGATTGTCATTGTAGATGTCTCGAATTCGAGAACGATGGGCATCCAGATTGAGAATACTGGAGCCACAGCGCTTAACACATTTGTGTGCTCTGCCCGCTACCACTCTGACCTGGGCGGGTTTTTTAATCCATTTGCTCAGAGTGCGGCAGACTACGACACAAATGCAGGGCGGCAGACTGGTAATACATTGAACCCCGTGATTGCGTCGAGTGCGATCGGATTTCCGGCTGGCGATCCGAGAACGTTGGCAGGTGGCGCGTCGGCATGGCTGGAGTTAAATGTAGCGCGGTATCAGTCCGTGAGGTTTGCGGCCTCAACAGCGTCGGGCTCAACAGATGTTCGGCTGAGGGGGGTTGTTAAGTAATCAGTGCCTTACCCTGATATTCCATACATTGGCAGACCCGGAGATCGCTCATCGTTTGCAATGCGGCCAATCGAGATCGAAGCGGCTGAAAATGCGATGGTCTCTCGTGGCAGGCGGAATCAGTTACAGAGATCTCGTAGTCGATGGGCTGTCTCTGGCAATATTAGAAATGGGCTGGAACTGCACCAGTTTTTGCAAGAACGCCGAATGAGACCATTCGGATTTTCGCCAGATGAAACCCCTGACGGGCGGCGGCTTTACTTTTGCAAAAATTGGCGACTCAGATTCTTAGGAGCTAGGTCGGGAGTTGCCTTTCATGAATTCTCCGCTACGTTTGAGGAAACTTTTGTAAGCGAATGACCTTCAGGCTGGACGCGGTGCCGATCCTGGGGCTGGATACTTGAAGCCATCCCCTAACCCTCGCCCCGGACAATGTGGTGGGGGTGGGTGACCTTCTTTGAAACACCCTTACCTAAAGTATAAAAATTAGGCATAAGCGGCTATCCTGAAATCAAAAATTGAGCGATCAATAATGAAACCCATCACCATAGCTGCTTTGTGCATTGCGATCGCAGCCTGTGAACCCGTCACAACCAACTTTGCCACCACCAACTATAGTGCTAATGCCACCGTTACCTATACCTGGCAAGTACGCTACAACCGCGCCGACGGTCGCGATCGCCCCAACGACACCCGGCTCGAAAAATTCGCCTCTACTTCCTTAGAAAACCAAAATGGTGTCCGACCTGGCCTGGCCGTTACCGGTCCAGATAACGAAGGTCTCTGGTGGCCCGAACTTCCCCCCAAACCTACCGTGGATGATGTTGAAGCTCGCCAGGGCGAAAACGAGCAGCCCGAATCACCTGAGCTGATCAAATCCGTTGACTATACATTGACGGTGGATCAACCCGGACAGCAGAAAACTCTACCCACTAGCTATAAGGTCTACCGTCAAGCCGTTAAAGCCCATGCGGATCAGAGACCGCTGGAGGTGATTTTGGGGCCGCAGGATGGGTCGGTGATTAATGTGAATGTGCAATAGGCATGTGCTGCAACGTTACAGTGCCCCTACGAATCAAAAAATTGCGGATGTACGAACTGGTATCCTGCCGCCTTAATTTTTGCATTCGAAACCTTTGCATTGTACGCTCTTGCACTAGGCTGCGATGGATCCCAGTGCACTGGGGCTAAATTGTAGCGATCGCACACCTCATTAATCAATTCCTTAACCGTTGGAATCTCATCCTGCACTACGTTATAGATGCCTGAGAGGGCGTGCGATCGCGCAAAATCAATCGCCCCCACAATGTCATCCCGATGAATCCAATTTGCCCACTCACCGCCCGTGCCCGGTCGCGTCTGACCCGCTGCCCGACTATAAATCCTCTCCAATGTCCGGCCCGGTCCATAGATTCCTCCCAGCCGTAACACACATACTTTTACCCCCCCTAAGCCCAGCAATGTCTGTTCCGTCTCCGCAATCACCTCACCATTAGCTGTTGCAGGCTTTACGGTCGTCGCTTCAGTGACCGTTGCCCCCTGATGCTGACCGTACACAGAGTACGTACTTGTATATATAAGATGCTGCACCTGCGTATTCGGCAGCACCTCCGCCAGGGTCTTTGCCGTTCCCAGGTACGTCTCTTTGTAGTTCGCCCCGCGCTTTGACCCCACGCATACCAGCACCACCTGCTGATCCACTAAACAATCCTGCACCGCCTCTGGCTCCGTTCCCCTGAACACCCGTACGCGATCCGCCACAGTTTGTAACTCTTCGACACGCTCTGGGCTGGTCGTCGTCACCGTTACCCTCAGGCCCTGCTGCTGCCACAGTCGAGCCACCTCCTTACCCACATAGCCACAGCCAATAATCGTTGCATTTATGACCATACAACCGCTCCCATCCACACTAGATCCGTTACATTAGAATACTGATTCAGCGCATCACCCGGCCGCCGTTCCCCTAACCCACTGCCACAATGATCACACCAGCCGATTTCCTCAGTCAGCTCAACGCCGCTCAACGTCAGGCCGTCGAACATTTCTGTGGACCCTTGCTTGTGGTCGCCGGGGCCGGTTCTGGCAAAACCCGTGCCCTCACCTACCGCATTGCCAACCTGATCCTCAACCACCGTGTGGACCCCGAAAATATCCTGGCGGTGACCTTTACCAATAAGGCCGCCAAGGAAATGAAAGAGCGCATCGAAAAGCTGTTTGCCGAGCAGGAAGCCCTCGGTCGCCACGGGCAGCCCCTACACCTGCTGCCCGACTACGAGCAAACCCAGCTGCGCTCCTACGTCTACAAAACTTTTATTAAAGACCTGTGGATCGGCACCTTCCACGCCCTCTGTTCCCGCATCTTGCGCTTTGATATCGAAAAATACCAAAGCCGTGCCGGTCATCGCTGGACCAAAGCGTTTACAATTTTTGACGAATCCGATGCCCAGAGCCTGGTCAAAAATATCGTCGTCAGTACCCTCAACCTGGACGACCGCAAGTTTAATCCCCGCTCTGTCCGATACGCCGTCAGCAATGCCAAAAACCAGGGTCTCGATCCTGACGAGTACGAAAAGGAGAACCCCAACTTTAAAGGGCGCGTCATCGCTGATGTGTATCGCCATTACCAAAAGGGACTGGCCCAAAACAACGCCCTCGACTTTGATGATCTGATCCGCATTCCGGTCTTGCTGTTTCAGCAGAACGAGCAAGTGTTGGGCTACTGGCACCGCCGCTTTCGCCATATGCTGGTGGACGAATATCAGGACACCAACCGCACCCAGTACGATCTGTTGCGGCTACTTGCCACCAATAATGCCCCCACCACAAAAGTCTTTGAAGACTGGAATCAGCGATCTGTATTTGTCGTTGGTGATGCCGATCAGTCTATTTATTCTTTCCGTGCTGCCGACTTCACCATTCTGATGAATTTCCAGAGCGACTTTGGTGATGGGCTATCGGATGACGATACCCGTACCATGGTGAAGCTAGAAGAGAACTATCGCTCCACCTCGAACATTCTCGAAGTCGCTAACCATCTAATTGAAAACAACACCGAGCGCATCGATAAAGTTCTTCGAGCCACCAGGGGCACAGGGGAATCTATCTTCTGCTATAAAGCCGACGATGAACGAGCCGAAGCGGACTATGTTGTGAGCCAGATTCGCATTTCCATAGACAAGAATCCTGAGCTAAAGTGGGGAGACTTTTCAATTCTGTATCGCACCAACGCCCAGTCTCGTTCTTTCGAGGAGGTGCTCACCCGCTACAGTGTGCCCCACAAAGTGGTGGGTGGCCTTAAGTTCTATGATCGTCGTGAGATTAAGGACGTCCTCGCCTATCTACGACTCATTGCCAATCCAGCCGATACGGTAAGTCTCAAGCGGGCGATCAACACACCCCGACGTGGCATTGGTAAAACCACCATGGAGAATCTGGAAAAGGCCTCTGGTGAGTTAGGGATGCCCCTGTGGGAAATTCTGTCGGATGACACATCCGTAAAAACTTTAGCCGGTCGTGCCAGTAAGTCAGTTAACCGCTTTGCCACTATGATCCAGGGCTGGCAGCAACGGGTAGAAACCGTGCCTGCTTCAGAATTAGTGCAGGAGGTGATCGAAGACTCTGGCTATATTCGGGCTTTGAGAGATAAGGGCACTGATGAAGATCTAGATCGCATCCAGAACGTTAATGAGTTATATAACGCCGTCATCCAGTTTGAAGAAGAGAACGAAGATGCCACATTGCTGACATTTTTGGCCAGTGCTGCGCTGAGTTCAGATATGGACGATGATAAGCAGAGCAATGCAGTTTCCCTGATGACGTTGCACTCATCGAAGGGATTAGAGTTTCCAGTGGTGTTTGTGGTGGGGATGGAACAGGGGCTGTTCCCGAGCTTCCGATCATTGGATGATGCCGCCGCCATCGAAGAGGAGCGACGCCTCTGTTATGTGGGTATTACCCGCGCTCAGGAGAGATTATTTCTGACCTATGCGCGGGAACGGCGTTTGTACGGGAATATGCGAGAGATTGCCACACCTTCCATGTTTTTAGGCGAGCTACCAGAGGACTACATCCTGGCAAATACAGCGACAGCTTTGCCTCGATTAGAGGTGACACCTAAGCGCACAGCAAAGTTGAAAAATCCTGAACCTAAGGTACAAAAGCCGGGGACCCATGAGGATGATTGGGGCATTGGTGAAAAGGTCATACACGGTGCCTTTGGCGAAGGCACCATCACTCACATTTTTGGTGCTGGCAATAAGATTTGTTTGGCTATTAAATTTCCTGGATTAGGTAAAAAGATTATTGATCCGAGGGTGACTATGTTGACACGTGTAGATTAGCAACTTAATGATTTAAATCAAAATAACTGGTTACGTATGGAAAATTATGTATATCCGATCCTTCAAAGTAACAAAATTAAACCAACAACTGTCTTACAACCTTATTTTTAACGATGACCTGAATATTCTTACTGGCCGTAACGGCTCCGGCAAGACAACTTTATTAAAGCTAATGTGGTGTCTCATTAGTGGCAATATTGAACTGGCTATTCAGGAAGTTGATTTTGAAAGTGCTGAAGTGATAACAGACTCTTTTTGTTTACGTATCTACTTTGAAGCCAATAATAAAGGTAAATTAGAGCGTTTTATTCAATTTCTCCCTCATGCTAGTAACTCAGAAGATTCGGAAAAAATTAAACTCAGTAAAAAAACAACGCATTTGCCTGAACAACTGATAGGAAGAAATCTTTTAGAAATAAACCAATTGGTTGCTTCTTCAATGGGGAAAACTATATTTTTCCCAACATTTCGAAGAGTTGAAGGAGGATTTTCTGTCGATCCTACGAGTTTTCCTTTAGATCTATCTGTAAAACGACGCTCTATAAAACATAGGCGTGTTGATAGAATATATGCATCTTTCAATGAGCTTTCCGAAAGATTATCTGATGAGAATCACCGATTTGTGTGTTCAATATCTACTGAAGATATTGTTAGATTGATCACTACAAAGTACGCAGACGCATCTGAAACAATTAATGAACGCTATAGAGAATTGTCAGGCAATATTATTAAAGTGATTGATGACTATAAGGGGAGTGAAGATCGAGATAAGCATGAAAATTCCTCGCAAATTCTAAACGAGATACAGTCGAATGTTAGCGAAGTTAAATCATATCAAGAAAACACATTGAAACCTTTTTCTGTTCTGTCAGAGTTGGTTTTCGATATGTTTCAACATGAAGGAATAAAGATAAGTGAATCTATAACTTTGGGGAATAGAGAAAATCAGGTGGACTCGTCACAGCTGTCTGCAGGTGAAAAACAGATGCTAAGTTTTTTATGCTATAACTCGTTTGTTTTAGGATGCCCAATTTTTATTGATGAGCCAGAACTTAGTCTTCATGTAGACTGGCAAAGATTGTTATTTCCAACACTGCTCGATCAAAACACAAAAAATCAGTTTATAGTTGCAACACATTCACCATTTATCTATTCTAAATATGAAGATAAAGAAATCATTTTGAATCCTGAGAGAGGTGATACAGGAGGATTCTAATGTCAGAGAGTAAAACAACGGCTAATGAAATTCTAAAATCCCTACAAAGAAGTGAATTAATAAATATTATTGTTGAAGGGAAAGATGAGTTGATTATTTATCGATGGCTTGAAAATAAACTTAGATTGACTTCAAAAAAAATAAATTTTCTAGTTTGTGATGGAAGAGAAACTCTTCTTAAAGTATATGAAAGGATTGGAGATTTGGGTGATGATAAATTAGTAATATTTCTAGCGGATAAAGATGTCTGGCTCTACAGCAAGATTCCCGAAAAGTATAGTTCTATTATATGGACTGATGGGTATAGTATAGAAAATGATGTTTATGCTGGTTCGGACCTGGAAAATTTGCTAGATAAGGATGAAGCAGTAAGACATCAAAAAATTATTTTCGAATTGTGCAAATGGTATGCCTTTGAAATAGAAAAGTACTTATCTTCAGGAGAACAGCCTGAGATTGCACATAATATCAATAGAATATGTGTGAAAGGTCGGGAAGAGCTATGTGAAAAATTTCTTGAGATGGTAGCTTATAAAGAACCTTCTGACGAGATTAGACAAGCAATCCATAATGATTATCAATTGAAACTACGAGGTAAGTTGTTGATGTCAGCACTTTTGCGTTTTCTAAGCTATTCAAATAGAGAAGTTAAACATAGTAGGAAGTCTCTTTTGGAGATGGCGATAAAGTACAAAGAAAATGGCTGTCTTCTAGAAAAAATTGAGGTGATAGAAAACAAAATTAGAGCACATAGAAGATTAATTACTTAAGAGAAAGGTTGCCAGTATAATTGCGATCTAAAAAAAGATTCTATGTCATTGCAGGAACTTAAAGGGCTGTCGAGCAAATTGCCAGTAGAAGCCTAAAGACTCTAAAAGTGTGTTGCTTGATGGCAACGGAGCCCTACGCGCTTATGAGAATATATAAATTTAATTTGCTCTATCTGAGAAAGCTAAGGAGTCATTTTCGAAGAAATAGTCCCTTGCCACTTTTCGATTAGCAAACGAGTTGTTGTGAGTAACCCTTCAAGTTCGTCATCAGTGCTTAAGGAAGTCACTAATCCATGAGCTACTCGATTACGTTTTTCCAAAGCTGCTCGAATCACATCAAATTCATCCATCGAAATTTCACCGCTGGAATACATATGATTCACCAACTTAACAGGAGGAAGCCTATCTATGGGTAGCTTCTGCACCATAGCCTGTTTTCTCAGGAGTCCCTCTATACAACTCCAAAGGTATAGCAATGCCGGTTCCAGCATCTCATTTTGAATGAGAGTTTCTACAGACGCCAATTTTGTTTGGAGTGTTGTCCAAGAAGGCAGCCCATCATCACCATTGGGGAATAAACTATCCGTTACATCATCTAAGGTAACCAACAAAAATCTCCAGCCCTCATGGGCTGCAATCCGTTCCGCCAATTCTTGGAATCTATCCACCGAGAACCGCGCAGAACTCTCTTTTACTTCCAAGATAATGCCGTTATTGCCCCTAAATGCAACTAAATCTGGTGTATAGCCACCCAGCGCAAACGGAATACTGTCCGATGACGGTTCAACAATGACGTCATACCCCTTTTCCTGAAGCTCCTTAGCCGTTGCCTCAACCTTCTGATTGTAGAGAGCCTTAGTTGATTCACTCATAGGTAACGGTCTAATGCCTCAGCTAAAGAAACGCGAATATAAACACACTCCTGACTTAATACTAATCCTTGCAGCAGTAATGATGGCAGATGCGTAATGTCAATTTCCTCAGAAAGAAACCGTCTATGGCTGTCGACATCCGTAATTTGAAAATCGTCAGCAAACACAACTCCAACCAGAGCATCCTGAATTGGCTTGATTACGTTATCAATATCGGCAGGTGCATCATCACACAGATAGACTAACGTTAGTCGAAGCCCGTCTTCAGTCAATGGAGTTCCCTGCCAACTAAGACGCGCACGACCATACACAAAGTCTTTCCACTTTTGTAAATTGGCTCGATCCTTAGCCTGATGTGATACGGGTCGCCTAGGAATCAGCAATTCAAATAGTGATAAGGGCTTTTGCATAACTTGGTGTGTAGTTCGATTCCAGACAGTCAACTACCTAAAAGAATGGAGCTACCTTACTTTGCCCATATTGAATTGCGCCTGAATTATGGACGAATTCATTTTTCCAGTACTCGTATCGGTTTATCAACCCTCGGGTCGATTTGCAGCTTACTCCAAGCCATCGCTTCCGCAAATCGTAATCTGTACAGAATTTTGATAATCAATTCAATTGCAAGTTCAGAACCCACAGCCGTGAGCAGCATCCCAAATAGACGAGGAATGATTACAGATGCCCTGGTGTAGTGGGTAGGGGCATCCCCTTGTGGGTGCCCTAGATAACCTTATGCCATTGTTCAACCCTTTGATTATCTGACCATGGTATTGACAAATATGATCGCACCATCGGCACCTCGCGGGCAAGCACGAGGCATTGCCCCCACAGGATTTCGGTATTTAGCGATGATTATAGGGGAATTCTGAATTACCTGCCCGTTGCCATGCGATGCCCACCAAATACAATCCAGACAAACATCATCGTCGATCTATTTGTCTAAAACATTACGACTATTCCACATCAGGAAATGATTTTGTCACCATCTGCTTCCAAAATCGAGTATGTCTGTTAGGCAATATTGTTATTGAGGACCCAGACATAAGACCCCCTAGATTCCAAAAACTCCGTATATCTGCTGATTTCTTCAGCCTAACTTTAGGAATTAGCCCTTAGTGTTTTTTATTGATTAACAACACCCTGGATGGCAAACAATTTCTCTGTTTAGCGCATCTAGTATTTGTATCCTAGCTCTATTATCTGTCCCGACTAATCTTATGACAAAGACACCCGTTATTGGTATTGGTTTAGACGCAGCGGATCCTACCCTACTGGAGCCCTGGATGGATCAAGGGCTGTTACCTAACCTTGCCCGACTGAGAAAAGAAGGCACCTATGGTCGGCTAGCAAATACGGTTCCCTATGTTAGCGGCGAGGCAGAATTTTCCTCTACAGAACCATCTTGGGTGGTTTTTTCCACGGGTTGTTATCCCAATAAAACAGGCTTCTGGGACACTATAGAATATTCTCCAGAAAGCTACAGCGTCGTGTGTGACGAAGTCGAGAGTGGCTATGACTATAAAAACTTTTCTCCTTTTTATGCGCTAGGCGATGACTATCGAGTCGCAGCATTTGATATTCCAGTTTCAGCCCTGTGTGACCAAGTTAAAGGTGCACAAATCCTGGGTTGGGGCGGCCACTTTCCCTTTGTTCAAAGCCATTCGCAACCTCAAGAACTGTTTTCGGATATTGTCGAAAAGCATGGTCGTAATCCGGTATTGCATAACGATAACGGTCGCTGGTGGGACCCTACCTACGTAAATTGGATTCAAACGGCTCTTCAGGAAAGTATTGAGAAGCGGGTAGATGTCTGCAAAGATCTGCTCCAACGAGATGCTTGGGATTTGTTCTTGACTACTTTTGGTGATACCCACTCCGCTGGCCATGATCTTTACGATCAGAGCCAACCGGATCATCCATTGCACACCTATCGCCGTGGTAAAACTGACCCACTGTTGGCCGTATACAAAAAGGTCGACTGGGCTATTGGCGAAATCTTAGCCGCAGCTCCAGAGGATGCAACGGTATTTTGCTACTCTGTCCACGGGATAGGGGCCAACCTCACAGATTTGTTAAGCATGTTTTTCCTAGGAGAAATCATGTATCGGTTTAACTTCCCAGGTAAGGTGGGGCTGGCTCCCGGTAAGCTAGGTACCACACCACCTCCACCCATTAAGCGACCCATTCGTCGCTCCTGGCCAGATGAGGTTTGGCGCAAGATTAATGAGCCTAATCCGATCAAGCGATTGATTAATACTTGGACACCTAAGAAGTGGTTAAGTGAAACCCAGGATGGATTGGCATCACCACGATTGCTACAGTCTACTCAGCCTCACTTAGGATGGATGCCTGGCATGGCCTTTTCTCCCCTATGGCCAGACATGAAAGCCTTTGCGCTGCCTGCCTTTGCGGATGGTCACATTCGCATTAATTTGCAGGGACGAGAGGGAGATGGCAAGGTCACTCCTGATGAGTACGATGCACTATGTGAAGATATTACAGCCATGCTGTATGAGCTGACTGATGGTCGTACGGGCCAGCCATTGGTGAAAAAAGTCCTACGCACCCGTCAGGATCCGTTGGACGATAATCCAACTCTACCCGATGCAGACTTGGTGGTTGTTTGGCACGAGTTACCAACCGATGTGGTCGATAGCACTACTCTAGGACGGATTGGCCCAGTGACATTTAATCGTCCTGGTGGTCATCGTTCTCGTGGTTTCTTTGTGGCTAAGGGTGCCGCAATTCCAGCTGGTGAAACGTTGCAAAATGGTCACGTTGTCGATCTAGCGCCTACGTTCCTATCATCCTTGGGTGCACCCATTCCAGAGCACTTTGATGGTAAATCCTTGTTTGCTTCTTCCCGTTCTAAAGCAATTACCACTGTAGTGTGAATATAGGCTGCGATCGCAACCCCAAGTTTCTATTTCATCGTTCTGACCAATGTTTTTTAGTGACGACAGCTAAGGAGATAATCGTGACATAGACAGGTAGGTTACCTGTGTAGAAACTAAAGTATTTTTAGAATCCTAATCTACCCGGTGGTCAGGTTACTGGCCACCAGTCACTTTTTCTATTGGGAGCAGACACACTTAGATAAGTTCACACTACTATTATGAAGCCAGAAGTATCAGTTATAGTTCCTGCATATAACACTGAAACCTATATTAAGCGAGCGATTGACTCAGTTTTGTCTCAAACGTTTGAGGATTTTGAGATCATAGTTGTTGACGATGCTTCTACAGATGGAACTGTCCAGGTTCTTAAAGGAATACAGGATGATCGGTTAAAGTTAGTTTGTCAAAAACAAAATGGAGGGGCAGGGGCTGCGCGAAATCGGGCTCTGCAAGAAGCAACTGGAGATTGGGTTGCGGTTTTAGATTCTGATGATTGGTATGCACCTGAGCGATTGGAGCGACTTTTAACCTTTGCGAAGGAAAATCAAGCAGATATGGTGGCGGATGATTTTTACATCATTGAAGATGGAGAAACAGAACCTCGAACAACAATGATTGAGTACCATGATCCATCTATTGTTGATGTTCTCGCTATTAATCCTGTGTCGTTTGTCCTCTCTGATATTGAGGGCAGACAAGGTCTAGAGCTAGGATTCAGCAAGCCACTTTTTCGCAGACAGTTGCTCGTTGAGAACAATATCACCTATAAGCCAGAGATCAAAGTTTCACAGGACTTTTGGTTAGACTTAGACTGCTTGGTGAGAGGTGCAAAATTTCTGCTGTTGCCAGAACCCTACTATTACTATCGGTCTAGGGATGGTGCATTAACGACCAGCACCAACAAAGTTGAAAGACTAAATGAAGAATGTGCAGCGGTCAGGCGTTTTTTCAAAGATGAAGCTAGTTATCTAAAGCAAAATACAGAGCTGGTTGATGCGTTAAATCTAAAGCTTAAAGAGACGAAAAAACTAAAAGACTATTATAAGGTCGTTGCTTTTCTCAAGCGAGGAAAACTCTTCAGAGCTGGGTTAGAATCTCTGAAATATCCTTTATTTTATCAAACCCTATTATCAGAAGTGCCAAAGTCACTCTCTAGACACTTTGGTGCTATCTTTTTTAAGACTAAAGTATACAAGAAGTTTAGCTAAGCTCTAGTCATATTAAAATGCGCAGTCTTCTGCCTCAGGTGACTACGCGGTTCAACTTGTTATATGGATGAAGTTTAATGCCTAACAACGGCAGCATCAGCTCTTGCTAGGCATGTGATGAGCAATATCAGTTAGGTGATTCCAAGTAGTTCATACTGTTAACTTAGCACCTACTAGTAGCGACTGGAAACAATCGTGGCCATCAAAGATCTGCAAAAAAAGTCTTAAATGTACTACGAGGATGCTTGATCCAGCTTTTGACCACCGATAGGATATCAGCACGACGAGGATTCGGATCATCATCTGTGTAGACCGGATCGCAGCCAGTGTCTGTGTGACCGGCCCAGATTAGCCACTTACGACGCTCGGCCCAAGAAAAACGCCCCACAACAGCTTGAGTTGTCAAAATCAACCACAAGCGCCATCGATTACTAAAACGATAAACTTTGTGATGGTCCCATGTCTGATCTTGTTTTTGAATAACTTTGCCATATTCAGAATCATTGTTGGCATAGGCTAAAACTAGTTGATCTAATGGTAACTTACGCTCTAATTCAAAGGCCATTTGCCCATAGAATCTTGGATTAAAGTCCATTAACAATAGCTGGTTGCCATGCACAATAAACTCGGCTTCAAATACGCCGTAATAGCCAACTTCTCTACAGATATTTTTGAGATGGTCTATGGCCTTAGGATTCAGAGGACGGCTTTCAAAACAGAGTCCTACGCCTACACGAATAGGAAATTGTAAAACTTTAGCCGATGCACGGGTTAGGAATATCTCTTGGCTTTCATCAACAAAACCAGCGACGCTGTAGGTATTTTGACCGGCGGTTGCATGAAATTCTTGCACCATGGGCCAATTGACCTCTGGGTCAAAGTCAATGAGAAGAGGGTGGTAATAAAATTTTTGTTGGTAGTCTGGGTAAATTTCCAGTAATTTTTCTGGCGTTTCACAGACCTGACCCTTTTGGCGTCGCAACATGCCAATTTGGGTTCTAGGTTTGATCAATACTGGATACCTAAGCTTGTGAGCCTGCGCCTTGAGGTCTTCTACGGATGTGGGCGCAACTGTAGAGGGAACAGGAATCCCTAGCTTTTCTGCGATCGCATGTAGCTCTGGTTTATTCAGCAGCGCATAAATGGTTTTAACATCAGGGCTGTAGAGCTTGTAATAGTCGCTTAACTGATCACGATACCGAGAGATCAACCATGTCATATCATCACTTGACGGGTAGAGAAACGCGCCAGGATTTTGTTTGCCATACTCTATTAGCCAGTTAACAAAACTCTCAAAATCTTCTACTGGTGGGGATTTGAGGGCCTTTGAAAGATAGCGAGATTTATGGGTGAGTGTAGAAGTCTTAGGATCAGCCAGTAATGTAGGCTGATTGTGCTTCCCATAGGACCTCACAACTGCGAGGGTTCCCCCATAATCTCCCATAGTCATCATAATTGGAGCTTGGGTAGATGAGCTAATAGCTACCATAGGACGAGATCTTAAATAATTAGGAGATTCTTCTAAAACAAATTTTCAAACATGTGGCCTAGTCAGCCAAACAGTCCATATGGATAATGCTTTCGAAAGTGTCAGACTTGCGGATCATAAAAGATTCACCACTGCTATTTAATCCGACAATGCCAGGCTTAGGAAACGAAAAAGCTCGCGCTTCAGGCACAAAATAAGCCCCAGAATCCATAATGGAAATGGCATCACCTTTAGCTAGTTCAGGTAGTCGCCAAGCAGGATAGAGTGTATCTCCCATATGACAAATAGGACCCACTAAGCGATAAAGTTTTTTCGGATTCTGAGCTTTCTGCTGTAGAGGAAGAACCTGATGAAACTCATACTTTACAATCTCAGCAACACTAATGCCTGCATCCAAAATTCCATAGGTAAATGCTTCGGACGTTTCTTTAGTATCAACAATACGCGATAGTAGTGCTTGGGTATTCCCTGTAATTGCCCTTCCTGGCTCAACAGCTAGCTCCGGTATAGGACGACTAACGTCTTGAAAATACCCTGTGAGATCCTTAGAAATAAACTCAGCAAAGTCTTCTAGCGTAGGATAATCCTGTGGTGTCGGCTCTCTTACTTCAATACGGAAGGTCTCACTTAGCTTTTTATCAAAGTCTGAAAATGAACGTACCGTTGGAATAGCAATGCTCCCGCCAACATCCAAAATCTCTGGGTGAAAATCAAATTCCTGATACAAAGTATTCAAAAAATCTTTAATACCTTGCAAGTATCCTGCCACATCATCCAGACCATCAAAGAGAACACCTCGATGGCAGTGCACACCAATAACATTAAGCTCAGGCATACTGAGGGCCTGACGGTAAGTTGCTAACGCCTCGCCAGTATCTACACCAAGACCAAACTGGCCACTCCAGCCCTTGGCGAATATCAATCGAATTGCAATATTGGCCTTTTTGCCAACTTGCCGAGAAATTTTAGCAAAACGCTCTAGCTCTTCGCGATGATTAACGTTAAGTAAGCGAATACCTCGGTCAATGGCTATCTCGATGGACTTGTCTGATTTGGCAGGGCCATTGTAGATGATCTTTTGAGGGTCTACACCAAGGTGTAACGCTAACCATAGTTCATAAGGAGAAATAACCTCGGCACCTACGCCATAACTATGCAGGAGTTGAAGTATGCGGGGAATAGGATGAGTTTTATAGGAATAGTAAACATTGAGAATCTGCTGCTTTTGATGCCCATACATCATGGCATGGGCATTCTGCGCTAGCTTCTGTGTGTTCAATACATGAAGGGGACTACCATATTGCTCCAGAAGAGTTTGAAGATTGACGCCATGTAGCGTAAGCGCACTATTTTCATAGGACATATTCCAGAGCTGGGGAGATAAATCCTGACGCATGCCCACTCGCTTTTGCAATGCTTGGGCACCAATACTGCGCACGAGCCGTTTTGCTTGAGTCTTTGGCATAATTACTTGCAATTCCCCAATTCTTAATTCTTATTCATGTATGACTTGATCAAAGAATAAAAGTCCCCTAGATCCATGGTTTCTTAATACGATAAACATCTACGTCAAGAAAATATTAGAGAGTGACGCATATCGAGTCCGATCGCTGAAAACAAGCATAAAGTTCGCAATTTTGCCTGGAAAATGCTTCCAACTGTCGAAACAATTTCTGTGTATTTGCCTGTTTAGTATTGTCCTCAAGGCTGAACAACTTTGGAGGATATTCAGGTAACTAGACAAGAGATTACTTTGATATGCTGCTCTTTCCATACTGTTGCGTAGCCTTTCAATATTATCTGTGTTCTCCTATGTGGGGTTCATGTTGTTGCCAAGCTTGTTGAACCTAGTTGAACCTACTGTTTGTAAACCCATACAACGAGATTTTACGGGTATTCGGTGCTTTTATCTTATTATTAATCGCTTATAGTATTTTATTGCCATGTTTTCAAGTTTTTCACTAAATAGCTTGATCAGATATTTAAGTTACTATGATAAAATATTCTCGATTAGCTTATAAGTCAGTATTTTATAGTATCCGATACCATACTAGTGACTAAAATATTTGGTTTAGAACGTTTGGTTTTACATGGCCTCAGCAGTAACTAAAGGCTTTTGTTTCAATGAAATTGTTGTTTCAAAACCACTCAGAACTAGAATCTATTTATCCTTGCTTTAGCTGAGCTCCCATCATACCGAAACCCCTTTGGTCTTGAGGCTGAAAGTACATTAATGCCTATCCTAGAGAGTCACCTCGCGCACATATAAAATGAATTCTTTTCTAGCTATCTCCCTTGTCTCCGGCGTTTTGTTAGGCTTTCTAAGCCGTTACACCCTAAATTGGTTGTCAACATCATACAAGTTTCAGCTGTTTGGAAAGATGATTACATGTGTGGATACAACTGAGAAAGTTCTAGCGTTGACCTATGATGATGGTCCTAATCCACCTTATACAGATAACTTACTTGATGTATTAAAAGAGTTTGATGCAAAAGCAACCTTTTTTGCAATTGGTCAAAATATTGAAAAAAATATCAAAACAACTCGTCGTATGATTGATGAAGGGCACGAGTTAGGTAACCATTCGTATTCCCATCAAAGATTAATAGACACGAGTTTGGCAACAGTCCGTTCTGAAATCCAAAAGACGGACGACATACTAGCTGATTTGGGTGTCGAATCAAGAATACATTTTCGTGCACCTTATGGTTTAAAGCGTGTTCGGCTGCCTTGGGAGCTTGCCCGTAGAGAAAAAACAAATATTCTTTGGAATGTTGATCCTAAGGACTACGAAACAGCTGATCCAGAAAAAATTGCTGAGTCTATCGTTTGCAGTGTGGAGCCTGGCTCTATTATTCTTTTACATGATGGTGGAGGCAATCGATCCCAGACTGTGGCAGCAACCAAAATAGTTTTGAAAAGGCTTCAGAAAGAGGGGTATCAGTTCAAAACAGTTTCTCAGTTGATGGCATTACAGGCGGCATAAATAGATATCAAAAGCCCAAGCACATAAGCCCTTGGCGCATTGCTAAGGGCTTATGTGCTTTCAATGCCAATACAGATGAGTCTTACTAGACTGTTGTTGCTTCTCTTTCTACAACTTCTGAATAAATATCGACAATCTTACGAGTTTTTGTATCCCAGGTAAACTCCTTTGCACGCTGAAGTGCTTCGTAGGACATATCATGTCGCATAATATGGTCCTCAACCAACTGGGCAATATAAATAGCTAATTTGTTCACTACAAACTCTCTGGATAAAGGGTCGATCTTAAAGCCTGTTTTCTCTGTTACATACTCACCAATGCCACCGTTATCAACCACAATACAAGGTAAAGCATTAGCCATGGCTTCTAAAACGACTGCCCCACCAAATTCACGAACTGAGGGGAAACAGAAAATGTCAGACTGTCGATAATATTCTAAGGTCTGGTACTGCTCAACATATCCAGTGAAATGCACATGATCATTGAGTTTTAGCTGTTTTACCTGGTGCTCTAAGCTTTCCTGCTCAGAGCCATTGCCAACAATGGTTAGATGAATCTTTAGCTTTATAGACTCGTCCAGTTTGCTAATAGCGTCTAAAATCATATCAGCCCCCTTGTAAGGAACAAGTCGACCAACATATAGGAGTTTAACTTTATTATCTACTGACGCTTCTGTAGGTATTTTCGCTTGGGCTACTTCTTCCTCAGATCTGACAAAGGAGCTGGTAATACCATTCTCATAAAATAGTTCTATCTGATTGTCGCGAGTCTTAGGGAATAGCTCTTTAATCAGACTCAGTGTATAACTAGAGCCTGCCAAAATATAGTGGGCTTTTTTATAAGTTTCCCGGTACCCAGGGATGATAGAGCGTCCTATCCAGCGTAGGAAATTAAAGTAAGAATATTCTCGACGCCCCAGCTCCTTAAATCCGTCAGGAAACGGAACTCCACCATTGACTGGACCTAGAATGAACGGAGTTTTCTTGCATGCCTTAATTGCTTTTACAGGATAGCGTGGCATCATTGGGGTGATGGTATGAACTAGATCATAGTCACCGCGAACAATAGCTTCTTTAAATCGACTATAGACTGCCCGATTGAATCCCCAGTAAACTGGGTATGTAAACGCATTGCGCAGCGGCCAGATGATTTGCCCCTTATATAGGCTCAAACGATCCCCAAGCAGCTCTAGGTTTTCAATCAGTTTACTGTCTTCAATGTAAGTGATGCCTGCATCTGGGTGTATTCTCTCTAGCTCTTCTCTATTGCGTGCGTGGGTTACTAATGTAGTGTCAACGAATCTGCTGATACCTGCATACAATCGATATCCTTCCAGGGGAACTGAGTTCCAGGCAGGATTACATTGTTCAATAATGAGTAATACTTTCAATGTGTTCTTAGACATAGATAATTATCCTATGATGTGACGGCATATGAATATGACGCTTTCACCATTGCAATACATATGTAAGCATCTACATTCAACTTGTTTAATAGTCATAGACGTTTAAGTAGATGCTTGCAATCAAGAAAAAGTGACGCTGATTCGACTGTTACATGTTCTAAGTGGTTATCGTTTTCAAGATATCAGCTGTGTAAGAACAGAGATACAAAAGGGACTGATCTAGTTCTCTTCTGCGGTAACAAATTTAGATAGTAGCTTGATATAAGCTGACTGGTAGTAGATGGCGGGTTCTATGATTTCATATGTGGGTTGATTGGGCTCTACGTCATCGATATAGGCTTTCATTGGAGGTCCTGACGCGATTGCTTCATCTCCGGAATAGTCTTTGTAAGGACCGCCCATAAAGAATCCAGGTGCGGGTCCTTTTTTCGATGTCAGTGCGTTTTCAAATTCACCCTGACCAAACCACTGATGGTACATCTCATTAGCGGAGTATTCGGCACCGTACTCATACATGTTACTGAGAAAGACAATGCCTAATGGATTTACACCGTGAAAATAGTTGATGGCACCTAAGGAGCGCTCAATGTAGGCTGGCCATTCCGCTTTATGTATGCCCAGCATAACAGGGTCATAATTCATGTTCCCATAGTTGGCCTTAGTCATATTGCTGCCCCAATGATACTGTTCGTCAGGCATGTAGGAGCGAAACGGATCTAGCAAATCATCGCTGCCATAGGCTTCTGGATGATAGTCAATTAACTTATCTTCTAGATCTGTTAAAATTTCCTCTTTTAAAGCCTCATCGGCATCAGGCATTTGGGAATAGAAAATTAACGCATCTCCTTGCCAAGGATCGTAGCGAGACCAGGGACCGTCTCTGTAGGGTTGTGCCAGGTCAATATTGTCAACAACATAGTTGGAGAACTGTGGATCTCCTGTTGCTGCAAACAGATAAACAGCGGCGCTCACTGTTGTTCCCAACTGGGCGTCCGCAGTCATATCTGCGTCTCCTGATTTGATTTCTCCTGTGTCACAATCTGTGTCTATTGGATGGACCTGGAACCAGTCCCAGGCTGCTCTGGCTCGGGATGTTAACTCAGCAGCGTAGTCTTCTAATTCAGGAATAGACTGCATCTCTACTGCGGCGTGGGCAAAGACGCTTGCGATCGCAATTGTAGATGATGAACACTTAGGACCATAATACCGAGGCCGAGTATCCTTACTAGGAATAGGGCTTGGCGGATTGTAATCCAAATTTCCGATCTTAATAAAGGCACCCCCATCATCGTCTTGCATCCGTATGAGCCAGTCTAGTTCATACTTAATTTCATCCAACAAATCAGGAATACCATTACCTGACTCAGGAATATTAAAATCATCCGTCCAAATTTTGGGGTTTTGACTGTAGGCACTTAGAAGCTGATGGACAGGTTGCAACGTATACGTAACATACTTGTTTGTGTCACCTGCATCAAACCAACCACCATGCATAGCGCGTTCGGTTGCTGGATTTTGTTTGTCATCTACAAATCGTGCTTGGGTATCTTGTCCAGGACCCATGTAAGCTGCTCCATCAGTCCAGCGTGCGTCTGCAAAGGGTTCTGTTTTAGAGAAACCACTGCGCTGGTAGAAAAACATTCGAGTAGCAGCAATTAAGACATCTCTGTAGATGTCTGAGCGAATTTCAAATTCAGCTGAACGTGTCTCTCCGTCTTCACGGACGATGACATACTTACCAGGCTCATCCAGGTCTGAAAAATCAACCCACCAGGCACGTTCTCCTGACTGTGAATGAACCGCCCCATTTGTCCACTTGACTGGGGTAATAACCTCAATCACCTCATCGGTTTCAGCATTTCTTAATTCGTAAGGTTGATCACCACCTAAAGGACCAATAACAACCGCAACTTTTGGATCTTGGGGGCGATAGCCAAACTGGTCTACTAAAACTTGAAACTCTTTAACCGTCGACTCTTGAGCGCCATCTGAACAGCTCAGTGCACCAAGAGCAATAGTAACAGCACCAGCGACCTTAGCAATTGTGCCTAGTATTGCCTGATAATTTCGAAAAGGTTTGGTAAGCGTAGATTTAATCATAGGAATGCTTGTGTAGATGGAGTTATTAGAAGATGCTGTAGAGATGACTATAACTATCTCAAACAAATTCGAAAGCACAAATATATCCTAGGCAAGCCCAAGTAATGCACTACTGCCAGTTACCTTGACGCCCTAAGAGTCCGGAGAGTGTTCCCATACCCCGATACATTCTAAGTAATGCCTGGGCTACTTTACTCTTACCTAGAAATATAGATGGGCCAATAGAGAGAAACCCCATGACAATTAACCCCAATCCTTTGATTGTTCGAATAGCCTGAACCTTAAATGAAGGATAAAGCTCTGATTCAATTAAGCTGTGAACACTCCAAGACCAGAATCCTCTGTTTAAAATCCAATCTAAAGACAAGCGTTGATCGGCAATAGGCTCATAGAGAACTGCTTCATCAGCCCAAACAATTTTATACCCCTGTTTATTTAAGCATGAAAACAGGTAAGCATCTTCTGCTCCCTTATGGGCAAAACGATGATCAAAGAGTGGCTCATCTTCCTCCAGATCTTTCAACAGCTTAGTGCTAAACATAACGTTGCCTGTGAAAGCTGTATCCATTCTTTTTCCAGTTTCATAGCGAGGAAATGAATAAAAGTCGCCAGCTTTAATCCAATTAGGCACTTGCTGTTCTTCCTTATAAACAGCAAGAACTGGACCTGTAATGATGGCAGCGTTAAACTTCTGTTGATTGATTAAAAGTTCCTCTAGCCAATGGGGAGTTGCAGTCTCATCGTCATCTAGCATGGCAATGAAATCCGAATCTTCAGATGCCTCAGCAACACAACGATTACGCGCATACGTCACTCCCTGATTAGTCTCTACAAAATATTTGAGTGACCATTGGAAAGAAGATTTTAGGGCTTCAACCGTTGCCTCCGCAGAACGAGTAGAGTCGTTATCAACGATGATGACTTCGATACTAGGTATAGGAATCTGAGTAAATGTAAGGTTATTCAAAGACTCCAACAATTTTTGCAATAAGTGAGGGCGTTTATACGTTGCGGCACAAATTGAAACCTGGGTCAGAGTTGTGGAGGAATTGATATTAGCCTCACCATCGGATCGTTGATTGGAGGTTGCCTGCATCTTTCAAGTTAAGTAAGTAAATTAGATTTGGAACTATTGGATGGCCCGAACCCATTTCAGCATGGCCCTATCGGAAATAGTTGCTTCAGTTGATAGCTAAAAAATGGACATAGTAAAACACATATCTAGAATGCCCCACGTACAATTACGAATGAAAATTAGAAAGATTGTTCCTGGAAGCTACATGTTATATAGCTCAGGTCTTGATTACTGCTTCTGCCTAAACTAAGGCACTTGTGCTTATGATAATCCCCCCATTACCCCATCACTCATCCCCCTATCTACAGCCCCAATCTGGGTCTTTATTTTTGTGTACTCCCCTAACCATACTTGAGCATATTTATTGTGAAGACTCAGAGGCGTCTTTGTAGGTTTTCAGAGCATCTAAGAACTTGATATGTAATCCATAATTGCTATTGACAAATCGTTGTAAACATTCATCAATAAAATCTTTGTATACAGGACGACCTTTATAAGGAGATAGGTAGCTTGTAAAGATACCCTTCTTGTAAGGCACCGTATATTTGGAGGTTCCTGTACGGTGATCGGCCAAGTGCTTTTTGCCAGTCCAGTAGTGTCGACTCAGAACAGTTGGAACTCGTGAGCAGTCTGGAGCTAGAAAATATGGGTGGTTGAGTTTTCGCCAAGATAAATAGAATGTGTCTTTATCACCCATTGCATGTTGATACCAAAACTCCGAACCAAGATTCATCCATTCAGCAAGGTTTAGGGCTTTCCAACAAGCAACTTTGTCAAAGAGTAGTAAACCCGTTTCAAATTCTGTATCACCGTTATAGGGCATACCTACATGGTCCCAAACAGGCTTACCAGGTAGGAGTATGTGACGCTGATAATCGGGGAAGAAAATAGCTCTATTCTCTTGATATTCCTTAGTGTCAAACAGAAACTCTAGATTGCATACGGGAAAGCAGTCAGCATCAATGAGCATTACTTCCCGTAATTGTGAGTGGAGAATGGCTGCTGTCTTAATAGGAAAACCACGCATCTGTTTTAGAGGCCGGTTTTTGCAACAGTCCATGATGTCATGCAACGAAACATCATGTTCCATAAATGCTGGTCTGGCCCAGGCTGGAATCTCATCTTCACCAGCATGCCAGATTTCTATCGGTAGCGTCGCACCATAGTGCCGTAGGAGACGGACAACAACATAAGCGCTTTCTAGATAAGGGCCTCCTGCGCAGATGACAAACCCTCTTCCAGAAAAATCTTTCATTTCAGGTGCTGGAGCCTTAACTTGTTCATTAAATAAGTTTGCAGCATTAGACGCATCGATCTTGTATTCTAATAAATCATTCATAGATTAATCCTTCAATTTATAGTGCTACACCACTGAATCTTCCCTGTCCCATCTACAAAAATTGGTTCTGGTGTTTCCGAAATGGGGTATGCAAACGTGAAAATATCAGACGAAGTGGAAACTGCTCTTTCCGACACAAACATTGACGCACTAGGTGGTGCAAAGTTTCTTTTCTATCTGTTGATAGATGAAGACTTTCCGTATCTATTCATGTCCTTAGAAGATATCTTTTGTACGTTATTTAGAACAACTATATTGGTGAGAAGATTAGTGACTTTTAGCCATTTGGGTGAATGCTTGTGCTCCGTTTTCTACGGAACTGGCAATATCATTCAGAAACTTTTCTTTCCGTGTTTGTAACCAATTTGAAGTTGTTTTTTCTGCACTTCGCGTTCTTTCCGTGGTCCAGTTAAACGCCTCAGCAGCTAATAGATGGGCAAACTCTTTAGGGTGTTCAGCTATTTGGACGATTGGAGAGACTAGAGAGACACCTCGCATAGAGGTTGGAGTGGCTACAATTGCTGATCCTGAGGCAAGAGCATCAAGGGTTTTGATTTGTATACCGCTGCCTCCCAACATAGGTAGTGCGATCACTCTAGCTTGGGCCATGAAAACCTGAGAGTTTGGTACAAAACCTTCATACTTAACATTTGGATATTTCCCGCTTAACCATTCAGCACCTTTGCCAGCAACGTGAATGGATAGCTGACTGGATAGTTCAGGATAAACAAACTTAAAAAACCAATGTAACCCTTCCTCATTAAATTTCCAGGTCCAGCTGCCAATTAATCCAATATCAAATCTCTTCTCAATCACATTTTCACAAACTTTCTCTGGACCTAAGGGTAAGGCTAACGCTTTAACGTTATAAACGCCTTTGAGTCTAGAAAAATGATTGGCATCATGCTCAGTTAAGGTCCAAACTTCTGCGGCTTGTTTCGAAAGCTCAGATTCTATTCCTTCTACCATTTTGGCTTCTCGAGCATAGAGCCATCTTTCGAATAAGTTCTTAGAGTTATTGAAGTGGCTGAGGTAGATTTCATGCTCGATATTATGAGCAATAAATATAATCTTACTTTTCCCAGCAACTAACTTTGCTAACCAAGCTAGTTGAGAGTGATCAATAAAAACCACATCATATTGCTTGGCACTAAGAAGAGTGTTTACCAATTTCACATAGGTTTGGGAGTAATATTTAGCAGCTGAATAGGGCAACTTAACTATGAAGCTGAGTAAAAGCCAGAGGATAGCGTCAATTTTGGCACTACTTGTCTCTATATGCCGCTTTTCTACTAACACTTCATGAGCTTCTGGCTCAAAACTATCATCCTTTCGCATGTAGCCTACGACTGAAACCTTATATCCGTTTTGTCTCAGGCCATTAATAAAAGCCTGAGATGCGACTTCACCTCCAGTTTTCCTTCGACTAGGAAGCAGCGTAGTTAAGAACAAAACATTAGTTGCTTTCATTACTACTCAGAGAACCCTTTGTTTAACTCAATAAAACAGCTAAAAACACTATTTGATTTCATAAAAAATTAATGCTTTCCTAGGAATTACATCGGAAATGACATTTAATCTTTTAGCCTTAGATAGCATGTACGCCTAATGCTCCCATCCTATTTCTCAAATCGCCCTACCCCTTTAGCCTGGCATTAAAAAATCCTATAATGCCCTAAAAGTGAACTTCATACTCAGATAGGCAATTTGTTTCTTTCAAAATGACTTAAACTATACAGTTATTGTTCCTTAAGATGCTATGACAGCTTCTCTAGTGCGGTAAAATATGCTGACGATGTCGGAAAAATGGTTGTGAAGACTATTCGTAGAGAATTATGTAAATGTCTGCTCGATGGCTAGAACTAAGTAAATACAATCCTTATGCCCATTGAATACGAATGGGATTGAGCATATATCAACAGTTTTCAATTGATAAAAACCTGCTGAGTAACTGGGTAGATGCCTGATTATGCCCTGATAGCTGCAACTAAGGAATATATTTTTCTATTATGAATGGAAGAGTTGTCTATGACAATACGTACTTTGTCGCAAACAGAATTGAATTGTAGTGATTGCGATTTAAAGATTAAGCTTGTCATAAGCTGTCTTATATAGTAGAGAATCATCGCGGCATAGTTCATTGAGGGGTCTCCTCAAATCCATAAATATGCTTCTAATATTGATTGATGGCAACAAAACTTTTATTAATGCTGTCAGTCTACATAGACTTATTGTTTCTGGGCTAACTTGCTTTAAATACTCTTGAAAATCTTTTTATTTTAATTAGTTTTGAACTATTTTATCCCAGAGAAATTTTAAGAAAGTCATGTAAGAGATGTACTGTGTTCCTGTGGAGTCTTCCTCTAATCGCTGTCAGAAGCAGTTTCAGTCTGAATAACCTGCTCTTGCTCTTTTGATTGTCGGTAACAAAAGAATACCACTAGCCATAAGGTTACGAGTTTGAATAGTTCAGATGTCAACGTTGCCCACGCTGCCCCCTGCCAAGAATACCGAGGAATGAGGTATAGGTTTGCTCCAAAGTTAATAAAAGCTGCTGTTACTTGCAACACGCTTCTGGCTCTATGAAAGCCTGCACCAGTTAACGTATCAGCAGCAATGAATTGGAGAGTTGCGATCAAATGAATAGGTGCCAGCCATATTAATACACCAGCAGACTGGGCGTATTCTGGTCCTAAAATATTTGATGTAAATGGCGAAAGAGTCAGTAAGGCAATTGCTGCAATAACTCCATAGCCTACGGCCACAGGGACCAATTTAAAGGCAAATTGTAGACCTGCTTTAATGCCAGAAGCGCCATATCGCAAAAAGCGAGTGTAGGTGGCACTCATGACTGCAATAATAATGATGTATCCAACATCGATAAATCGATACCCTGCAGCATAAATACCAGCTGCATCGGCAGATGCCAGACTGACTAACATTGTTCTGTCAATCTGGCCGTTTACAGTTTCTGCGGACTGGGCAATGGCGAAGAAAAAGCCCTCGGCAAACTTGGGTGGATACTTTTTTAGATTGAATATAGGACGACCAAATAACTTGTTCACCGTTAGCAGTGATACAGTCGCTGGTATGATTGAGCCTAAGCAGTATAAACCACCCCAGGCAACAATATTACCATCTTCGAAGAGGACCAGGAGGGCAATGGCTGCAAGTAGTTTTCCTACACCGTATAGAACCTTACTTTGGGCAGCTACCTTGTAGCGATCGCAAGCCACAAACGCAGTTGCAGCTAGATCGAATACTTTCCCCCCTAAGAGGTCTGCTAGCAGTATAAATAAGACAAGCAGTAGTGACGTACTGGGAGCAAAAATGACCTTGACCAAGCCTAGCATGATGGGGACTAGGGCAGCGGTAAAGGTTAAAGAGGTGAGTAGTGCTGTACCCCAATATCCTCTAAAAACCTTTGGATCCCTTGAAACATACTTGATAAAAATATCCGCACTGCCGAGACCAACAAATGGAAACAGTAGCTTAACGAAGGCAGCAATGCCGATAAATATGCCGTATGCTTCAGCTCCTAAGACTCTAGCTACAATGACAAAGTAGGCCCCTTGAATAAATATACCGAGTGCTTGGGCAGATAGCATCCACATGCTGTCTTTTACTAAGGATCCACTCAAGATCCCTTTGAGTTTGGAAATTATCTTTTTCACCTCATTGACTCAGTTGTAAAGGATAAATTTGGCAAACTATAAATTAAATATTAGTTTGGGTAGTCTGGACATTTTTTGAGGGCTTGATTTTGTCCATGATTTTATCCCCCATAATATTGTTGTTGTTGCCCAGACTAAATCTGTCAAAGTCATTCAAATATTTCGCTTCAAATGATGTCGTAAAGCTCATGGAACAAATTAGAATCCAAAAAATGCTGTTAGGTGCTAACAGTGAAGATTCTGCCAGATTAATTAGGACGATATAGAGGGTATAGGCTGCAGGCCAACTGCTTACCCATGTTTTAAACAAGCGAGTTCTGGCAAGCCCCCTAAGCAACGTTTGCCATAGCACTAAT
This sequence comes from Leptothoe sp. LEGE 181152, assembly GCF_032906605.1. Lineage (NCBI taxonomy): Bacteria > Bacillati > Cyanobacteriota > Cyanophyceae > Nodosilineales > Cymatolegaceae > Leptothoe > Leptothoe sp. LEGE 181152. The sequence continues at coordinate 53,095 of NZ_JASATU010000009.1, forward strand.
GACACTAAGGTTGTGCCAATCAGGCCAATTTGCAAGGTCATGTCCAGAAACCCCTGGTGCGCATCTGGTACACGCCAGCCAGCCCGCTGCCATATATATAAAGACGGCCCGGCTGTCCCATGCCAGAAACCACCAACACCGTAACCGAGTGCTGGACGATGGCCAATCATTGTATAAATGTACTCCCAAATATCTGTACGCCCTGTTAGGGTTGCGTCTTTTCCAATTAACCCGAGGGCAAATGTCATTAGAGGAACATAAGCGACGGAGACAAATATGGCTCCCGAGATCAGAAAAATCAGTGATAGAAGTAGTTTACGAGTTTCTGTTTTAAATACTTGAAGCACTGTAACGATAGTCAAAATAAAAACAGAATTGAGTAATGCTCCTCCGGATCCAGTTTTGTTGATCATTTGCAGCGAGAGGAACAATCCAATGATGTAGAGCCACTTGAGGCGTTTATCCTTGACCTCATTGAACATGGTATACATGACACCACAGGCGAGTACCATCATTTTCCCAGCACCGTTTTTATGGGTAAAGACACCTCGCCATGCCCCTGGATGAACCGGTGGGCCCATAATGCCGTACTGAGGCAGTGCATAGACAAACACAAAATTTAAGATGGATATACTTAGCAGCACATAGCTGAGGATTGTGATCTGCTGTTTCAAGGTGTATCGTCCTGCTAAATACACTGCGAACAACATATTACACGTGGCAAAGATCCCTGCAGATAGGGAGTCATCAGGGGCAAAAGACCAGAAAAATGACAGACCCACAACGGTGCTGGCTGCAATCAGCACTGGGTTGCTCAGCAAAATATAGAGCGTTCGTTTATATCTGCACGCCACGAAAAAAAGCGTAAGACAATTATGAATAACGTAGAAAAGATGAACGGGAATATAGTTAATCGAATCGTAGCTAAATCCATCTCCTTCACTGGCTCCACCGCTAAGAAGAACCATCGTTACAGCATCTGTGAAGAAAAAGAAGGAAATAAACACATAGGTGAATTCGACTTTTTCTAAGATCTTTTCTAATAAAGCTCTACCGGGTGACTTTTTCTTTTCTACTTCTTCAGAAGGAGGTTCGCTTGCTGGAGTAGTTTGAAGCACCATAGGGCAACAGGCTTATAGGGATTTTGAAATATGTTGGATAGATGGTCTTTCTAAGAAAATATGTAAAATAACAAGCAATATCTTGTTATTAGAGCCCTGAAGGAATGTTATAGGCATCGGGATCATAAACCTTATTAGTTCCTTTAACATCTACGATAAAGAAGTCAATGGCAACAATAATGGTCAAAGCCAGGGCAAAGCCAGCAACAATTCCCATGGCAATGATCTTAATGGCCACCTGAGAAGACGGTTTCTCCGGAGGAACAGCGGGTTCAATAATTTGAATGAAATTAGTCAACTGATTCTCTTTAACCTGTAGCTCTTGGCTTCGGTTCAATAATTCCTGATAGGTTTCTTGGGCTGCTTCTAATTTACGTTGTAAATCTCGCTGACGTTGTTCTAACTCTGGAAACAGATCTATGCGCTGCTGGTATATCTGTTTATTATTTTCGACAGCCTTCAAGCTCTCCTCGAAAGAAACAAGTTGAATATTGTTTTTAGCATAATCCTCAACTAGCCTTTCTCGGGTAGCTCCCATCTGAAGTAAGTCTTCTTGAACAGGCCCCCCTGCTATCCCCTGGACTTTGTCATCTAAGAGGTTGACGAGGGAAGCTTCCTGAGCACGCAGGTCCAGTAGAATGGGACTTTCTTCAGTAAACTCTACTTGCTGAACTGCAATTTTTCGACGAACCGCGCTTAAGTCCGTCAAAATATCTTGGACTGACTTAGATTGGCTTAAGGCGTTTGCCGTAATGGCATCAGACACACTGAGACGAAGTTCATTACTTAGCGCTTCTTGGACGCCCTGGAGTGCCCTCAAGCTGACCCTTAATCTAGATTCCTCCTGGCGTAAATCATTTAGGAAGGCAACTGAAATTTCTACTTCTGCAGCGAGGTCAACGATGTCATAGGTTTCTCGGAAAACTCGTAGCTCATATTCTGCTTGCCTTACTTTTTCAGCGCTGACAGGTAGCTGACGGTCTAAAAAGTCCCCTGCACTTTCGGTGTCTATTTGAGTACTTGCTAGTTTTTGGGAACGATACGACCCCATCAAGGTATTGACAATATCGGCTGCTTTTACGGGATCCTCGTCTAGGTACGTAAAGGACAGTACATCTGTTTGGAATACAACGCTTACCTGAAGATTTTCCAGAAGATCTTCAATTTTTAAGGGCTTGCCTTCATCATCTTTGAGCTGTAGTGTATCGATGGTTTTTTGGATCAGTGGCTTTGAGGTGATAATCTCAATCTCAGAATTCAATTGGGTTCCGTAACTGATGGTTTGTAAAGGGCTACCATCTTCTTCTAGCCCGGTGAGGGTGGCTGCTCGGTCTGGCTTAAATAAAAGTTTGCCTTCGGATAAGAAGGTTGGTTTTTGTAGTTTGGCGACTGCGGCAGCCCCTAAAACCGTCAAGACAAATGCTGTCGTTGCGGGTACAATACCTCGGCGAGTTGCTGCAAATAAATATTGCAGGTTGAGGTCAATAACGTTACGAATGAAATTCATAGTAAGTTAGGCTGCCATCCAAACGATTAATGAAACAGAAACAGTAAGTAAAGAGATAAATTAGTATCAGGATTGATTATCGGATGCCAAAAAGCCCGAGAAGTAAATTAGTCAGGGGTGAGAAGATCAGACCAGCCGTATCTGAAGTGGCAGCAAGGCTTGAACGACCAACAACAATGGTATCTCCGTCCTGAAGAATAGGATTTTGCTGATCATTCACATCCTGAGCAAGATTAATATCAACTCTCTGTTGGGAGACAGTGCCGTTGGGGTGAAGACGAATCAGTTCAACGCGACTGGAACGCGCTCGCGTATTGAAGCCCCCAGCTGTCAGAATGGCCTGATTGAGTAATGTATCGGGAGCGACGGCCAGACTACCTGGAGATGCGACTTCACCCACAACATTGACTGTGATAGTTGCAGGGGCAAATGTCGTATTAGCTAAGGCAATCACTTCTGCATTATTGATATCCTGTGCAGTGGGGATAAAGATTTGATCGCCATCTCGTAGCAAAACATCCTGGCGAAGGTTCCCACTTTCGACTAAATCCCAGAGATTGACCTGAATCAGCTCAGGGACACCTTCGCGCTTAATTTGTACAGAGCGCACGTCTGCAGAACGTGTAATCCCACCTGCATTACTAATGGCTTGGGTTACACTTGGCCAGAAACGAGTCCGACTTTCACTTGCCTCGGATTGTTCACCGGCTTCTGAGTTGACCTGTAACGTGTAACCACCGGGCCGTTTGATTTCACCCACAATACCTACTCTGATCGGGCGTGGCTGTAGTAACTGGAATGTTATGCGTGGGTTACGGATGTACTCGCTGTAGGCTGCGATGACTGTTTCCTCAGCTTGCAGTGGATTCAGCCCCGTGACACTAACTTTACCAACCCAAGGTAAGGTGATTGAGCCATCCAATAAGACAATTTGATCAATAGGTTCTTTGAACAGTTCATTGGAGGATAGGACATCAATTCTGATTTGATCCCCAGGACCTAGGGCGTAAGTTTCCAGGGCAACGGTTGACTCGTTACGAGGTGAACTGAGCCGCCGTTGTTGGCTAGTGCTGCTGCCTGTAGGCTCTAATACAGGTAGTTGGGCTAAGCTTGGGGAAGCTACAAGACTGATGGAAAAGCTACTGAGAAATAATACTCCTATAAGACTAAAGATCTTTGGCTGAATAGCTTTTTGCCCACAGGGAAGTAACGATAAGTTCAAACGAGGCCCGGATGGGGGATGAGTGTGCGGGAATTGAACGATTTCCATGACTGTCTTAGGAAAGTGTAGGCAAGTGAAAATTGCAGGCTAGTTCGCGTTGACTGGTGTATAGGACTGACCTACGTCTGAGAAAGTTTCAATTTCTTTTAGTTTTACTGGATTAGAGTAAGAAAGAGCTGACGAGTATTTCTATGTATTTACCCTACTGATACAGCATGCCCGTGTCTGTTCCGACTATTTGTCCTAAAGCTTGTAATTCAATCAGGTTTCGTAAATTTACGGTTATTTTGATTGTTGTCTGTAGCTCCATACCTTTGCTGAATTTGAACCTAGTGATTACGGTGTCGTTTTCTCGCAGTCAATGGTATGGTCAAACTTCACGTAGGGGGATGTATAAACTGTGCTGTTGAGGGCTGCTGGTAAAGGGGAGCTGTCAGTGAGTGCTGTTGAAACCACTGATGTGTTGTACTTGTTTCTTTCAGCCATTTTTCTAATAGAGATATCCAGTGGACAGGTAGCTGTAAAGATTGCCAGGTTGTTTGGATAGTTGTAGAAAGTTTGGTGTAGGTTTCTGGGTGATTGAGTAGATAATCAATCCGTTGAGACATGGCACGGGCGTTACCGGCCGGAAATATCATGGCATTGACATTATGTTTTAGACTGCCGGTAAACATGGGATGGTCGGAGGCCACAATTGGTGTGTGAGCCTGTAAACAGTGATTGAGAATAGTATTGGAGTTTTCTGGAGATTCGTGCCGACTCGGCATCACAAAAATATCAGCTTGATGAATCAGGTGAACGAGGCTGTGGTCCGGAATATCTTCAATAAATTCAACGTGACTGAGTTGTAATCGTTTTGCCTGAATTTTGAATCGGTTAATATTGCCCTGTCCTACTAGCTTGAGATGAATGTTCCAGCCTTGAGCCTTGAGCTGTGCCGTAGAAATCAGTAAATCGCCAATGCCTTTAGTGGAGAAAAGAGGGCCTACATAAATTAGCTGTAGGGGATCGGGACGCGATCGCAACTGTTTAGGTTCAAACGTTTCAGCTCGGTTAGATGGCGGCCAATTCCAGGGGATCAGTTTGTCACGGCGCACACCTATTTGTGCCAGAGTCTTGCATCTTTCTAGCCCCAGTCCCCCAACCCATTCAATGCCACTATGGTTCAGTACTTTGGAGAGTTGATAGTTGTTCCATTGTTGTTTAAAACCTGGTGCAGTCAGCGTTTCTCGAAACATGCCGATACAACGTACGTGCTGACGGGTGGCCCAACGAAAAATTGCAGGATTGGGAACATCAACAATGAGATGGGTGGGACAGAAGTCTGCCAGCCGTTTAAAGATCGTCTCATTAGTTGTAACGGGTCCATTGCCAATTACGCGCACACCCGTATTCAGGACCTGATCATAGGGGACGTCTGACACACAGCCCAACACTCCTACTTCTTGTAGTTGAAATCCCCAGGTGGTTAAGCCTTCCAACATAATTAGCTGCTCAGCATTCAAAGTGCCATTCGCCATGCCCTCTTGATAGGGCTCATGACTTTGCACCAGAAGTAAACGCAATTGCTGTAGATCCATAAAAGATAGCTAGAGGGTGAGTATAAGACGTTAATAATAGACCTAGCTATTAAATGTGATTTTTCTAACACCATCCAACAACCGTTCGATGGTCTTCATCGTAAATGTTGGCACAATCAAGGGGTTAGCTTTTTGCTGTTATTGAGAGGGTATAAAGTCAATTTTTACCTATATTTCACTTATATTTAATCCTTACGAACAAGAATTTTACTTCCCTGTCTGTGTGGGCATCTTTGCACAGTCTTTACAGATTCTTGATTGTTACAGTCCAGTTCTGTTGATGAGCAACGGTCGGACTGGTGAGCTTTAAGCTAATTTCAACTTATCTGAAAATCCCTAGCCTTTGTTTGTATCATATGTAGCTTGAGATTTGGGAGATTCAGAGAAATTACCTATGGTGCGAGTAAGTTGAAAATGAGCTGGGGTGATGAACTTAAGACACCAAGGGTAAGGGCTGGGTACTCTATCGATGGCGATAGGTAATGTTGGTGCAAACGCTAATCGAGTGTAAATGACCCTAAGTCTATGGTGATGCCTGAAACATCTGCGGTAATGACAACTATTTTGGTGATTGATGATGATGCCGATTTAGCTACGGTATTTTGTGATCTGCTTAGTCTTAATGGCTTTACTCCTTTCAGGGCAACTACAGGACAGGATGGTCTGCATCTGGCGCAGCTGCATCAACCCCAGCTGATTGTCTGTGATATAGGGTTACCAGATATTGATGGATATGAGGTGTTGGCATGTTTGCGATCGCATCCAACCACAGCCACTATCCCCATCATTATGCTGACTGGCCATGATGTCTCCGACACATTCCGCCGTAGTATGGAGCATGGGGCTGATGATTACCTGACAAAGCCCATTGACTTACAAAGCTTTTTGCGTGCGGTGCGAGCACAGCTTAACAAGCGGGAGCATTTATCTAAGTATTTAAAATCTAAATCTGTTGATGCATCCTGCAGATTTACCTCTGCCATTAAGTGGTCCGATTTAGCAAAACAGTTGGACGTGGTTCGACAGTCACCTTGGTCGAGTTTATGGGTGATTCGAGTTGATAACTATGATGTGTTGCAAACTGGCTATGGCCATGTCTTTGGGAAGCTTTTTCTTGAAACAATTGGGCAACAGCTACACCAATGGCGAGAGTGTTGGAACCACCCAACGATCTCGATCAATACCCTAGCTTATGTGGGAGCAAATCGATTTATTGTCTTTTTAAGTGCATTGAATACGCCTGAGGAGACCAGTTATGAGGCAACTATTGCCCAGCTAAAATCTGATTTACAACAACCAATGGTGATCAATAATCACCGTCTGATTCCAGACATTCACATTGAGGTTGTCCAAAGCCCTGAATCCACCACACTTAAGGCGCTAAAAACAACACTTAATCAAGTTAGCCCATCGGCTAGCCAGCCATCGTTGGCAGAGCGGCTGAAATGGGCGATGCAACGGAATGAGTTAAAGCTTTATTTTCAGCCTCAAGTTGAGTTAAGCAGTGGTCAGATTATTGGGGCAGAAGCCTTGGTGCGTTGGATTGTGCCAGGCGAGCCACCTGTATTGCCAGTTCAGTTCATCCCAGTTGCGGAAGAACATGGGCTAATGTTACCTCTTGGTGAGTGGATCTTGGAAACGGCACTGCAGCAACTGGCCCATTGGCAAAGAATACAGTTATCCGGCATTAGCATTGCTGTTAATCTATCGGCTCATCAATTGCGCAGTTCCCAGTTTATAGATCGGTTGATGACCTTAGTAGAGGCTGTAAAGGTCAATCCTGTTATGGTGGATTTGGAATTGCCTGAACGACTAATTATGGAAGACTTTGGTCGGGCTAAGTTATTGTTGGCTGACCTCCAAAGTAGGGGGTTTAGTATAGCCATTGATGATTTTAGTTTTGGCTCCCTTGGCTACTTACAGTCTTTACCGGTGAACATTCTCAAGTTAGATAAGTGTTTTGTTCGTGACTTGCACAATAATAGAAGTAATCAAGTAATTGTCAGAGCTATTATGGAAATGGCTCGAGGGCTAAATATTTCTACCATTGCTGGTGGTGTAGAAACAGCTAGGGAGCTATCAATCCTTAAGCAACTTAAATGTCACAGTATGCAAGGATATCTCTTTAGCCCCGCTCTCTCAGCCAAAGATTTTGAAAAACTCTTGCTGGGATCCTCTAAAAGGTACGCTGCTCAATCAGTGAGACCGATATAGTTAGGGGACTGCACAAAAATAAAGACCCAGGTTGGGGCTGTGGATGGGGGATGAGTGATGGGGTAATGGGGTAATTATTTAAGTGCAAGCACCTTATACGGTTTCAGTCATACTCGTTTGATTATTTCTCCTGACTTCTGACTCCTGACCTGGGCTAGCTTTCCCAGCCTAAGTTGATATCCCTCTAAAGCTCAAGATCAAAATCTAAATATAGGAATACATCTTGAGGAGCGCTGTCATCAATATCTACCAATGGCACACCCAAATCCAGACGTAGATTTAATTTCTCAACTGGGCGATAGGTGAAGCCTACACCGGTACCGAGAAGAAAACGATCATCGTTAACGGTGGTGCCAGATTCAGTATTCCAAACAGCTGCCATATCTATAAACGGACTGAGCAACATGATCGGTGCTCCTGATTCATCACGCTGGATCGTGATTCGATCTTCAACTGAGAGACGAACACCATTATCGCCAAATCGGGCGTTCTGACTATAGCCCCGCACCGATTGGCGACCCCCAATGACAAACTGTTCTGACCCCAGCAGGGTATCTGATGCTAGCTGAACATCACCTTGAATAATCAACAAATGATCTGGGTTGAGAACCTGGGCCCGTTGCACCTGGCCCAGCCAGCCCACAAACTGACTGTCTGCTTGGGGCGATGACAAATTTGTTGCATCTAGCCAATCAACGCCCAGACTAAACTGGGATCGCAACGCCCATGCTCCTTGGGGATCTCGACGCAAATAATCTTGACCAAACTGGATGACACTGGCACTGTTGCTAGAGAAATCTGTTGATGCAATGCGGGTGTCGCCATCCCGGTGACGAAACCCCAGGGAAAGGGCAAATTCCTCGCGAGGATTGCGCACCAGGGGCTGACGATAGGTTAGCTCGTAAACTTGTGCATCGCCTTCAATGTCAAATGAGGCTAGTTCCTGGGGAGAGATAATCTCAAACTCACTGGGCAAAAAACGCGCCGAAATTGTCCCGTTCATGGGATTGATGGGGGCGCTATAGCTCAGTTCATATAGGTGGGATCCCCCTGTGGTAGCCCGATAGGCAGCTGCCCGTATTTGGTCACCAATACCCAGGGGGTTGCGATAGGTAACATTAGCGCCCATACGAACCACACCAACACTCACGGGTGAATCAGTGTCTAGGGTGAGATGGGCTTCAAGCTGCTCGGCTTCATCAATGCGCACCACCAGAATACTTTGCCCCAAACCTGTGCCTGCTCGGAGACTGGCCTCAATGTTGTCAATGAGGGGATCGGCCCGTAGCAGTCGCAGCTGATCTTCTAGATCAAACTGGTTTAGAGGGGTTTTGGCCCCTAAGTTAATTCGCGATCGCACATAGTTAGCTAGTCGATCGGCTTCTTCTATGCGAATCTCCTCTAAGCTACCTTCAATAATTTGTAATTTGACAACGCCATCCGTAATCGGCTGGTTAGGCAGAACAGCTCGCGAGGTAATGTATCCCTCATTGAGATAAAGCTGAGTGATGGAATCTGCAGCTTGCCGTAGTTCATCGATTCCTAGTGCCCGACCCACAAAAGATGACAGAACAGTATCGAAGTCTGATTCATCAAACACAGTACTATCCAGCACTTCAAACCGCTGAACCGTAACTGTAGGGCCTGTTTCTGGAGGTGGCTCAGCCGACTCAGGAGGAGGTACAGGTGTTGTTGGTAATACGGGATCTGGATCTTCTATTTCTGGCTCGGCTTCTGGTAATGGCTCTGGCAAACTATCTGCTGGGGGTGGCGTAGCAGGCACTTGTTGACTGACCATAACGCCTGACTGACGCAGGTTTAGTCCACCAATCTCTTCAGGAACCATGGGTTCAGGTAACGGTATGGCTTCCGTCGCATCAAATGCTTTAGGAGACGTGACAACAGATGGGGCATGGGCATTGCCTACCCAATCACTTTTAGGGGAAGGAGCCTCAATAGACGCGGAATTGTCATCGATTACCCGATCACCTGTGGCGGAAGCATCTTCAACTAGCTTAACCTCTATAGTTAAATGTCTATCTAATAATTTGGATGTTGGTAATTCTTGTCTTGACAGATCTGTCAGTAGAGAACCACTTGCCTCTGCAGAAGTACCTGCACTAATGCCGATGACGGTACTCAACAACAAAATCGTTGTTAGTTTCTGTTGCATGGGTCTCCTCTTATCTCCACCACAGGGTTACACTGCCATCGGTTGCCTGGCTTAAGGACGCCTATTACAAACCCGATTTTCCGTGCTGACTGTATCACAACCAAAGACGTTAATTGCAAAGGACCAATACTATGCCTAGGACTAGCCAGACCTAGTTACTATTGGTAACTCCTTACAACCTATTCCCTACCGGGATTTACGCAGATTTCCGGTAACTTTTAACAGGCTGAGCATCAGCATCCGTTAATTAGAGTGCCCAACTAATCAAAATTTATGCCTGGAATATTCACCATTGCTGATTTCAGGGGGCACCGCTCTGAAAGACTTGCTCGCTGCCTAAAGGTGACAGATAGCGTCACATTGATGAAGCAGTCAACTGACTCGTTAATGTTGCTAGAACTCAGTCTGTTGACTCAGTTTGTCTCCAGATAGCATCGGCAACCCGGGCAACATCCGCCATAGCTGCCCCATTGTGAACGCGTAGGATATCAGCTCCTCCCCCAATGGCTGCTGTACAAGCTGCAGCAGTGCCCCATTCCCGCTGTTTGGGATCAGGTTGATCCAAAATCCAACCGATAAAGCTCTTGCGAGAGGCACCGACTAAAATTGGACAGCCCAGCTCCACGAGGTCTGGCAGCTTACGTAAAATTTCCAGGTTTTGAGGATAGCTTTTTGCAAATCCAATACCGGGATCAATACAAATATTTTGTATAGGAACGCCGACGGCTAAAGCCTGCTCAATTTGCTCCCGTAGAAACTTGGAAATTTCACCCATCAGGTCGCCATAGTCCGTCATTTGCTGCATCGTTTCCGGCGTACCTCGTAGATGCATCAAAATTATAGGCACCTCTTTTTCAGCAGCAACTTTGAGCATATCGGGTTCATAGGTAGCTCCCGAAATATCGTTAATAATATCTGCACCAGCTTCAACCGCTGCCCGAGCCACCGTGGCTCGGGTGGTATCCACCGAAATCACGGCTTGATTGAGGTCTGCATTGTCAGCCTGGCGAATGGCCTCAATCACGGGTATCACCCGGTTCAGTTCCTCACCCAGGGAAATCTGCTCTGCTCCTGGTCGAGTCGACTGGCCGCCCAGATCTAAAATGTCAATATTGGCTGCTAACAACGCCTCTGCCTGTTTGAGTGCTGTTTCCACGGAGTTAAACTGGCCACCATCGCTAAAGCTATCAGGGGTGATATTAATTACCCCCATCAGATAGGTGCGTTCACCCCAGTTAAACTGATGCCCCCGAATAGTCCAGGCTTGGCGGCTAGCCACCTTCTGTTGACCTTCGGCCATAAATAATCGCGCCAGTCGATCATAGGTACCAGGGCCAATGTACTCTGGGTGAGCACGTAGCTTGCTGTACATCCACACCAGGTCTTTACCGTCGAAGATACGAATATCGACAAACCAGCTTTTAAGCTGCGGTTTCAGACCGTTGGCAGTTTCAAGTGCGTCGGTCCACCGTTCAAATTCCTGTTTAAAACCGCGGGTTACTACCGTAAAGGCCATGGCTGCTCAGACTACTCAGACGAAGAAAATGGACACTGCTACTCATACCGCTAAAGTGGCAGACTTTATTTATACTCCGCCAGTAACGGCTCAAGGGGCAACGAGAATTTTAGTAAAGCCGAATTTGGGGTATCCCAAGGGACCACCGGTAACGGTTGGTATGTCGGTTTTATCAAAAGTGCTACAGGGACTTCGCCAGGCCAGCCCTCAAGCTGAGATTTTGGTGGTAGAGGGTGTTTGCTCCAAATTCTCTTTAGCAGAAATTGCTAATCAAAATGGCCTCTACGACATTTTGGATGATGGTATGGCGGTACTTGATGCCGATACATTGCCCTGTGTTGCCTATCGCAACCGTTCCCCTCAGCCTGTACGTTATTCAGAGCTATGGGCACCCAAGCTGCTGAAGGAAGTGGACTGTCGTATTTCTGTCAGTGCTTTCAAAGTGACTAGCCTGAAAGAAAGTCCGTTAGTATCGGCTACCTTAAAAAACCTATATGGTTTATTCCCAAGGGCTAAGTACAAAGCCCGCAGTGCTCATTCTAGAGGCCAACTCCATAGACCTTCAGTACCGCAGATTTTGCAAGATGTTTATGGCACTATCGGTCATCTGTTCGATGGTGGCGTGGCCGACTGTAGCCAAAAGTTTATCAGCCAAGATTGGCGACCCGATGTGGGGCAAGGGTTTGCAGTTGGACAGGTAGTATGGGGTAATGATCTACTGGCTATAGATCGCCAGGCCTGTCAGCTAGCCCAAGAGCCTGAGGCGAATTATTTGGCACCTATCGAGGCATTAAGGCAAACACTTGAGGATTAACCCTTACGCCCAGGTAAAGGTAGATTCATCATTGTGTGGAAGTCTTCTTGAACTTTGTGGGTAAGGCGTTTAGAAATCTGCCGCACAATTTGGTTCAGTAACTTGTCACCGGAGGCCTTCACCAGGGATTGGGGTAATGCCTGAATAAATTTGGGCATCTGCACCTTAGTTTGCAGATTAAGTTCCCATTCCACGTGGGTGGCTTGTCCCTTGGGCAGTTTCTTGTTTTGCTTTTCTTCCAGGGACATGGCAGCACTGAAGTCTACATCGTATCCTTCAGGTTTATGACCAGGTACGGGGATTGTCTCAATTTTATAGACGCCACGATTTTGAGGTAGTAGATGCAGGCCAATTTTTGGCTGGATCTGAAAATTGAGGCTGCCAAAGCGACCCAGGGAAATGGCGTATCCATTATGGCCGATGGGCTTAACATCCATCGGCTCAGCACATCGGGTAAACCAACCCTGGTGGGAGTCTAGATAGCTGGCTACGGTATCGACGTCGGCATACATCTCCATATTGCCAACGTAATAGCCTTCAAAAATGATCGTGTCGGATACACCCAAATTATTACTGCTGTTCAACGTTTGGTCATTTGAAACCATACTAGGTGACGTCTGCGAAGTGCCAGAAACTCCTGAGTGAGAATGCTGCGTAGAAGACACGTGCATAAAATTTAAAGTTCTAAACAATCTATCGGTAAACTGTCAAGATGCGCTGGGTGCTTGCTAATGGATAGCTTAGCGATAGCTTTTGGCTATTTCCATGGTGGGCAAGTACAGGGATCAATTATCGGGATAATTGATTTACCGTTATACCCCCAGGTTACTGAGTTAAAAAAATAAGTAACCATCGTTAAACCACGGATATGGACTTACGGGCAAACCCTGCTGTTATCAGCCATAGCTCCCCCATTTAAACTTTATTGTTATTCGTTAAGTTTAGTCGATTTTTTTAGGACCACAATTTTTTCGATAGAGGCTTAATGAAATTCAAAGATACGAACATCAAGTGTGAGTCTGGTGTGAATTGCTTAATGTTCCAAGGTGTTCGCAGGGCTTTGTCAGTAATAACAGAGCTGAGGTATCTAAGGTGCAGCCAACGTTACAGTTTGCTACGTTGAGAGGGGTTGGGGCGTAACTACAGGTATGAAAATGAAAGTATTGGTTGTTGGAGCGACGGGACAAACTGGGCGACGAATTACGAATCAACTGAGTGGTTCAGATGTGACTGTGAAGGCAATGGTGCGAGATCGTTCCAAGGCTGCTGATTTTTCAGAGGCTGTGGAAGTCGTTGTCGGGGACGTGCTTAAGCCTGAAACGTTGGCTGTTGCGATCGCAGGTTGCGATGCCATTATCTGCGCAACGGGGGCTGCCCCAAGTTTTGATATGACCGGCCCCTACCAGGTGGATTTTGTAGGCACTAAAAATCTGGTTGATGCGGCTAAATTAGCCGGTGTCAAGCGCTTTGTGATTGTTTCTTCACTCTGTGTATCTAAGTTCTTCCATCCGCTTAACCTGTTTTGGCTAGTGCTTTATTGGAAAAAGCAGGCGGAGAATTATATTGCCAATAGTGGCTTGACCTACACAATTGTGCGGCCTGGGGGACTGCGTAATGAGGACAGTGGAGACCCGATTTTAATGGCGTCGGCAGATACCCTGTTTGAGGGTGGGATCGCCCGAGAAAAGGTAGCGCAGGTGTGTATTGCCGCTCTGAGCGAACCAGAATCTGAGAATAAGATTGTCGAGATTGTGATGAATTCTGAGGCGCAGGCGCAGTCCTTTGGGGCGTTGTTTGCCGGGGTCCGATAATCCCCCATGGGATGGCGTCCCAATTTTTGTGTAAAAAATTGGAGGGGGGCAATTCCCCCCTCCAGGGTCAACTATTCACCGGTCCTACACTAGAAAAACCAACCGTAGCTGTGTAGACCTTTACCCAGCAAATTCACGCCTAGATAGCATACCCAAACCACCACAAAACCAGATGCCGCAATAAATGCAGGCTTACGGCCTTGCCAACCTTTGGTGATGCGTGAGTGCAGGTATGCCGCAAACACTAGCCAGGTAATTAGGGCCCAAGTTTCCTTGGGATCCCAGCTCCAGTAAGAACCCCAGGCTTCATTGGCCCAGACACCGCCGGAGATGATGCCAATGGTGAGCAGGGGAAACCCAAGACCAATAATGCGATAGCTAATGTTGTCTAGAGTATCTGCCAGGGTGAGACGCTGTATGGACAGGGCCGTCTTTGCTGGTTTTTCTAGCACGGCAGTACCGCCGCCTGCACTAGCGGTAGCCATCGCAGCTTCCTTGGCTTTCTGTTCTGCAGCCCGATTGAGGATGTATTTACGATCGCGAAATCCCCCTGTGCCCACGGAGCTCCCTTTCAGTTCAACCGCCTGGCCACGGGTGATAACAAGGAATGCGATCGCAACCAGTGACCCGACCATTAAGGCCGCATAGCTCAGTAGCATGACACTGACATGCATCATCAGCCAGTTGGACTTGAGGGCAGGTACCAGAGGCTCTGAGACCTGCATGTTGCTGGGGAGAGAAATGGTGGCAAATGCAGTGATCCCCATGGCAGCCGGTGCGGTCATAGCACCGACCCAAAGGCTATTACCCATGCGCTCCGCAACAAAATGGATGGCCGTAATCCCCCAGGCAATAAAGAAAAGAGACTCGTAGAGATTACTAAGGGGAAAATAACCGCCTTCAATCCATCGGGCTACCAATAAAGCGGCAATGCAGAGATTGGCAATGGCCATGCCAGTGGTGCCCAGGATTTTAAGCCAGTTAATTCCAGGAAAGGCAAGGCTGCTCCAGTAGAGAAGCATCGTCAGAAATAGGACGGCAAAAGAAGCGTTGTCAAGCAGTCCTTGAAGGGTAACTAAATCCATTAGGAAGTAATGTGAAGCCCTGCGATTTGATGTGTACTGGCCGCTTGTGTGACGGCCATTACAATTTTACTAGAGAAATGAGGAGCCAGAGAACCCTTAGCGGTTGTCTGTTTGACGAGCTCCTCGACGAATCGTGAAATCCTTCAAGAATTTTGGGGTCTTCCGGATAAATGCTCACTACACTGGCAGTCGGTACATGGATGGCATAGATGGCATAGGTTCTGTGGGTTAGATTCAGACGCATCCCTTATACAATGCGTTTCAGTCGACTCTGGCAGATGTAAATGTCCAGGTGACTCAGGATTTTTGCCCTATGCCCCAAACACATTCAAGGCATAAACTCTGAGTTTTCTACTACGAAAACTGTCAACGCTGGATGTGAATATAGTTTAGTGACAAAAAATTAGCAGCCCTCGAGAGGTAACTATGGATGCGACTGCGTTGTGGCAACGATATCAAGACTGGCTTTATTACAACGAGGAGCTAGGATTTTACTTGGATGTCAGTCGTGTAACGTTTGATGATGCCTTTGTAGCTGAGATGACACCTCGGTTTGCAAAGGCGTTTGAAGCGATAGATGCATTGGAAAAGGGTGCGATCGCAAACCCCGACGAAAATCGGATGGTGGGTCACTACTGGCTACGGGATCCCAATCTTGCTCCGAATGAAGACCTGCGTAGCGAAATAGTTAATACCCTGCGCGATATAGAAAATTTTACTCAGCAAATTCATACGGCAACGATTACGCCGCCGGGTGAAGAGCGCTTTACCGATATCCTGTCCATCGGTATTGGCGGCTCAGCCTTGGGGCCAGAATTTGTGGCTGAGGCCCTGGGGGCAGTCAATCCGCCGTTGCAAATTAATTTCATTGATAATACCGATCCAGCGGGTATCGATAAGACCCTGGCCAGGTTAGGGGATCGGCTAAAAACCACCCTGGTGCTTGTCATTTCTAAATCTGGCGGCACCCCAGAAACCCGCAATGGCATGTTAGAAGTCAAGGCCGCCTATGAACGGCGGGGGCTGGACTTTTCGAAGTATGCAATAGCCACCACTGGTCGGGGCAGCAAGCTCGATAAAGTTGCTCAGGCTGACAATTGGTTAGCCACTTTCCCGATGGAGGATTGGGTGGGCGGACGGACCTCGGAGCTATCGTCAGTGGGGCTGCTACCGGCTGCGCTCCAGGGCATCGATATTCGTGCCATTCTGGCGGGTGCTAAACAGATGGATGCGGCAACGCGAATCCCTGATCTCAAAAGCAACCCAGCCGCATTGATGGCTCTGGCCTGGTACCACGCAGGTAATGGTAAGGGTGAGAAAGATATGGTGATTTTGCCCTACAAGGACAGCCTGCTGCTGTTCAGCCGCTATCTACAGCAGCTGATTATGGAATCCTTGGGTAAGGAAACAGATCTAGACGGCAATAAGGTGTTCCAGGGGATTGCGGTCTATGGCAATAAGGGCTCCACTGACCAGCACGCCTATGTGCAGCAGCTGCGGGAAGGGGTGAATAATTTCTTCGTGACGCTGATTGAGGTGCTGACGGATCGCGAGGGGAGTTCGACGGAAATTGACCCAGGTGTGACCGCTGGTGATTATCTCTCAGGCTTTTTGCAAGGGACTCGCAAAGCCTTGTTTGAAAATAAGCGTCAGTCCATTACAATCACCATTCCTGAGGTGACACCTGTGATTGTGGGTTCGCTGATTGCCCTATATGAGCGGGCCGTGAGTTTGTATGCCGCAGTGGTCAATATCAATGCCTATCATCAGCCAGGTGTAGAAGCGGGTAAAAAAGCGGCGGCTAGTATTCTCAATCTACAGAACATGGTGGTGGACGTGCTGAGTAAAACCGGCGGTTCTCTGACCCTGGCTGAGGTGGCTGATAAGGTGGGCCGCCCAGATGCCATTGAGGATATCTATAAAATTATCAGACATCTGGATGCCAATGGTCGCATGGTGGCAATTGATGGCAATGCGGGCAATCCTGGCACGATGCGGGTGATGGCTCGCTAGCGAGCTCTAATTTGGGTGAGCTATCCGTTTGAGGCATGGCCAGCGGCAGCGGTTAATGACCTGTGCTGGCCGTGCTTATGCTGACTTGCTTGGGCTCATCGGTCTGGTCATCCGTTGACCTGTCGCTGGTTTCAATCGGTAACAGGATTGAAAATTCGGTGCCTTGATCTAGCTGAGAATACACGTCCAGGCGACCACCATGTTTTTCGGTGACAACTTGGTGGGCGATCGCCAGCCCTAATCCTGTACCTTTGCCGACGGTCTTAGTTGTAAACTTACGGTCAAAAATTTTGGCCCATAGATCCGTGGGAATTCCTTTGCCATTATCCCGAATGCGAATTTCCACCTGCCGCAAGGGGGTGAGTTGGGTGGAGATGGTGATCTGTTGAGGTGTGGTCTCTAGCTCGGTAAATGATGTTTCTTCGGCGAGTTCATCGAACATATCAATGGCATTGGCCAAGATATTCATAAACACCTGACTCAGTTGCCCTGGAAAACACATGATGTCTGGTAGTTGGGCATAGTCACGGATAATTTGGATTTCAGGACGGTACTGGTTGGCTTGGAGTCGATATTTCAAAATCAGTAGGGTACTGTCAATGCCTTCGTGGACATTGGCCTTGAGTTTTTGGTCATGGTCAGCGCGGGCAAATAATCGCAGACTATTGCTGATATTGCGAATGCGATCGCACCCCGCATTCATCGAAGCCAGCATATGGGGCAAGTCTTCTAACAAAAACTCAATATCCAGCTGCTCACGGGCGGTTCTGAGCTCTTCTCCCGGGGATGGAAACGTTCGTTCCCATAGCTGGATATAGGCAGTAATATCCTTGAGGGATAGTTGTAACTCAGCCACATTTCCTCTTACAAAGCCGAGGGGATTATTGATTTCATGCGCCACACCTGCGACTAAGTTCCCTAGTGCGGACATTTTTTCACTGTGTACCAGCTGAAGCTGGGTTTTCTTTAAATTGTCTAGCTGGACTTCGAGTGCTCCTAACAGTTTTCGATTTTCTCTAAAGGCACGGGAGATGGTTTCAAACCAAGGCACCCAAATATCGGGCAGGGTGTCAGGAAGATCTGTCGAGACCGCTTGTTTTTCATGCTCAATATGATCCACTAGCTGGCAGGCGGGTTGAATAAAGCTATCGGTTAAGATGCGACTCGTTGCCCATAAACACAGCCCTAGACCAATAAGTGGAATCATGGATGCTAGGAGACCATTGGTCACGGCTGCATAGTAAATAGCGCTTTTTGGGATAAAGAAAATTAAATCCCAGGGAGTATCGGCTATCCTGCGGTGAATCACTAAAAACGACCCAATAGCCTGCACGTGATTATTAGGGCTAGATAAAATCAAATTTGTTTCAGCTTTGAGAGCGTCCGGTAAGACCGTATCAAGGGTCTGAATTTCGGAAGCACTGGTGGTTTTCAGACCAGGATAGGCCAATAACTGTTGATTAGCCCCTGAAATCAATAGTGTTCCTTTGGCATAATCAAAATTTTGAATGGCCTGATTAAGACGCTCAAGGGTGATGTCAATGGCAACTGTGCCACGAAACCGATCTTGCTCGTAAATCGGTGCATTAGCGGTGACCATCATCCCTTGTCCTGCTAAATCAAGGTAGGCATCTGTCCATGATGTTTGTCGTTGGGGATTATGGTCAGGCAGCCCTTGGGCAAAAAATGCCATTTTTAACATGGCCTGATCAAATTCAATCTCTTCACTATAGGGATACAGATTGATAAACCCCTGGGCTGAGATGTAATAAACCCAGGTCACTTCCTGAAAATTTTCCTTGATGCCTCGAAAGATCGGCATCAGCCGCAGCGTCATGTTGAACTCACGTTCAAACTCATTAGACTGATGGGACAGCGCCCCTATTCCTTGTATATTGCCGAAGGTATCCCGGGATTCACCGATTTGCGGAAATAATTTGTAGCGGGAGTCTCTTGTCTGGATCACCTGTTTGCGAAGAGGTGACGTGGTTGGATCTTTAATGGACAATTTGAGATCCTCTTCGGCGGTTACTTGCAGAATATGCAATTGATTAGTAACCGATTTAACAATGCCGTCCAGGTGAACGGCATTTTCAAAGAACTTATTTTGAATGACAATCTGCTCATGGGTATAGACAGCATGCCACTGTAACCCTAAAAAACTTAGGGAAATAAGCAGAACAATTAAAAATGTTCCGGTTAAGAAATAACTGTAACGTTTGAAAGATGGCATGGGTTGTACTGATCCAACCAAACCGTATCAACTGACTGGATGCACCCTTGAGCTATCGGTAAGTTTCCCTGCTTTAATCCCTGGGGCAATGCTTTGTCCCTATGGGGAATTTATATGATAGATGGTTAGACATTCTAAGATACGGCTAGTTATGCCATATCTACATCAGCTAAATGTCTGATAAATGTCTGAATGTTGCCAGAATTCTCCCTTTAATCCCAACGTCACCTCAGAAATGGCCGAAATTTAGGAAACATTGCGATAATCCCTGGGGATATGGCGTTAACCATGGGCAGTACTGTGTTCTGATTTAGAATTAGCAATCCTGTGCTGCATTGACAATCCTGTTCCGCAAATCAGGTTTTACAATCTATAGATGCTGTAACCCATTTCCACTGCTTTCATGGCTTTTTCGTCTGTTGTTCGTGCCCTTAGTAAGGCTGCTTTAGCTCAAGAATTACTTATAAAGCTAGATAAACAGCAGCAGCTAGTACTCAATGGGTTACCCCGTTTACCCAAAGGGCTGGTGGCCTCAGCCTTGGCCCAGGCCCAGGCTTGTCCCATGCTGGTGATAACAGCAACGCTAGAGGAAGCGGGGCGTTGGGCCGCGCAGCTAGAAGCCATGGGCTGGCCCAGGGTATCCCTGTATCCGACATCAGAGGCCTCGCCCTACGATCCGTTTGACCAGGAGTCGGAGATGACCTGGGGGCAGCTACAGGTGCTGGCGGATCTGCTTAAGGAATCTGACAAGCCCAGTGTAATTGTGGCAACGGAGCGAGCGTTGCAGCCACACTTGCCCCCTGTGGAATCCTTTAAGCCCTATTGCTTGCAGTTAGAGCAGGGCATGGAGCTAAACCTGAAGGAGCTGTCACGGACGTTGGCTACCCTAGGATATGAAAAGGTACCGACGGTGGAAACAGAAGGACAGTGGAGCCAACGGGGAGACATTATTGATGTGTTTCCAGTGTCGGCGGAGCTGCCGGTGCGGTTAGAGCTGTTTGGCGATGAGTTAGAGCGGCTGCGGGAATTTGATCCGGCAAACCAGCGGTCGTTGGATAAAGTTTCCACCCTATTGCTGACGGCAACGGACTTCAGTCCGCTGATTGCCTCCAAGTTAGATCAGAAAGGCGTGCTCATGGACCTGATGCCGTTGGAGGTTAGGGAAGGGTATGAAAGTGGTCAGCGGGTAGAAGGTCTGCGACGATTTTTGGGGATTGCGTTTGATCAACCGGCATCGTTGCTGGAGTATTTGCCAGAGGATACGCTGATTACCCTTGATGAGCCTGATCAATGTCGAGCTCACAGTGGTCGTTGGTATGAGCAGGTGGATGACTATTGGCATGAGGTCAATGAAACCCTGGGCAGTAGTGACGAGATTCAGCTGCCGGGGGATCAGGTTCCGCGTCTGCATCGCTCCTTTGATGAGGCGTTGGACGATCTGTCTCTGTTTTCCCAGCTCCTGATGTCGGAGATTGCTGAGGAGGGGGAAGGACTCAACCTATCTAGCCGTCCGGTACCGGCCATTCCCCATCAGTTTGGCAAGCTGGCGGAAACGGTGCGAGGGGAGTGCGATCGCAAACATCAAATCTGGCTAATCTCTGCCCAGCCCACCCGCTCAGTGGCCCTACTTCAAGAGCATGACTGTCCTGCCCAGTTTATCCCCAATCCCAAAGACTACCCTGCCATTGAAAAACTCCATGGTCAATATGTGCCCGTCGGCGTCAAGTATTCTGGCCTGGCAGAACTGGAAGGCTTTATCCTGCCCACCTTTCGCATTGGCATCGTCACCGATCGGGAGTTCTTTGGTCAACACACCCTGGCCACCCCCAGCTATGTGCGCAAACGTCGCCGGGCGGCCTCTAAGAAAGTCGACCCTAATAAGCTCCGACCCAACGACTATGTAGTACACCGTAACCATGGTATCGGCCAGTTTCTCAAGCTAGAAAGTCTCACCATTGATGCGGAAACACGAGAGTACCTGGTGATCAAATATGCCGACGGTTTGCTCAGGGTGGCTGCGGACCAAATGGGCTCGCTGTCGAGATTTCGAGCATCAGCGGAGAAACGGCCTGCGCTGAACAAAATGACTGGCAAGGCTTGGGAAAAAACAAAGACCCGTGCCAAAAAAGCCATCCAAAAGGTTGCAGTGGATCTGCTCAAGCTCTATGCCCAGCGCTCTGAACTGGAAGGCTTTACCTATCCAGTGGATATGCCCTGGCAACAGGAATTGGAGGATTCTTTTCCCTATCAACCCACCCCCGATCAGCTGAAGGCCACTCAGGATGTGAAACGGGATATGGAAAGCCCTCGCCCCATGGATCGACTAGTCTGTGGCGATGTGGGCTTTGGTAAAACCGAAGTGGCTATTCGGTCGATCTTTAAGGCCGTAATCGCTGGTAAACAGGTGGCAATGCTAGCTCCCACAACAATTCTCACCCAGCAGCATTACCACACCATCAAAGAGAGATATGCCCCCTATCCTATCCAGGTGGGGTTGTTAAACCGCTTCCGCACTGCCAGTGAGAGAAAAGATATTATTCAGCGGTTAGCGACAGGCGAGCTAGATGTTGTTGTGGGTACCCATCAGCTGTTAGGGAAAGCCGTTAAATTCAAAGATTTGGGACTACTGGTGGTCGATGAAGAACAGCGGTTTGGGGTGAACCAAAAAGAGAAAATCAAAGCCATGAAAACCCAGGTGGATGTGCTGACCCTGAGTGCCACCCCGATTCCCCGTACGCTTTACATGTCGCTCTCAGGTGTGCGGGAGATGAGCTTGATTACAACGCCACCTCCATCCCGACGACCGATTATGACCCACCTGGCTCCCCACGATATGGAGAAGGTGCGGGCTGCCATTCGCCAAGAGTTAGATCGGGGCGGACAGGTATTCTATGTGGTGCCACGGGTGGAAGGGATTGAAGAGATTGCTGCTCGCATTCGCGAGATGATTCCATCTATTCGGTTGGCGGTTGCCCATGGTCAGATGCCAGAGGGCGAGCTGGAAGCCACTATGCTGGCCTTTAGCAATGGTGAAGCAGACTTGATGGTGTGTACCACCATTATTGAATCGGGTTTGGATATTCCTCGGGTGAATACGATCCTGATCGAAGACTCCCAAAAATTTGGTTTATCCCAGCTTTACCAGTTGCGGGGGCGGGTGGGGCGTTCTGGCATTCAGGCCCATGCCTGGTTGTTTTTCCCAAGGCAAGACAAACTTTCAGATAAGGCACGCAAGCGGCTGCGGGCAATTCAAGAATTTACCCAGCTGGGTTCGGGCTATCAGCTAGCCATGCGGGATATGGAAATTCGCGGCATTGGTAACCTGCTAGGGGTGCAACAGTCTGGTCAGATGGAGGTGATTGGTTTTGACCTGTACATGGATATGCTACAGGAGGCAATTGCCGAGATTCGTGGTCAGGAGATTCCTCAGGTGGACGAGACTCAGGTAGATCTGAAACTGACGGCATTTATTCCCAACAACTACATTGGCGATACCGATCAAAAGATGAGCGTCTACCGCTCACTGGTGGCTGCAGATACGAAGCGTGAGCTGATGCAAATTGTGACGGACCTGAACGATCGGTTTGGGACTATTCCACCGGCAGTGGAACAGCTAGTGAAAATGTTAGAGCTGAAGCAGATTGCCAAACCCTTGGGCTTTGCGAAAATTAAGCCGGAGGGCAAGCAGCATGTGGTGATGGAGACACCCATGGAAGCGCCAGCCTGGAAGCTGCTGCATGAGAAGGTACCGGGTCATTTGAAATCACGGTTTATCTATGGGTCGGGTAAAGTAACGGTGCGTGGTCTCGGTGTGATGAAACCGGACAAGCAGCTGGAGAACTTGATTGAGTGGTTGGGGTATATGCGTGGGGCATTAAATGAGCCTGCCTTAGCGGGAAGTGATGTGTAGTCTTTGGTCAAAATCCTGCTTATACCCAATCCGCGTTCAGTAAATCCGATTAAACATCAGCAATCCCGTAGGGGCAACCACAAGGGATTGCCCTACGATAATCGCTATTTTCCAGATGTGCATCCATGGGAGTTGTAGAAAACTACCCTATCGCAACAAGCCAATCAGCAAAGCAATCGGGGCGGCGATTAATATCCACATGGCGTTTCCTAATCCAATGTAGAGAGCGGCAACACCGATTAATAAGGGCGCTAAACTACCGATGAGGCCAAATAGGTTGCTGAGGGTAATGACCGAACCGCTCTGTCCTAGCATGGCAGTGTAGAGCTGTCCTTGTAGAATCGAGTACCATCCGGCGTTGAGGAAACCAAGACACCCCAAAACGATGTACTTGGTGGTGAGGGAAGGAACCAACAAAAAAGCAGGATAAAGACATAGCACTAAAATCACACTGACTTTGAGGTACGTTAGGCCTCTCACTCTTTCGAGTAAAGGAATCAGAAGAAAATCTCCTAGGAGACCAAAGCCCAACCAAATGGCCATTGCAAAACTGGCCTGGGTTGCATTAGTATTCACTACGTCAACAAAGTACAGTGCAACAAAGCCACGGAATACATCCAACATCAAATCGGAGAACTGTAGTAATGTCAGCCACCGTACGATATTGGGACGTTTTAAGGCGGATATCGCATTGCGGAATCCATGGTTAAGACTATGGACTTTCCGAGCTTCGGGGGACGATGTGAGTCTAAACAGGTTGGGCGATCGCCATAGCAGCACTGCCATTAACCCGCTAAGAACGGCCAAAATAAACAGTGCCCCTCGCCAGCCTTGGTTGAGCGCGATCGCAACGGCCAGAATCAAAGGTCCCATCACATTACCCAAGGAACCGGCCAGGGTCCAACGTGCCATGTTTTGTTCATGGCGTGTGGGCTCAAGATCCATCAGGGTGGCTTGGGCAATGTTGACAAAGCTGCCAGATGCAGGACCTAACAGCATGAGCCCGAGCGTAAATCCGGTAAAGTCTTGGCTAAAGGAGAGTAGGAAGAGCGCGATCGCAAATCCCATGCCTCCACCTATAATCAATCGCCGTCGATGTCCCATATCAGCCCAGATGCCAAAAATTGGCTCGATTATCTGACTGATGGTACTGGGCGTGGCCAACAGTAAACCAACCTGCCCGTACGACAGGTTTAAATCCTGACGAATTAGGGGCCAAGCCGGATCTAAAACACCCCCAACTAACTCGTCCAATAGTTCAATGATCAAGAAGATGATAGTTAAACTCATCACCGTCTTGAGGGTTTTGTGTTTACCCGTCAATCGCATTGTGAAATTCTCCTGTCCTGAAAAATTTGATGACAAACGTAATGTTCAAATTTCTTGTCCAGCTGGACCAGGCGGAGGAATCCACGAACAGAAACGATATCTTACCTGTGACCATGGGACAGATAAGGTATGCTGCTGCGATCGAGTTTTAGAAAGTTACCAGGGTGGGAATCTCATTGTAAGTTTTTCAATGCACTATGGGCACAAGTATACTGATTTCATGTAGTACGAGTAGGGCGGAAATCCGATCTTGCCTCAATAAAAAATGGGATAGGTCAAAATGTCATGCTATATCCAAGGCTGTGTGGTTAATCCAGCTTGCTTCGCTGAGGTTGTACCAATCAACTAATGTTCATTCATCTTTTTGAAGACTTAGGAAGTTCTCTGAAGTGCACTACGGATTGCCTGATACGAATGCATCCCTGACGCTTCATTTTTTGAAAGAACATCTCTTGAGGGTTATAGATAATCTTCAAGAGGTGGCAGACATATACATTGATAGTAATGTGTATAGCAAAACTGTATCGGTCAATAATTGTCAAAGCGCTTTACTATATCAATTCAAGGGTAATGAGTGGATTAATGTTGAATTCTTGGCCTGTAGGCCGAAGTTTGACTTTATTAAAGGTATAGTCTCCAGCCTCAATTGTGAAGTGGTTTTCCTTACGGTGTGTGATACAGAAGATTCTATCCGCTACACGCATTACACATCAGCAGGAATCATAAGCCATTTCAGTTATCCTTCCGATGATTTAGAAGATGAGTATGAAGGTGATTGGTCAACTGCAGACATCTTCTTAAAAGATCAACAAATCAGCGCTTTTTATGCTTGTTGGTCTAGGCAGGCTCGACATAATAACGTTGCTACGATTGTAGATGAGCGCTTAAATGTTGATGATTTTGTAGGTATTTTCAGAATTATATTTCGCTCCTAGTTATATTGTTGAGCCATGCCTGCTTTGGGTAGTGCTATTACAAACGATACTCTCTGTTAAATTTCAAAGTAGTCAGCTTGCACAACATCCTTTATGTCCAGTCGCGTAAATTCGAATAAAACATTGTCTCCTGCCACAAACGGACCAATACCCTTCCAAGTAATCTCGATAGGATAAATCCCCTTATTGTAAAAGAAATCATTCGCAACAAGAAAAGCATCATCGCGTGTTACATCGAAACCCAAAGAGCGATATTCAGAATAAAATTCGTAATAAGCTTTGTTGGATATCTCAACATACTCCAATCTTTCCAAAAGCGCACCTAACCTGTAGTAAAAATAATTTAAATAGGTACCAGTGTCACTGAACTCGAAGAAAACTGCTTCCGAGCTCAAAAATCTGGAAATTGCCTGCGCATCCTCTCTATTAAAAATTGCAAGAACAGGAGCAACCTTTATATACTGTAGAGCGGACCAACCATGACCAGTTAATTGTATGCTGTAACAGCATGCTCGATTTCCTAACGTTATATCTTTTCCATAAACATTCTGCTGATGAAGTCCACAATTTCTTATTTTCTTTAGAGCAAAGCCAACCTCATCGATATTAGCTTTCACCAATATTAAGTGGTCATTGGAGTTAAGTGCACCTAATCCTTTTCTATCAGGCATAGGCGTTGACTCAAAATCCGAAACGTATCTACCTAGAATTTTTTTGCCACGCATTAGGCTACTTAATCACTCACATAGGTCTCTAGTGTAGCTACATTTGGGCATCCAGTTGAACCACAAACATCCATAATCGCTTTTTCAATATCAACATCCTGTGAGCAATAGCCGCCTGGACACAATCTATTTGCTTGTTCGATGAGTCTTTGCTGTCGGTTTTCAACCTGCCGAATATGATCCTGCAAAATCCTTTCGACTAAGTCAGTATCAGAGGCTGAGTTTACATATGCTTCATTCTGTTGAAAAGAAATTGGCTTTGTTGCAGGTCCCCTAATCCGCTCTTATTCAATGTTACTTGTTCTCGTAATCAACTTCTGAAAGATCAAACTCTATAGCCTGGATCGATTTCCTCACTCAATACAGTTTGGACAAAGACGTCATCAAGCTTACCAACGCAAAGCGGGACGATTTCCCCAGGAAGTTAGAGTTCGAAGTTCGGAAGTAGGAGGACTCTGCGAGAAGAGCAAAGCCCTACGCAATGCCTTCCCTTTCCGACTGCCGACTTCTGGCTTCCGAATTCAGTCCTAGCCCACATTTCCGTTTATCAGAACTATTGGATATTCAGTCAATCAATTGCTAGGAATAATGGTTAACTTAACTGACATCTGAAATAATCGTTCGAATCAATTTAGAGACTCATTTTTAAGGCTCAAAAGATGCAGAGAGCATGTTTGATTGGGGGGTGTTTATTATTCATCACAATGACCCTTATCGGTTATCGGTTTCGATGGGGGGTTTTAAGTTGGGTAGGTATTGGCCCACCTCAAAGGGCTTGCGAAAATATCAAAGTTCTCAATACTTACTTGACCACAGGTGGTAACCCTTCCGCATATCTTGGCCGAACACCATTGATCATGTGTGCAGCAGAAATGAGGAGCTATAAAATCGTCTCTAAACTGATTAATCTAGGTGTCGATATTGATGCTCAGAAAAAAGCTATACCGTTCCCAATTATGTCTGAGGATATTGGGACTACAGCATTATATATGGCGGTTCAAAAAGGGGATATGAAGATTACAAATTTATTACTAGAAAATGGAGCAAATATAAATATTTCCAAGGCTGATGAATCACCGCTAAATCTAACAATTGTGCTCAATCGGCCTAGGCTGTTGAGCTTGTTTCTGAAGAGTGAAAATGCTGTTTTTGAGTTTGATGGGGGATTAATTTCTAATGCTGGATACTATGACGGTTCAAAAATTTTTAGAATCCTATTTGAAGCGGATGTGCATATTGAAAGCGCATACTTATCTAGAGCACTAGAGAATGCTGCATCTAGAGGTAATTTACAACTTGTGAAGTTTTTGTTTGATGAGGATGCTGAGGTAAACAAAGAGCCTAATTCAAATGTTCCAAGTGCACTTCATCGCTCTGTTGAAGGGAATCATCTAGATGTGACAATTTTTCTAATAAGCGTTGGGGCAGATGTAAATTTAGCAGATTGGAATGAAAATACCCCTCTCCATAATGCAGCGATTTTCAACCATCATGAAATAGCAGCCATTCTCATTGAGAATGGCGCAAACATAAATCTCAAAAATTTCAAAGATAAAACACCTCTTGAAGTTGCAATTGAACACAGTAGCCTAGAGGTAGTAGATTTGCTTATCAAGAATGAATAGGGTTTTAGAGAATCCTATTTTCTTTGACAGCATAATGAGCATGAAATGAAAAGTAAGTAGGTCAGGCTTGAGAAACTCAGCTATAGCGGTTTCTAATCTTCTGAGGTACAGTAACAGCAATGAGTGAACCAGGACTAATATCGTCAAGAGAGACTTCTGAGAAGGCTTCTTCAATTGCTTTGGCCAAGTCGGGATAGGTTTTTGTACCGATGAATTTAAGGCGGCTCTTAAGTTTAGACCAGCAGTTTTCAATCGGTGAAAAATCTGGTGAATAGGGAGGCAAGTAAATTAATTTAGCTCCGGCAGCCTCAATCAATTCACGAACCGTTTCACCCAGATGCACTGAACAATTATCCATTAACACACAAGCCCCCGCCCACAACTTTGGGACCAGTTTTTGACTGATAAAGTCTTAACTATTACAGCTCAGCAACGTTCGATCTTTGACTTCCTGAGTGATGCCTTAAAAGCCTCTCGACATGGTTCTCCTGTACCTTCATTGATCCCTGAAGGAGACTAACCCCCCTGAATCTTTACGTTTTTTATGCAAGATCCATCGTTTCTGGCCCATCAAAAGGCGATGGCAGACCGTAAAGGCCGAAGCAATGTCGAGAATTTATTCGGCACTCATGAGGTGCCCAGCGACAATCAAATTCGCTCATTGCTCGATGAGGTTCCTCCCCATCATCTGTTTGCCATGTTCGATGCGGGTCTCAACTCCTCAAAGCAACGGACCAATTAAAGACGTTTCGTAGCTTCAAAGATGAGTTGCTCATGCCCATCGATGGGACCGAGTATTTTAGATCGACCCAAATTCAATGTCCGTAATGTTCCCATCGCAAACTCAAATCCGGAAAGCTCCAATATTTCCATAGTGTCGTTACTCCGGTGCTAGCGTGCCCGGGGCGAGAGCACGTGATTCCCTTTAGTCTCTGAGTTTGTCGTGCCCTAGGATGGCCATGATAAACAAGACTGTGAGGTCGCTGCTGCCAAACGTTGGCTGACCCAACATGGCAAACGCTATCAGGACTTACGCATCACGGTCTTGGGCACGGTGTCGTACTTGATATCATAGGGAGACCTAAGATGTTTCAGGCAGTCAACCTGAGGAGATTAAACGGTGTGAGCTGAAGATAATCAATTTATCGCCCATAGCGTCCAGTAATTGTAGCCTCTGCCAGAATATGACCACGCATCAAAAAAGCGAGTTTAGCACCAGTCGTTTCAGGACCGGTGGGCAAATAATCCACATCCAGGGCATAGACAGTAACAAGGTATCGGTGGGGCGTATCACCGACGGGCGGGCAGGCACCCCCATATTCACTGGAACCGTAATCTGTATAGCCCTGTTGACTACCTACGGGCAGCAAATTAGCCGCTGGGTTGCCAGCATCCTGGGGCAGACTATGCGTGTCAGCAGGAATGTTAAACAATAGCCAATGCCACCAGCCCACACCTGTGGGCGCATCAGGGTCATACATAGTGATCACATAGCTTTTGGTCCCAGCCGGTGCACCAGTCCAGCTTAGTTCTGGCGACTGATTGCCCCCTTCACAACTAAAGCCTTGGAAGACCATGGACTGGGGTAATGTGGCATTCTCGGTTATCTGGGGGCTAGTGAGAGAGAATGGACTTGCCATGGTAGCAGATTGAAAAACAATCACGCTACACAAAACCAACATAAATAACGTTGTTTTTCTCAGCATAATAAATACCTCTTGGAATTACACGAAATCCTGGCCAATATGAAATCCTGACTGATAGCGCTTGATATTGCAGGGCAGGCTTCAACGGTGCGCTCAGCCGCCCTCCACAAGGGAGTGCCCCGACGATGATTGTCTTTAGTCGGGATTAATAAATGGCGCAGCCCCTACGGGGTATCTAGTTTGACTCGGGGTTGTTGTTTGGATTTTGTATTAGACGCTTTGATTATCAAGGCAATCAAAGGTAGAGATCGATGCAGGGAAGTTCAATTTTGCGCCTCAAAAGCTCAATCTGCCAAATGGCCTAAGATTAGTGAACATGACTTGCTTTGCCAGAACGAATATCCGATGGGTTCAGGTCATAGTATTTACGAAATCGGGCTGCAAACCGAGATTGAGACTTATAACCGCAGGCCAGGGCAATTTGGGCAACACTCTGATGACTTTGTTCCAGTAATTCCATGGCTTTGTGCATGCGCTCTTCATCTAGCAGCTGACGGTAACTTAAATTGGCGCTTTGCAGCCGTCGCTTGAGGGTAGAAACACTCATATCAAGTCTTTGAGCCAATCGTTCTAGGGACCAATCATCTGCAAGATTGTTACTGATCAACGAACGAAGATGCGTAGCAAAATCAGGATAAATGGACTTTAAAAGCAGCGTTCGAACATTACTTTGTAGCAATAGCAAGACTACTTCTATAAGACGATGCTCATTGAGCATAAGGATTTGATGATATCTATTGGACGTTCCTTTGACTAAGTGGATGAGTGCATCTGCTAGGGATGGCGATAACACAATATTGAAATCTACAGTTGAGAGTGCTTCAGTGATGGGAGAGTTTGGCTGAGATTCAATGATTTCTGGATACGCCCT
This sequence comes from Leptothoe sp. LEGE 181152, assembly GCF_032906605.1. Lineage (NCBI taxonomy): Bacteria > Bacillati > Cyanobacteriota > Cyanophyceae > Nodosilineales > Cymatolegaceae > Leptothoe > Leptothoe sp. LEGE 181152. The sequence continues at coordinate 83,485 of NZ_JASATU010000009.1, forward strand.
CCGAACACGTTCCAGTAAATTATTTGATAGTTCCAGGATGAGAGCAATGTACTCGCCTTGGATTGGAGGCTGATTAATGACATCGAAAGTAATATGCGGAGGGATAACAAATAAATCGCCCGCTTCAAATGTCAATGGTTGTTCATTGATATAGAAGATTTTGGATCCTGATAGGATGATAACAAGCGAGGGGTAGGTTACTTTCAGAGCGCGTATCGTCTCTCGATGGCGAACTACTAACTTTGTTAATGTGGCTAGGGGTTGAACTGTAGTGTTATTTACCGCTGTGTTAGGAATTAATTCTTGAGCAGTCAACAAAAGTTTCTGGCAAAATTTCTCTTTAAGCTTCTTGTCTGACACCTGAGACATCTGCTTTGACAAATAATTGAAACACTTTAATTTTGATATTCTACAGGCCTACTCAGGCATCAAAGCCATATCTGCTAGAAATCCTTAGTGTGGATCAGAGATCGCCTCCCTCAGGTTTGCACTTAGGTTTGCAAACATAGATGGTACCTCCCTGATGGATAAAGCCCAGCTTGCTAAACAAGCGAATAGAACGGTGGTTGAGGGTATCAATATCAGCTCGCAAGCGCGTGATTTTGCGATCGCAAAATGCATACCAGATAACTGCGCGCAGTGCTTCTTGCATATACCCATGTCCCCAGGCTGACCTGGTAAGCATGCAGCCCACCTCTGCCGAGTTGTTTGTCAGATCAAAGGAGTGCAGACCGCAGGTGCCAATCAATGTATGGTCGGTACGTCGCTCAATACCCCATTCCATAGATGTCTGTTCTTGGAAGAGCTGGCTGACACTTGAGAGCATCTCGTCAACTGTTGCTGGGGTCGAGAATGTCTCATCACTTGCGAACCGCATCACTTCTGGATCGCCATAGATAGCAAATAGACTGGCCTTGTCATTAGTCGACATGGAACGCAGCCTGAACTGCCGAGTCTTTAGCTCGGGGAGAGTTGTTGGAAAGGGTTGCATAGGTCACCTTGAACCAGGCTAGTCGGCAGTCGTTCTACCCCCATTAGCATGGGCGACCATGGCATATCTAACCATGCCATGGTCGTGTTCTGTATTCAACTAAGTACCTGTATCCAACTAAGACGCTGACTGACGCTTGCGATAAGCATACTGCCCATGGATATTGACAGAGTAGGGCACGACGTAGGTTAACAGTCCAGCCAGCCAGCGGGTGGGTGTCATTTTACCCTTAGCAAGGGCGGGGCCATGGTTGATGCTGAACAGAAGAGTACCAACGACAAGCGCAACTTTGACCGCACCGGGACATAGATCACGATCAATCAGGGCAGAAAAGTAGCTTTTCATAGCAGATGCTGGTAACGAATGTTTTTTATTTCAGGTACATGGATTTAAAAGTTAACACAAAATGTATCGAATCGAACAGTTTTGATGGGCTGTGTTACTTAGAAACCCTAACTATTTCCTGGGGGGAATAGTGGCGGAATAATGCTCCGTTTTACTTCCCTCTAGTTTGATGATGAAAGGAGCGACCATGATGACAATTGGGAACAACACCCACAGCCAGCCAAAGGCTAACGCCCAGCTTGGATAGCCTTCATAGGGAACACGGAGATCATTGATCAGTTGAGCTACTAAGAGTGCAGTTAGACAGCCTGGAACAATAAACTTGATCAATATGGACCACCATCGATTTACTTGCCAGTTGCTGACGTTGTTAATGTATCGACGCAGTACTTCAGCTCCATAGATCCAACCTCCTAAAATTGCTTGGGCAATAGCAATCAATATGAGGGTGTAATTTGTGATGAAGTGGTCTGTAATGTCTAGAAAATAAAGACCTGCCTGGGTGGTGTATATTAATCCCGCCAATAGGCCTGACAAACAGACGCCGATGGATACGTATTGAGTCTGCCAGTTAGGTTTAAGATCTAGGATGGCTGCGTTAACCGCTTCCACAATGGAAAATGCGCTATCAATCCCCAGGAAGAATAGCATGAGAAAGAAGAGGACACTAAACACCCCTGGTAGTGGCATGAGACTAAGGGCTTGGGGAAAGACCACAAACGCTAAACCTGGTCCAGAGGCCGCCAGTTCTGTTACTGGGGTATCTGTTTGCAACGCCATGTATCCCAAGACGGCAAAGACCACAAAACCTGAGAATAGACTAATGGCACTGTTGGTCAAGGCTGTGATCCAGGTGTCTTGCACAATCTCACTGTCAGGAGATTTATAACTGGCGTAGGTCAGCATTGTGCCAAAGGCCAGGGAGAGAGTAAAGAAAATTTGAGAGAACGCGGCTGACCAGACTTCAGGCTTAAGTAATACTTGCCAAGCGGGAATGAGATAGACCTGCCAACCGTCTAAAAAACCAGGTAGGGTAACGGCCCTGATAAATAAGACACCTAGTAGGATAATAGGCAATGGTACAGTCCAGAGAACGACGTGACCCGCACTGTGAGGCCCACGCCAGATACAAAAATAAATCATCATCCACACAGCTGCCAAGGCAAGCAGAATGGGGAAATTAATGGCACCAACTGTACTTATCCCTTCACTTAGATGCAGGACCGACTCAAAAAAGTATTGTTCTGCATTTTCTGACCAACTGACGCGAAAGGCTGCCAAAAAATAAATAAGGGTCCAGGCCATGACGACTGCGTAGTAAGCAATGATTATGAAGCCTGCGATAACTGCAGCTAAACCAAAGCCTTGGAACCTGGGATGCATTTTCTTAAATGCACCGATTGCCCCTTGCTGCATTTTTTGCCCAATGGCAAACTCCAGCATCAGGAGAGGAATCCCAACAACTAATAGCGCTACTAAATAAGGAATTAGAAAAGCCCCACCGCCATATTTACCGGCAAGATATGGAAAGCGCCAAACATTCCCTAAGCCAACGGCTGAACCAATAGCTGCGAGGATAAAAACTGTTTTGGAAGACCATTGCTGACGTGCCATAGTATTGAATTCTTGTTGATGCGGTTCCTGATATTGTCTGTGTCACAGGCTATGGGAAACAACGTTGCCAAAGCGTTAGTAAAGCGTTCAAAGCTAAACAGAGTACCCCAACAAGGGTTTGTTAAGCTAAGGCATTACGGGATACGTGCAAAGATGCTGTTCCGTTAGTACTCTGGAGTGAAGATTACGCGAGCTAACTGATAGGTGCCTGCTGTTTGTAAAATCTCTCCTGACTGGCCGGCGCTAATGGCTGTGGCAATTTCATCGGGATGACCCACGACCAGGGCTTGACCAGTGGCCTGTAATTGCTCTGAATCAGGGTTATAGGTATATAGTACAGGGCTTTGGGTATAAAACACCAGACTGGGTTTCATAAACCCTACCATTGCTATGGTTTCATCTGGCTGCTGTTCTGTTTGGATGGTCTCGGCTAGCTGTCGTAAGGGTAGCTGACGCTGGCTGTCGGCAATGGCGGCTACGGGCAAAATGGAAACCACAGTAAATGCCATGAATGCTATAAAACTTACGGCCCATACCCAGCGAACACGTCGCATTAGCAACAATCCTAGCCCTGCCAGGGTGGCTAGCCCCCATACAATGGAGCCATAGGCCATAGCCTGAGAATCTCGTACTAATACCGGAAAGTCTGGCATGACTGGATCACCCCCGATCCAATTGGGGGTGAGGTAAGAGGCTATGGAGAGAATTGCAAAGAACACAATGCTCAAGATAGCGCTGATCCAGGTACCGCGCTGACGCGGCCCGGCCCACATAAGCCCCACCAGGATGGCTGCTGCTGGCATGAGCGGTAGCACATAGCTGGGTAGCTTAGTCACCGCAGCCGTAAAGAAGCAGAAAATGGTGAGAAACCAAATGAGGGCAAACAGTCCTAGCTGTTTCTCTCTGGGCTGATGTCGCCAGTAGCCTAAGGCCCAGGGGCGCAAGCGGGTCATGGCAAAGGGTAACCCTGGGGACCAGGGTAAAAAGCCGACGGCGACGACGGCAAAGTAGAAATACCAGGGGGCGGCGTGGCCATTGACGACGTCGGTAAAACGTTCGTAGTTGTGGTAACCAAAAAAGCTGTCGATGTAGGTTTGACCATGGATGGCGATGACGGCGATGAACCAGGGCACCGTCAACAACAGTGTTATGAGACTACCCTGTAGCAGTTTGATTTCTTTGAGTAGGGTGCGAATCTGGCCCACATAGGCCGCAAACACTGTCACAATTAACCCTGGAATGACCAGTCCCACAGGGCCTTTGTCTAATACTGCCAGGGCGACAAAAATGTAGAAGCCGTAGTACCAGCGGGGGGCTTGGGCATACCCCCAAAAGAAACACAGCAGCGCGGCTCCCATACAGCCTGATAGCAACATGTCTGAGACACCAGTGCGGGCCCACACCAGGGTCTCTGGGTGGAGGGCCATGGAGACGGCACCTACTACAGCTGCCAGGGTGAAGGCTTGTCGTTTATCTTGAATGTCGGCGGACTGCCCTCCATGGGCATAGCCAAACCGTTGCAGGGTGTAAAAGCTAAATCCGGTTAAACCAGCAGCGGCCAATGCCGAGGGTAGTCGCACGCCCCATTCTCCCACACCAAAAATGTGAAACCCTAAGGCCATACCCCAGTACACCAGGGGAGGTTTATCAAACCGGGTTTCACCATTGAAATAAGGGGTGATCCAATCGCCGGTAGCGTACATCTGACGGGAGGCTTCGGCAAATAAAGGCTCTGTTTCATCGATTAAGCCAATGCTGTCTAAACGCCAGAAAAAGGCAATAAACAGGGTGAAAACCACGGTAAGGATGGCGACCCAGCGGACAGATGACTGTGATGAAGCTGACCCCATTGCGATCGCACCTCCGATAAACCATGTTTCCGCACTAGTTTACTGTGCAGCGGTCGGATTCATGGAGTGAATCGGTCGGGGTTGATAGCGTCCCATCACACCATAGGCAACGAGACCCAGGGTCTCTCGCATGGTCAGTAGACGGCGATACCGTAGCCCCAGCGTCTGCGGCAGGGGGCTGGGGTAAGGAATGACGTCAAACCCAAGGCTGCGAAAAACTAGCTGCGATCGCAATAGATGGGGAGGATCACTCACTAAAATAATTGATCTAACCCCACTGGGCATCAACTGTTGAGCCGTATATTTAGCATTTTGTTCCGTGGTGCGCGAACAAGCTTCCCCCGAGATTTTGCTAGGAGCTATGCCCACCCGCTCTAATTGATTAGCCAGAAAAGGTGCATCTCCATGGCCGCTGACAAATACCTGTGGGGCACGATCCATCGCCATGAGTTCAGCCGCTGCCATCACCCGGCTGTTTTGTAACGACCTGCCGCGCCCCAATATGACAACAGCATCGGCGGTTTGTCCCTGATAGGCCGGGAGGAAATGCGTCAGTAAGGGCTCCCCAATCAGCAGTGGTGAAACGCTTACCAAAAATGCGATGGGAAAACCCCAGCTCCAAGCCCGCTTAATCGAGCGGCCTCGACCCAGCAGAATAAAACCCCGCATCAAGAGTCCACTAATAATTAGGAAGCTGAGCATAAGCATGCCCCCTATCATTAAGCTTGCCAGGGGAGATTTCGCCACCCACCAAGTGATGGAACCCGTAAACTGGACCCAACGGCTCACACTGATATTTTCCGGACAAATGTCTAGAATCATTCCGAGGTTCATGGGCGTATTAGTCGTGTGAGATTAGGCAGACGCGCTACCCGCGTCTGACAAAATGCACATTAGGTTTCTATATGATAATTAGTTAGTAAACCTTAATGTTCCAATATACATACCATAAAGGCAAATTTTTTGGGTGTTACCCAGGTCTACCAATTGAACCTACACAAAAGACACAATTGCCTGGGCTGTGTTCCTGGGTTTTTCTAGGTGGGGCACATGGCCACAGTCATCAATCCACACCAGCTTGTTATTGGGGATGGTCTGCTGAAAGCGTTGAGCATCTTTGGTACCCAAGATTTTGTCCTGCCTACCCCACACAATCAGCGTCGGTGGTTCAATCTTTTGAATATAGTTAGTCAAGAAGTTATAGCCACCGCTTTTAGTAAATGCAATCAGGGCTTCTTTCCAGTTGGGCATCTGTAGATGTAAGGCAGCACAAAGTTCAGCATCTGGAGTCACAAAGGTGCGATCGTAGTAAGCCTGTTGGCTAATCCGCCGCCGTACACCAGGATTTTTGAGAAATGTGGTTGCCCAGCCATCAAGGGGGGGTACCATGAATTTTCCCATGGCTGGTCCAGCAGCAAATCCGGCACTGTCTAGAAGCACCAGTTTCTCCACTGCTTCTGGAAAATTGAGGGTAAAGTCAATAGCGGCGGCTCCTCCCATGGAAGCACCGGCCAAGATCATTGGCTGGCCGATCTGCTGTTGCCAAAAACTATAGATATGCTGCTGGATAGCCGTAGGAGTAATGGGAGCATCCGTCGTGCGGTCAGTAAACCCAAAGCCTAGTAAATCCATTACCCAGACTTGAGCATTAGCAGATAGCTGGGGGACTAAACGACGAAATTCAAAAATCGAACTGTCAAATCCATGGATTAATAGGATAGGTTTGCCGGTTCCAGCACACATATAGCTAGTGGCTATGGGCGATTCTGTGAGATTGGTAGAGATATCAGCAAACTGGATTTGACTGGCTAGGGCCACCGATGTGTCTTCGGTTAGATGCTGAACATCAGCGGGTAATGTGGTTGCCATTAAGCAAAAATCGGGAAAAGTACAAAACGTCTGCTGACGTACCTTTCCATTATCCATGGCAACGGAAGGATTTTCTCCCAATGGGGCTGTTAGCGTTTGAGGCTTGATCTATGGCATTTCCTGACATACACAATCGACCTCGTCGTAACCCCGAATATATGCAATTAGAAATAACTTATTTTTTCACAACTCCTTACCTTGTTTCTAACAATTGAAAATCCCCCAGAGCTTTACCTGCTAGGGGCAGAGCGGAGTTAAGGGGGGATCTTCAAAAATCGAGTAATAAACCTTTCTTTTTTACTTAGGAGACTTTTAGAACCAAAATATTATCCCGTTCTAAATCGCTGCAAAGCCAAAGGTTACATTAAACTGACGGCACCAAATCACAGCAGACTTAAATTCATCAATGGAGATATCCTCAGGAATCTCATAGCGCTGACTACCGTTAATGGATTGTAGATCTCCTAGATTCACAAACTTGTCAGAGCTATAGCTTTGGGGAGTCGCTTCTTTGTGTAGCAATACAAATAGATCAGGACCGTCATCAGTGCTGAAGGTCTCGTCAAATTCGAGATAGCGCTTACCATTTTCTTCGACAATAGTTACGCCACCAACGGTATCGCTGGATACAGTAACAAAGCTGCCTGTATCCGTTGCAGCGCAGGGGTTTCCAGCAGCACAAGGATTAGCAGCAGCACAGGGGTTAGCAGCACAGGGGTCAGCAGCACAGGGGTCAGCAGCACAAGGATTAGCAGCACAGGGGTTAGCAGCACAAGGATTTACACTTGAAGCAGCACAGGGAGCTGCATATGCCGGTTGAAAACTGTTGGTAACGATCGCTGTGCTAACAGTCAGCATAGAAGAAACAGCCAGGGCTGCAAAGTAAGTAAGTTTCATGTTGTTTACTGAGAAAAAATAGTCAGAAGGACTTGAACTGCCAGCGATGACCGGCTTGACGGTTTTTAGTAAACAGGGCTAAGCTGAATCTCGCCTGAGTAAAAAGAGTTCTTAGATAAGCTTTGGCTTAGAAGATTTTTTATATATTACGACGCAACAACAAGTCTAGATCAGTCGCAAAAAATGCCCCTTTACCAGGTTATCGATCACAGTTTCCCCTGGTAGAGGAGCTAGCTTAGGGATGATTTCCCAGCCTGCTTCACCACGTACCAAAATGCGACAAAAGTCCGTTTGCATATCAATGATGATCAGCGGTATTGTCGGGACGCAGATCGCCATTGTAAGGATAGGAATAGGGGGCTGAGGTTACGGAATGGCCCATGGGTATTACACTCACTCCAAAGCAGGCATACCATTTCTATCTCTGATCAAAATGTTCGCAACGAACCAAATTTTAATTTTTGATTTAGGGAACCAAGCGTTCAGGTCTACGTCCATATCTAATGCATCTACGATTGCAGTGGCTTTGAGCTACTTAACTATCAGAAATTCTCGAAGCTTTTTGGGCATCTCACCTTAGCTTCATCGCACCTATAGCGAACATGTCATGAGAGAAAATAAAATTTTTATAATTACTGCCCTGATCAGCTTGGGCTTAGTAGCTGGAATTTTTGTGGTGACGTTATGGTTGTCCAATAACCACACCCTACCAAGGCTCAGGTTGAATACAACCAGTCAAAATCGAACAGTTTAGAAAATATAGAAAAGCTACTAACCATTGCTCAAAACACTAGAAGATCACTCCTCTCCCTTATACTCACGGGTTGGAGCGTCAAATCCACATGAAGTACCATCGGTATACACCACGTCGTCTTCCCAAGGCAGCCGATAATTACCGGTCACCATATCTTGCCTGATAGATATAGGGACAGTCTTGAGCACCCCCTTTGACAGCTACATAGCCTCGATGACCAAACAGGTAAATATTGTTTTCTACGGACTAGTGCTGACGGGCCTCGCGCACTAAATCTGGGCGTACTTCCTCATCCACCCATCACCCTATCCTCGCCATGCAGACCTATGGTGTTAATTTAGACGAGACCTACGTAGAGAACTGTGTACTTTGTTGCAAGTTAAGTGTTTTGTAATGTAGCGGTAACAAATCGTCAGTAATAGGTGTAGTCAATTACACAGCATAGGAGTAATGATCTAGTCATCTTTAGATAGGAAGTATTGACAGTTGGTATAGGTAGCAATGCGTCTTCTGTTGGTTGAGGATGATAGTCAACTTGCAGAGTCTTTGACAGAGGTGTTAGAGGCCCAGCGCTACGTGGTGGACGCTGTTAAGGATGGGGAATCAGGCTGGAGTCAGGTGCAACTGATGGACTATGACCTGACGCTGATGGATGTGACCTTGCCTTACCTAGACGGGATTCGACTATGTCAGCGGTTGCGTAGTCATGGCTATGAGCTGCCAGTGCTGATGCTGACGGCGCGGGATACCAGTCAGGATAAGGTTCGGGGTTTGGATTCTGGGGCAGATGCCTATATGGTTAAGCCCTTTGACTTATCTGAGCTTTTGGCCCAGATCCGGGCTTTGTTACGTCGGGGCAGTGCACAGTCTCCTATGGTTCTCGTCTGGGAAAAGTTGAGCTTAGACCCAAGCACCTATGAGGTCAACTACAACAAACAAGCCCTACGCCTGACCCCAAAAGAATTTTCAATTTTAGAACTGCTGCTGCGCAATGGTCGACGAGTGCTAAGCCGTTCTTTCATTCTAGAATCTCTTTGGTCCATGAAGAGTCCACCCGATGAAGAGACTGTTAAAGCCCACATTAAAAGTTTGCGCAATAAACTCAAAGTGGCTGGCGCACCTAAAACATTAATTGAAACTGTACATGGTGTAGGGTATCGGTTACAGGGAAAATAATATACCTACCTCTAGCATGATTGTGTAGCTATCTCAGGGCAGGTGCAAGGCCAGCCCCTATATTACCCTACATGGGAATTTGTGTGCCTCGGGGCGTTAATCAATGCGTGGTAAAGTCACCTTAAAAGTTGTTCCCTGGCCTAGCTGACTCTTGCAGGCGAGGGTACCTTGGTGAAGCTGTAAACAGGCATTGACGACTGATAATCCCAGACCGGTACCGGCAATATTGCCCACATTGGTCCCTCGATAGAAGGCTTCGTAAAGTCTGGCCTGGTCTGCTTTGGGGATACCAATACCCTGATCTTGCACCTGGAAAATAATCTCATGATGGTGACAAGATAATTCTAAAGTTACCTGGGGTTCAGGTCCAGAATATTTTATGGCATTGGAGAGTAAATTAGTCAAAATTGCTCGCAGTAGCTGCCGGTCAATATAAGCTTTTTGGCAATCACCGGATATTGTAAAACTAATGACTGGAGATGTTTCAAAGCTAAACCGAACCTCTTCTATTAACTGTTGACAGTACTTTTCTGGGTTGATAATTTCGGGGTCAAATTGTAGTTTGCCAGACTCTGCCCGCGATAGGGTCAACAGATCATTCAGTAGCTGATTCATCCGCTTAGCTGTGGCTCGAATACGTCCATAGATATGCTGATGATTGTTGGCTTGGGTATCGGCTTCTAACGCCTGGGCTGAGAGCAAAATGGTACTGAGGGGTGTGCGTAGCTCATGGGAAGCCATGGAAAAAAGACGAATTTTAGCTTCGCTCAGTTCTCGGGCCCTAGAGAGTTCTGTTTGGGCTTGGAAGAGATAGCGAGCAACTATTGTCGTGAGCAACAAACCGATAATTAGCGTAGACAAGGCACCCCAGGGTGCTAGGGCTGGATAACTGGCAGCAGGAGTAAAGGTGATGGCCCACTGACGTCCTCCGGTAGTAAGGGTGTGGGTGCAGTCAGTGGATGAGGGACATGGCGTTCTGTTAGCCACATGCTGATCTATCTCCGTTGTCACTGTTTGAGTAGCGGCATCATAGCTACCTAATAACTGTTCAGAAGCTGCTGCACTCTGATCTCTTAGGATAAAATCAATGTTGTAATTGAGGGTTTCCAGGGACTCTTCGATTACATCTGAAACCCGAAAAACTCCTAGTAGATAACCGTTGAGCTGATTGCGACGAGCTGTCTGGGATGGGGGAATTGTGGAGTTATTGTATAGGGGCAAGAAGACTAGAAAACCAAACTGATTTTTGTTTTCTTGCACTAACCGAATTCGACCGGAGGCTGCAATTTGCCCAGTATCTCGGGCGGTTTCAAGGGCGGTGCGGCGAGTGGGGTCAGAGATAAGATCATAACCGAAGGCAAGTTCATTGCCTGCTAAGGGTTGCAAATAGGTGACAGGAATATAATAAGGACGGGATGCGGCACGGGTGAGGCCACCGCGACTTTCTCGTTCGGTAATTTGAAAGGAGGCATAGCCTTCGGTCTGGATAGTAGTCTCGAAGGTGTTGCGATCTTGTTCGAATACTACTGGAGCCCATTCCAGAGCCTGGATGCCGGGGTAAGTTTTGAGTGCCCGTTGGACAAAGCGGTTGAACTCGGCACGGGAGACAGTTTGTTCTGAGACGGTGTAGAAGTCTCCCAGGGCCAGGAGTAAATCGGTATAGCGGTTGATGCTACGCTGAAGGGCAGTGGTGAGGCCATCGGTTTGGTGTTGGAACTGGAGGCGATAGTTGGCATGTTCCCAGCGAGCAACAGCAAGGGTGCCCAGAATAGATAGGCCAGTGCCTAAAAGAAGGGTGAGAACAATAGGTAATGTTGGATGACGGAGACGCACATGCCTTACCTATGGGTTATTCGCTTCGAAGATGAGTTTAGCACCTAGCAAGGACAGTATGGTGCCAGCGGTGCGGTCCAGCCATTTTTTGGAGGCGAGATAGCGGCTGCGAGGGGTGGTAGCAGAGAGTGTTAAGGCGACTAGGGAATACCAGCCAGCTTCGATGATAAAGACGACAATTGGCAGGGCAATGACTGCGAAGGCGGGCACATTGCTGGGTAGTAAAGAGGCAAAAACACTGGTATAAACAACAGCGGTTTTGGGATTGCTGATTTGAGTGGTGAGGCCCAGGAAAAATGAATACCAGACTGGATTTTGCTGAGTCTGTTGCTCGGTAGGATTCAAGGTGACCGGCTGGGCAGAGTCTTGCCAGATTTTATAGCCGAGATAAATCAGGTAGACTCCTCCTAGGACTTTTAGGGAAATGTAGAGAACGGGTACGGCGGTGAGGAGAGTGAGGAGACCGAGTAGGGCAATGGTGGCAAACAGGACGCCGCCAACACCCATGCCTAGCGCCGCTGTTAGGCCATCTTTGCGGGAAACGGCTAATGCGGTGCGAGCGACCATCACGAAGCTAGGACCAGGGCTCATGGCTCCGATGGTCAGGGCTATGGCAATACTAAAAATGGCGGCAAATATTTCCATAGTGGGCTCCGTTGATTAGCTGGTAGGTTATCACAGCTTTATGGATGAAGCCATCGAAGCTATTCATGTTCAAATATTTCATGAACAGCAGGATGGATGAGTTCTTCTGGAATATGATTACGCTCAATATATTTGTTGATTTCTACCTGGTTGTCTAAGTAGAAGCTAAGGGCGTCAAAGACTTGTGCCAGCGTAAGTTGAGGAAACTGTGTGGGAATGTCTTCGGCATAGGTTCCTAAGCGCCATTGACCGACAATGGCTCTGATTGAAACGCGGGTGCCTACGATGGTTGGCTCACCGTTTAGGATATCTGGATTTCGGGTAACGTATCTTGATGTAGGTGCCGCTGTCATCGATTTAATCCCACTGGTGCTATCAGTCCTTAGTGCCCTTAGTATAGTTTTCGTTTATGTGTGTGGTAATTCCTTGGCTCATCAATGATGAAAGTGTGGCTACTGATGTAGTATTACCCGACATCTTGTCTGAAAGATGCATCGTTAATAGTCCGGTCATGCTGATGGCAACCTAGCTTACTAAGTAGAGAAGGCCACATCGCTTTAGTCACCAATAATTGCCAAACTATACGGATGTAGTTCGGGGATATATGCATCTAATTTAAGTTAACATCTGTTATGGGTACGGATATTCCAGTTTTCGTAGAATATAGAAAAATGCCCTCAAAGAAAGAGCTTCAGGCCATTCTCCAAAACCGATACGGCATTAACAAAAATATTAGTCAGCCCCTCGATACTGAGGATTGTGAGCAGTTGTTGGCAACTTTGCAAAGCCAGCCCAGTGCCGTTAAGCTTGTGGATTCTTACGCTTCAAAGAATTCAGAACTGGGCAAAAGTAATCGGCATTCCAATCAACTTCTTAGTGATGCAGAAAAAAAGCTGCAAAAACTACAGTCAGAATATCAGTATCTAGAATTGCAAATTGCAACGATGGAAAAGGCGAAGGCCAATCTTTCTGAGCCGAAGCAGGTTACTAGCAAGGAAAAGGCGACCCTTGAAGCAGAAATTAAGCGTTTAACGGCTGAAAAGTCGTATCTAGACTCCAAGGTTCAAAACCTGACGACGCAGAATGACGAGTTGGTGGATGCGAATACTCAGCTCAAAAAGGATAATAAGGAACTCAAGAACATCGTTGACCAGATCCGCCTACGGCTGGCTCGAGACACCAAAATGCTACTGCAGTATGAGGATAGTGAAATCCGTAAGGCGTTGATTCGTCTGTTTAGATGGACGCTGGGGTAGAGGTTATCGCCATGGCTACCAATAAACAGAAAAAAAGCCAAAAGCGTCTCTTCAGCGGTATGAGTTACTGGGAGATAAAGCGTTCAAATTCAAATCAACGTAGCAAGCTACCGAAGGAGGACCAAGCTTGGCTGGCAACGCAGGGATATAAAAATGCTGGGTGGGACAACGTTATTGCGCTTTATCAAAAAATCAACGAATTACTGCTGCAGTCTGATCCTAACGGAGATATAGACGAACAGTTGTTTCTTAAAGCAGATCGTATTGGTAATAAGTATCAAACACCAGAAGAAATTGCTGAGTTCGAGAAAGCGTTGAACGAAGTCGAATTGGCATTTTTTACTGAAATTGCTCAATTAAGAAAGTCAATTTCTGGAAATGTTGACAAAGTGGAACTATCCAATAACCTTCAAAAGGTGAAATTCACATCTCAAGTGTTAAAGAAAGCACTATCTCAAAAGAACGATATTAATTATAAGATTAGTAATCTCTACCCGTTTCCTTTAGCTTATCCTTACCGGAATATCTATGTTGAGCGAGAGTATGCTGCCACATATGACCGCCAAATGAAGTATGGTGAACATCTTTTATCGTTTTTAGCGTCTGTAGGAATGAGTCTTGTATTTGAATATCGAGACTATATTAATCATCCACTTGATGATTTTTGCTCTCAGATTAAAGATGGACTTGCTAGCGGTTTATCGCCAGGACATTGGCGAAGATTATTACAAACCTCATGCAATATCTTAAGAGAGGTTGATAATACCCCACTAGCAAATAATTTTTCGGCAATATGGTTTAAGGGGAGAGGTAAAAAAGAATCAGAGTTCGCTAAAAACACACGTCAATATATTGTTGAAAGACTTAATGATTCCAAGCATGGTAGAGGCCCTGTAAACACTAATGAATATAAAGAATTTGTTGATAAGCAATCTATTTATATAAATGCCTTGCTTGAGGATCTTGACTTCATAAGTCAATGCGAAATGGTCGTAATTGACGATATTGATACTGAATGGTCTACAGGAAAAATAATTTATAAGGCGAGTCTTCTTAGAGGGGATCATCCTGTATTTGAAAGGGTAGAATTTGAGGCTGATAAATCATTGAGTAAAGAGAAGCTATATATACGTTTTAATGCTGAATCTATTAGTTTGTATCCGTTCTTGAGCTTCCTGTATAATTCAGGAACAAAAAAACTAGAGATATTTAGCTTTGACAAAAAAGATAATAATGGTTTGATGTTGAAAAGTTTCGAGTCTGGCACTGCTATAAACTCCAAGCAGGTGTATCACGATTTTAGATTCTGGTTAAATGTTGTTGATGAAAACTCCAAATAACAACTCACATGCTGCTGATTGTATGATTTTTTAGTTGAGTCTTAGGAGATTCTCTGTTGTGGTTGACTGGTAGTGTAGATGTAACCCGATAAAAAACTCGATTGATACATTAGACTTAAGACTTAATCTGAAACACTAGAACCCTTGCAGGAAAAGAGTTTCAGGAGAATATGTATAGACTAAATACTTATAGAGTCAGGTTTTGACACCATTTTGATTGATCGCTTTTATTTCCAATTAAGTCTATTTTTTGAGTTGACTCGAATTGCTTAGTCTTCTTCAAATCTTCCCGATTTCTTCCCGAATTTTTCCTGAAAAACTTCGTCTGTCTGGCCTAACCTGCTGCCAGTTAAACATCTTTGTCAGCGAAGGAGTCAGGCAATGCGGCGACGAGACCTACTAAAGCGCGGTACAGCATTTACCGGAGGCGTATCCCTAGCAGCCCTTATTAATGCCTGTGCTTCATCATCCAAACCTGCCGCTGAGTCAACCGAAGGTGCAACCACTGCCGATCCTGGCAAAGGTGCTGAACCTGCCGTACTCACTGTCGTCCAAGGTGGTGGCTTTCCCAATGGTCTGGACCTCCACCAAGTGGGCACCAACCGCCCCGCCTACGGTATCTCCTGGTGCCTCTACGATCGCCTCGTCACCTTTGGCACCAAAACTTTAGACGATGGTTCCCTCTCCTATGACTATACCGTCATCGAACCCGAGCTAGCCGAATCCTGGACCGTCGCTGACGATGAGCTATCCGTCACCTTTAATCTGCGCAAAGACGCTATTTTCCACGATGGCACCCCCGTCACCGCCAAGGATGTGAAATGGTCCTACGACCGGGCTGTGTCCGTCGGTGGCTTCCCCTCATTCCAGATGAAAGCAGGAGCCCTGGAAAGTCCTGACCAGTTTGTCGTTGTGGATGACCATACCTTCCAAGTTAACTTCCTCAGAAAGGATAAGCTTACTCTTATGGACATGGCGGTACCCATCCCTGCCATCATGAACTCTACTCTAATTGAACCTAATGCTAGTGAAGCAGACCCTTGGGGACTGGAGTGGACCAACGCCAATTCAGCTGGTAGTGGTGCCTATAAGCTAGATACCTTTGCCCCCGAAGAGCGAGTCGTATTGGTGCGCAATGATGACTGGAAATCTGGTCCTGCCCCTGCTATTGAGAAGATTATTTGGCTGAATGTGCCTGAGTCAGGTAATCGTCGTGCCTTGCTAGAAAAGGGTGATGTGGACATTAACTATGAAGTATCTGAAAAAGACATTAGCGAACTCAAAGCCATGGGTAAGCACACGGTTGTTTCCACCCCCATTGAAAACTGTCTCTACACCATTGACCTGAACTCTCAGCCGGAGCTAGACGGTACTCCTAACCCCTTTAGCGATGTCAAAGTACGACAGGCGGTGGCCTATGCTATGCCCTACGATGCCATTGTGGACACGGCCCTCTACGGCGAGTGTGTCAAAATGTATGGAGGGGAGAGTTTTGAGCCTAAGAGTATTGACTGGCCGCAGCCGTATCCCTACAACACTGATATGGCGAAGGCAAAAGCACTGATGGCTGAGTCTGGTTACCCGGATGGGTTTGATACGACACTGGCTTTTAATTTGGGTACTCAAGAATGGGCTGAACCTCTCTGTGTACTGGTTAAAGAGTCCCTGGCTGAGATTGGCATTAACGCTACTTTGGAAAAAGTTCCTGGCTCCAACTTTCGGGCTGTGCTGGTGGAGAAGAATCGCCCGATGATTGTTAACAACTTTGGTGGTTGGCTCAACTATCCTGATTATTTCTTCTTCTATTCGTACCACGGGCAGAATGCGACGTTTAATGGTAGTTCTTATCAGAATCCGGAGTTAGACAAGCTGGTGGATAAGGCGTTGGCCACAGAACCAGGAGATCCGGAGTATGAGAAGAGTGTCAAGGGGTTCCTGAAGATTGCGTTTGAAGAGATGCCCCGGATCGTGGTGGCGCAGCCGTATTTGTCGGTGGCGATGCAGCCTGGGGTGAGTGGGTATCAGTATTGGTTCCACAGACAGTTGGATTATCGGCAGTTGAAGAAGGCTTAGGGGGGTCCTCCTCTTACGAAGGGGAGGTGCCGTAGGCGGAGGGGTTTCGATAACTTGTGCCGCATCTCGAAGACCCCTCCCTGACGGTTCCCCTTACGAAGGAGAACCAGTTATCGTTAAGCCTCTGTAACAGGGTTACGCCCTTCCTAAAGCTTATGTCTCGTCCCTCTACACTCTCTGTTGTCATCCGTCGCATTATTGCCGCAATTCCTAGCATCCTTGGTGTCATTGTCGTCACGTTTGTGCTTACCCGCGCTCTCCCTGGAGACCCGGCTGCTTATTTCGCTGGACCTGCTGCGACCCAAGAAGCTATTGATCAGATTCGAGAAACTTTGGGGCTGAATCGTAGTCTGCCTGAACAGTTCATTATTTATGTTGGCGAACTCCTGCGAGGAGATTTGGGTAATTCTCTGACCACAGGGCAAACCGTTGTCTCTGATTTATTCACACGATTGCCTGCTTCGCTTGAACTGACCTTGGCAGGGCTGGTCTTTTCCTTAGCTTTGGCCTTACCGTTGGGTATTCTGGCGGCTAATCGTCCAGGGTCTTGGATTGACCATGGTGTCAGAGTTTTGGCAACAACAGGTGTGTCATTGCCCACCTTTTTTACAGGGTTATTGCTAATCTATGTATTTTATTTTCGTTTGGGTGTGGCACCAGCTCCCCTAGGAAGGCTGGCCATTCTCTACTCATCGCCGGAGCAGGTGACAGGATTGTTTTTGGTGGATAGTTTGTTGGCTGGGGAATGGAAAACGTTTCAAGCGGCGTTTGGCCAGCTAATATTGCCTGCAGTCACCTTAGGGTTGTTTGCTCTGGCTCCTTTAGCGCGAGTAACACGGGCATCAATGCTGAGCGTCTTGTCCAGTGATTTTATTCGCACGGCCCGAGCTAGTGGGTTAGCGCCCCATACGATTCTGTTTGGCTATGCTTTTCGCAATGCCATGTTGCCGGTGGTGACCACATTGGGAGTGGTGTTTTCTTTTTTGCTTGGGGCTAATGTGCTGGTGGAAAAAGTCTTTGCCTGGCCGGGAATTGGTTCCTATGCGGTGTCTGCCCTGATTGCTTCGGACTATGCGGCGGTGCAAGGATTTGTGCTGACGATGGCGTTGCTTTATGTGGTGCTGAATTTGTTAATTGATTTGCTGTACACCGTGATTGATCCTCGGGCGGGAGTGGAGTCATGACCCGATCTCAAACAGTTTCCAAATCTTCACTGGCCCAGGCTCGCTATATTATCGGCGAGAATGTAGTCACATTTGGGGCATTTTTATTGTTCTTTGTGTTTGTCCTGTTTGCCCTGTTTGGCAATGTGATCGCACCCTACGATCCCGTCGCTAGCAATGCAGCTGTTGCCCTATCTCCCCCCACAGCCAACCATTGGTTTGGCACCGATGACCTGGGTCGGGATGTGCTAAGCCGGGTGCTGGTGGCGACCCGATTGGACCTGGGCATTGCGGTGGTAGCGGTGGCACTGTCCTTTGCACTGGGCAGTATTTTAGGGACTTGTTCCGGGTATTTTGGGGGCTGGTGCGATCGCATCATCAGCCGCGTCATTGACACCCTCATGGCATTCCCCCTATTTATCCTGGCCATGGGTCTCGTCGCCGCCCTCGGTAATACTGTAGAGAATATTATCTATGCCACGGCGGTGATCAATCTTCCCCTTTACACCCGCGTAGTACGAGCCGAGATTTTAGTCCGTCGGGATGCGGGGTATGTAGAAGCCGCAAGGCTAGCAGGCAACGGTCATCTACGCATTATGGCCGCTCACCTGTTTCCCAATGTGTTGCCCGTGATGATGGTGCATATTTCATTAAATATGGGCTGGGCTATCTTGAATGCAGCCGGATTGTCGTTTATTGGTCTCGGTGTCAGACCACCCACCCCCGAGTGGGGGATTATGGTCGCTGAAGGAGCCACCTATATTATTTCTGGCGAATGGTGGCTAGCCATTTTCCCAGGGGCGGTGCTAATGCTAGCGGTGTTTTGTTTTAACTTGCTAGGTGATGGTTTGCGAGATTTGATTGACCCAAGAATGAGGACTTAAACCATGGGAATCAAGTTCAAAATCTCCCAGAGGCTTGGCAAAAACTGGTTCCCCTTACCAAGGGGAACCGTCAGGGAGGGGTCTGGAAAACTTGCGCCAACGGTCGAGACCCCTCCGCCTTCGGCACCTCCCCTTCGTAAGGCAGAGTTGTTTCGTATTCACCAGAGAAAATCTGTAAGGATGATGACTTTATTCAGAGTGAATCGAGAGGTGGATCGGAGGGAACCAAAACCGGTTACTTGGGGTCCCTCCGAGTTCCCCAAACCCCCATGGCTAGGGCCGGGAGGCCGCCCTAGAACCCAGCCTATTGGGTTGTCCTCAATTGCGTTAAATAGGGGTTACGGCAGGGTCGATTAATTGGGTTATCGTCTTGTTGTTTGGCGGCCCTTCTCAGCGTAGAACATACCAAACCTTTAACTTTTAGCCAGCAGTGGAATCGATGAAAACTAACTCATGATCTCCCCACCTACTACTACATCTATTCAAACCTCCCTGCTGTCAGTACGCGACCTGTCAGTCGAATTCCGCACTCGCACTGGCACCGTTAAAGCCCTACAAAACATCAGCTTCCACATCAACAAAGGAGAAACCGTCGGCATCGTCGGTGAAAGTGGTTCAGGTAAATCCGTCCTAGCCCTGGCCATCTTAGGCATCCTCGACCGGGCAGGCCATGTCACCAATGGAGATGTGCTCTGGAGCCAGGATACAGAGCACTATAACCTCCTGAAGATGCCTGAAAAGAAACTGCGATATCTGCGGGGTAAGGATCTGTCGATGATTTTTCAGAATCCTCGGGTGGCGCTGAACCCTATTCGTAAGGTGGGTAAACAGCTGGTGGATGTGCTGCGCTGTCATGCAGATTTACCGCGCAATCAACTGGAAAAGCGTGCCCTGGAATTGTTGATCAGTGTGAAAATTCCTGATCCTCAGCAGCGGTATGATGCGTATCCTTACGAGCTATCGGGTGGTCTGTGTCAGCGGATTATGATTGCATTAGCTCTAGCTTGTTCCCCCCAATTGCTGATCGCGGATGAGCCAACCACGGGGTTAGATGTGACGACCCAGGCGACGGTAATGAATTTGTTGAAGGAGCTGGCAACGGAACAACGGATGGCGACGGTGGTGATTACCCATGATCTGGCACTGGCATCAGAATATTGCGATCGCATCATTGTTATGCATGCTGGTCACATTTTGGAAAGTGCGCCCACCCATCTGTTGTTTACTCAGCCGCGTCATCCCTATACGGCGAAGCTGATTGCGGCGACGCCGGAGCCCCATAAGGGATTTGATGATTTGATTCCGATTTTGGGGAGTTTGCCGGATTTGCGTCGGGAGGATTTGCCGCCGTGTCGGTTTATTAGTCGGTGTGATCGGGCGACTGAGAAATGTCAAAAAGAAGGGCTGGTTTATCAGCAGGTTGGGGAGGAACATTGGGTGGGGTGTTGGTATCCGTTGGAGAGAGAAAATGCTACAAGTCACTAACCTTACAAAACATTTTCCTGTTGCTACTAAGACACCTCGTTGGATGTCTGGAAGCAAACAGGCGCAATATCTCCATGCGGTGGATGGTTTGGATCTGACGATTTTGCCGGGGGAAAGTGTGGGTTTGGTGGGTGAATCTGGTTGTGGTAAGTCTACGTTGATGCGGTTGATTGCGCGACTGTTAGAGCCGACGGCTGGGTCGATTGTGTTTAATGGGGTGGATATTGGTCAGGTGTCGGTGGGAGAGTTTGCGCACAGTGCTCAGCGGGCTAAATTGCAGATGGTGTTTCAGGATCCCAGTGATAGTTTGAATCCTCGGTTTACGGCGTTTGATACAGTTACAGAACCGATTCGGCGGTTGGGGTCAAGGCAGGATCGGCAGCGACTACCACAACGGGCGACGGAGTTAGCGCAGCAGGTGGGATTGCCGCCAGAGTTGTTAAGTCGGTTTCCCCATCAGCTATCAGGGGGGCAAAAGGCGCGGGTGGGGATTGCGCGGGCGATTGCATTAAATCCCACACTCCTGATTTTGGATGAGCCGACATCGGCGTTGGATGTGTCGGTGCAGGCGGTGATTTTGCATCTGTTGGCAGAGCTGCGTGAACAGATGACTATGGGCTATTTGTTTATTTCCCATGATTTGAATGTGGTGAGGCTGCTGTGCGATCGCATCCTGGTCATGTACCTGGGCAAGCTGGTGGAAACGGGGCCAACGGATGAGATTTTTAATCGGCCCAGACATCCTTATACCCAGGCACTGATTTCCGCTATTCCTGCATTTGAGGCAAATCCCCATCGGATTCCCTTGACGGGGGAGCCGCGCAGTCCCATCAACCCATCACCCCACATTTGTCGATTGTATGGTCGTTGTCCGCAGGGGGATGATGGCTGTCAGCAAACAGCACCCACGCTGGAGCCCATTAACGACTATCATCAGGTGGCCTGTCATTATCCTGCATCTCTTCAATGACGCCACTTCGTTCTAGTAAACTTATGGGGATTGGCTTAGTATTGCTAAGCGCCCTGGGTCTCTCGGTTCAAAATGTAGTATTACGGCTGTTTTTTACACCAAGCCAGCTGTTTGGTCAGATTCCTTTTGGTGGATTTGTTACTCCGCAACTGAGTCATGTTGTCCTGTTGCTGGCTTTGCGTATGGTAATCATGGCATTGCTATTAACCGCACTTACCCCCTGGTTATATCCCAGCACGTTTAAGGTTTTGCAAACACTGCCAACTATGCCCAAACTGTGGGGATCTGTGACAGCGAGTGGAGTCTGTTTGTTTTTTGGTTTAACGCTGTTGTATACAGCGCTGAGTCAGATTGTGGCTGGAGTTGCGATCGCAATCTTTTTTATCTATCCAGCCATCACTATTTTATTGGCGTGGCAATTGTTCAAACAATCTCCACGCCCCTATCAGCTTTGGCTAATGGTGGTCATTTCTACGGGGGTCGTACTCACCACCCTGACACCGCCATCTGAATGGGTATCCAATCCTATATTGGGCATTATCTGTGCGATTGGTGCTGGGGTTAGCTTTGGCCTCTATGGTATTGTTGCTGAATTCTCCCTCAAAGCAAACCCTGGATATCCAGGGTTACATCCGATTCCGTTTTCGTTGTATACCTTTGTTATCGTGGCAACGCTGGCCAGTCTGACTCTATTGGTCAATCAGCAAATAACGATACCCCCAGATGCCTGGCCACCCGTTCTGGCGATGACCGTATTTTCAGCCACCCTTACACTGATTGCCTATGTTCTAAGTAACTCTGGTATTGGTCTGATTGGGGCCTCTTTAACGGCATTACTGAGCGCCAGCGCACCTGCGTTAACGGCATTATTTGCCTGGTGGATATTGCAAGAGGCGTTGCAGCAACAACAGATTGTGGGCATTGGGTTGGTGACCACTGGTGTGTCTATGCTGAGTTTAAAGTCCCGTTATGCTGATTAGTGACATGGCTATGGGGCTGTCCTAGGGAAGGAAATTCTGTATTCTGGACCCAACGCCCCAGCCGATTCACCCCCACAAACCCCACATCTATGCAAAGACGACAGTTTATCTATGCGGCGGGGAGCGGCCTGGCTGCCCTGCAATCCCACCCGTTAATGCATCCGGTCTACGCATCCGTCTCTGCTGATCAGTCTTTTCAGTAGCGAATCAGCCGAAGCGATCATATTACAGGCTTCAGAGCTTGCAGCAGATGTGGGGTCTGGCTTCAGGGGAGATTCTTTAGTTGACTAAAGGCCTGGTGAATTTGCTGTTCAGTCACTGTTCCAAATCCGAGAATTAAATGGTCTCTTTCCTGTTTACACTCAGATGAGTAATAATGATGACCGGAAAAAACGTTTACGCCCAGGGCGCGACATTGTTGGACCACCCTGAGGGCAGATTGTTCCGATGGTAATTTAATCCAAAATTGTAAGCCGCCAGTGGGTGGTTGCCATTGCCAGTGAGGAAAACCTCGGTGTAAATATTGAGCAATTAGATCGCGCTTTTTACGATGATGTACGCGCATACGACGTAAATGATGATCAATGGTGCCAGACTTGAGTAATTCAGCTAACCAAAGCTGTAGAATTAGACTGGTTCCCCCATCCATTTGCCAACGTAAATCCATCAGTTGCTGAATTATTTCCGGGTGAGCGATGATGTATCCGACCCGCAAACCATTAAATAACGTTTTGGAGAATGTCCCTAAATAGATAACCCGCTCATTGTATTCAGCCGCTTTTAATGCTGGTAATGGATGGCGGTTAAAATAAAATTCACTGTCATAATCATCTTCAATAATTAATGCATCTTGTTGACTCGCAAGTTGTAACAGGAGTCCTCTGCGTTCAGGTGATAATGTTACACCGGTAGGAAAATGATGCTCCGGCATCACGTAGTGAAATCGGGCTAAATGGGCCGCCTCAGTGAGACAAATTCCGTCTGTATCGACAGCACAAGGAATGCCTTGAATTCCTTTTTTTATAAAATTTCGAGAGATCGGCAGATATCCTGGAACACCATAACTGAGGCCACCACCATGGGGGGTAAACAATTCAGCGAGTAGATATGAAGAGTGTAACGACCCATTGGTAATAAGAATCTGATCGGGAGAGGTCGTTATACCTCGGTTTGATAAAACATGGTGACAAATAGCGTCTAATAGTTCGGGATGACCGTTATTTTTTTCGTACCCTTGTAAATGGATGGACGCCGTTTGCATCACCGTTTGAAATGCCTTTTGCATGGCTTTCAGGGGTAGTAAATTTGTTTGAGCCAGGCTGGGTGTGAAGCAAATCAAGGATTGCTGTGGGGAGATGCTCTTGTCGTTAAGGGTAGGTTGCCACTCACCCTCAGGGACAGCTGACCTAGGGGTTTTCCCCACGAGCCATTGGGGTAATCCAGTGGTTGTTCTGTGTTCCAGGGGAGCTACATGCAGCAACGCGACATCAGCAACGCTGGTACCTTTGCCCACCTGGCTCTCACAATATCCCTGGGCGCATAGCTCTTCATAGGCCAGAACAACGGTCCGTCGAGCAATGCCGAGTTCTATGGCAAGTTGTCGACTGGGGGGCAATTGAAACCCCCTGGATACATGACCCGCAAGAATAGCTCCACGAATTTGCTCCATAATTTGCAGGTAATAGGGATGATGGGAGCGCTGCCGATCAAGCTGGAGGTGTAACATAATTGGTACACTATTTTTTATTTGAATTGGTCCATTACATGAGTCCAATCTTTTTATAGGATGTAATGTGTCATTCAGCAATAGCTTGTAAGCCTATAGGCCTGAAGGACTTAAGGGCTCATATAACTACGTTTCAAGGGACCGTCATTTTATGCACACCTTAGAACAACAGGTACTCGAAAGAACCCAAGCTAATTTTTCTGAGGATCTATTCTTTGCAAGCCGTGACCGTTCGTTTGAGGCAGTCAGACGGATTTCTCGGCAAATTCAGGTTGGTATGCTGGAAGAAGAAGCCAACGAGATCGCGATCGCAACCCTGCAGGATATGGGTGCTCGCCAAAACTGGCATCAACCCTGTGTACGGTTTGGCCCCAACACCATCAAAACAATTGGGGCAGACTCAGTATCTGGCATTCGCCTGGGAGAAAATGATATTTACTTCATTGATGTGGGTCCAGTTTGGGGAAACTATGAAGGGGCCGCAGGGGATACCTTTGTCACAGGGGAAAATCTGATACTACGGCGCTGTGCTGACGATGTAAAACACATCTTTCAAGCGGTATCAGACAAGTGGAAAATAGATGCCCTGGGGGGGGATAGCCTCTATAAATTTGCACAAGATACTGCCCATCAGATGGGTTGGGTGTTAAATATGGATTTAAGTGGTCATCGCCTGGGGGACTTTCCCCATGATGTTTACTATAAAGGCGGTCTCGCGGATATTTCCTTTTGTCCGTCATCTAAGTTGTGGGTACTAGAGATTCAAATTCGTCACCCTCATAGAGCATTTGGTGCATTTTATGAAGATCTTCTCATTTGATGCCATCATTTGACACCATTAGTGCCGCCGTCAAATAATATAGCCACCACAAGGCCTATGAGCTTAGTAGAGACGCCCTACCTAACGTCAATACAGGTAGGTTTGGTTAAAAAGTTAGGGGTTAAAAATGCATCTGACCCCATGGATCGACCCTGGTCAACTGGCTTCTTTAAAGAGCCGGTTGAGACGTCTATTTGGTTGGGTAAAACCAATTTAGAGGGAGACAGACAGGCTGACTTACGTCACCATGGTGGGCCTGAAAAAGCCGTTTTGGCCTATGCGGCTGAGCATTATCCTGATTGGCGACAACAGCTGATGAATCCAGCATTGCCCTATGGGGCATTCGGAGAGAATTTTACAGTGGTTGGCCAAACAGAATCATCGGTTTGTATTGGTGATACCTATGGGGTAGGAGACGCTATTGTGCAGGTCTCTCAACCTCGTCAACCCTGTTGGAAACTGTCACGGCGATGGCGCATTAAAGATCTTGCCCTGCAGGTGCAACGCACAGGTAAAACGGGTTGGTATTTTCGAGTGTTACAAGAGGGGTATGTTACTCCTAAGCAGCCGCTTGTTTTAATCAATCGTCCCTATCCTCAATGGACGGTGATGCGGGCGAATGAAACGATGCATCATCGTACTACTAGCCGTGACCAGGTGGCTGAACTGGCTGAACTGCCACTGCTGGCTGCAAACTGGCAGCAGACTCTGGCCAATCGTGCTAGTCGAGGTATTAGGGTGGATACAAAACCTCGGTTAATTGGTGAAAATGAATAGTAGGCTAATGGTCTGTTGCGCTTAACTAATCACCCTATTACCCCATCACTCATTTACCCATCTACAGCCCCAAACGGAGTCTTTATTTTTGTGCACTCCCCTAAGCTAGTGTTTCTTCTATAGAGAGGGATGAAATGGGGAAACTTTAAAGAACTAATGCAGCAGTATGTCAGTGAGGGGTATCTGTCTCTTTTGAGAAGAACTATATTTGAGATTACATGGATAGGGCTGATGGACATGGCTATTTCTGTTTATAGAATAGCGGCGAGTCCATCCTAAAACTATGATTTTTTATAAGCCCTGTGATTTATAGCGGTTCCCGCTCAAATGAGGTGCGTCAAAATCATTAACTGATAAGCTTTCTAGCTTCAAGTATGTCCCTCACCAGATAGAGAAACGCTATAGCCAGATTCAAAACTGGCTAAATCACTTAGGACTCTTAAATTTAGAAGTTACATTGTTTTATGAGACTTTCTTCCTAGCTTCTTTTCGTTCTTCGCTGTTCAACCTGCAGACGGCTTGAAATAACTGAGAGCCATCTCTACTGTCGAGATATACCGTCTAATTCAAGCGCTGTGCGTTGAGCTTAAATTCCGTAAGCCTATTCTTAACTAAAAATCAATTCAAAGTCTTATCAGGCAAGCATTGGGTTAGTACTTAGTTACATACTACCGCCACACAGCACTATATCCGTTATCCAACTCATTTTTTCTTTGGAGTTCTGACTACCATGAGACATTCTCTCTTCCTGAAGACTATCTCTGCTTTTGGCTTAATGGCTGCTGCCTCAGTCGCCATGTATTCTAACGATAAACAATATGTTCAAGCCCGAAATCAAGATGACGTTGAAATAGAAACTCTATCTGTAGGTAATTGTATTGAAGCACTCGTTCCTGAAGGTGAATTATTTCATGAATTCCAAGGAATCGAATTTACACCTGAGCAAGAGGCCGCATACCAACAAGCAGAAGAGGAATTAAGTGCAAGATCTGCATTGATGGATGTTCAGACGGAAGTCATGCCCAATGGCATAAATATTATAGCGAAGGATGGTGTACATATACCTGATGATGTACTTCAACAGATATTCAGTGTATCTGATGCTGCCAACCTCGATCAGGTGCCTGATAGTGAGCAGATAGATGAGCTTAACGTGGAATACGGTCAATACGTAGAGTTTGTCCTATCCGAAAGGTTGCGGCTTACTCCAGAACAGGTAGCGGAGAACCAAGCAATAGATAGAGAGTTTGAATCGAAAATACTGTCTGTTCTTACACCTGAGCAGCAGCAGGTCTATCTGAGAAACCTAGAAACGAAACATGCATTGGCTGCTTGTGATCCAGATCCATCAGACGGTTAAACTGAAAAAGGAATGATTGAAGCGGTGGGCACTGGTCTGCTAGCAGGGCATATACTTGAAGCCTCGGCTGTTTAGGCGTTTCAAGGTGCTCAGCGGGCATCAGCAAAAGCCCATTGCCATGGTAAGTATTGGCTGGCAGATGAAGCATGCTCAAATAAGACTCAGTTAGCTTCCTGATAAGCCTGCCAGCCACCGAATTCGGTAATTTCCTTTTTCCCTGCCACCGTCAACGGTTCTCCAATCACGCCTAGTACCTCTTCGCCATCATGGAGCTTCACCTTCCCAATGGCCAGCCCCGGCGGTTCCTGGGAAAGGATAACACCCAGACCTGCCAGGGGCACCTGCCATACTTCAACAGCCACAGCAACGCCCCCTGAGCTGACCTTGATCATGGCTGGATATTTGTCATCTATGGACCAGATGCGGTAAGCGGGTTCTGTTTGAGCGTCGCGTTCAAAGGTTGCGTTGACGTTGAGAAGGTTGGGGTTAAGTTCAAGTCCCCGCATCAGAGTGCCATTGACAGCAAGCTTGATGGTTTCGGTCATAGGTTTCAGAGAGAAGCAATTATTTAGGCGGATAAATGTCTAAGGAGCAAGCCATCAATAAATTCCAAACGTAACTGTGGAAGAGACGTTCCATAGAACGTCTGTACATCCAACTAATTTGGCAGTTAATTGATTTTATTTCCTAAAGTGTAAAAATTCTCCCATCGCTAGCTCTCCATTAGAGAAAAATATGTAGAGGCTTGGCGGAACAGGGATTTGCACCAAAGGGTACGTGATTATTACCTATCAAATTCTACAGTGCATTTTTTAATGCCTGCCGTGCGATATTAAAGCCTCGCTTGAGCCGGGCCTGATTTCGATGTAACTTGCTCATCAACATTGCCCCTTCAATGGCCGTGATGATTTGTTCAGCCAGGTGCTCTGGATTAATATCATCCCTGAGTTGAGGTTTAGCCTGACGCAACGTTTGGGCTATGGCCCCTTCCCATTTGCTAAATACCTGCATTAGATGGTCGCGAAATGAGGGATCCTGCTCCACCAGGTCAACAATCAAATTACCGAGTAAACAGCCACCGCATTTGGGCGCTTTCATTTGCTTTTCTTCTAGTCGATCTAAAATCCAGAAGACTTGCTTGATCGGATCCTCACTATGGGAGATAGCAGGTTCTAATACATCGGCCTGGAGCTGGGACCATTCAAAGTCAATCAGGGCATGACCCAGCTCATGTTTTGACTGAAAATAGTTATAGAAACTACCCGATGATGCGCCGCTAACTTCAAACAGTTTACTTAACCCTGTCGCTGTCAGTCCCTGACGATGAACTGTGCTGACAATTGATTTCAAAATGTCCTCACGGGTCCGTTTCAGGTTAGCCATTGTAGCTTTGGAAGATGAGCTTCAGGGTGACAAGCCTACTTAGTATATCTTTTAGCCTTATGATTTTTGGGCAATTGGACACTGTTTGCAACTAGCAAAATTATGGTCATATAGTTTAGCTACATGACTTGGGTGGATGAATGTGTATAAAACCTAAGGGTGGTTAACCATTTACTTGTCTACATCCAAGCCCAGGAAATTGTGGCATTAGTTTCTGGCGGCCTATTTATCGGTTATTTAAGCCTGACGAACCGCTTGTAAGCGAGGATTTGAAAGATTTTTATGTTCGCCGAGATGATAGCCCGGTAGATAGCTTGGTTAATTTAGCAGAAACCAATAAACTGCTGGGTGAGATGTACCTAGCTTGGGCACATCAACAAGAACCCAACGCAGATATCAAAGCCAAAGAGTTTTTAACTGCTAGCCTATCTCTTTATCAAGAGCTGGACATATCCTCAAAATCAGCTGAAGTTGAACAGCTCCTAACCCAGTAAACTATGCCCAGGAATCCACAATTTCAGAAATCAGGAACCCTTAACCTCTAAAACGAACCCAGGTAGAACATCTTCTCCTGAGATCGTAGTCGGACACTTTATGATCTCAACGGCTTGCCCTGGTCGATAAATCTCAACAGTTTTTCCTTGGGGATTAATCAACCAACCAAGGCGCAAACCACTATCAAGATACTCTTGCATTTTTTTCTGAAGTGGTTTCAACCGGTCAGTTTCAGACCGCAGTTCAATCACAAAGTCAGGACAAATGGGAGGAAATTTTGTTTGCTGCTCTGGCGTCAACGCATTCCATCGCTCTAACGTAATCCAGGCTGCATCTGGAGACCGATCACCCCCATTGGGTAGGTTAAACACTGTGGAGGAACTGAATACTTCTCCTAAACCCGTTTGACGATTCCAAATACCCAAATCGATAATATAGTTAGCTTCCTGCCGACCACTTTCACCACCGACTGGGGACATAATAATTAACTTTCCTGTCGAACTCCGCTCCATGACAACATCTCTGTTTGCCATGCATAGTCTGTAGAACTGCTCATGGCTCAGCTCCTCGACTAACGGTTCTAAATTGAGATTGATGGCAGTCATTACAGGCGAGCCGAGCTATCCTTACCCCCATATTGTAAGCGGTCAAAACTATTTTCTGAGTAAATCAATGGTAAGCGGCCCCTTCGGCTCCGCTCACTGAAGCCGTTTTTGGCGGAGCGGAGTCGTCGTTGGCTGAGCGGAGTCGAAGCCAACGATTACGCTTCTTATTGAAACCCCTGCCCCCGCTTTTCAGGTTTCCATATCAGGATCTTTCCCTGGTCGCCACCGGCTGCTAGATAGGTGCCTTGGTAATGCTAGGCTATGGCAGAAAACCTGGAGGTAATACCTTTTAGGGTTTGTTGTAAGGAGGTTGCATTTTCCCATAGGCAGAGCTGACCATCTTGGGCCGTTGAGGCCAGTAGTCGGGCGGTGGGATGGAATGCGATCGCAACCACCGATTTATCATGTTCATGGGCATCGTCACTATCCACAAAGAATGTCTGATTAATTTATGAACCTAATGCAACTTCATTGATATTGCTGTTCAAATGTTGGGGTAACACTCTATTCTTCAACGCGATGCAATCTGCCAAATAGGTTGCATCACGAGCAATGCCCGAAAAGCGCCCCGACCCCCAGGTGTATAACCAGGGCAATCCTAAGAAATAGAGACCTTGGATAGTCGTAACTCCACGCTCATGACCCGGGTACCCTTTGCCATCAAATACAGGAATATCTACCCAGCTAAAATTCGTATGATACCCAGTAGACCAAATAACTGTGGAGATTTTTGCTGTTACCAAATCTAACGATAAAAG
Source organism: Leptothoe sp. LEGE 181152 (assembly GCF_032906605.1). NCBI lineage: Bacteria > Bacillati > Cyanobacteriota > Cyanophyceae > Nodosilineales > Cymatolegaceae > Leptothoe > Leptothoe sp. LEGE 181152. The sequence continues at coordinate 113,534 of NZ_JASATU010000009.1, forward strand.
ACTCGTTTGAGGTTGCCAAACGGCTTGATAAGGAGGATCAATGGGCGCATCAAGCCGATGCTTTTCGATATAGCTGTCAATAGTCTGCTTAATACTTTCAGCCACAGCATCTGCTTGATCGAGATTGTGGCCGAGATCATCCTGAAATTCTAAGGAATCACCTTGGATATGCTTGAGTTTGCCGTGGAGTTTCATGCCTTCTAGGGCAAATTGTCGTAGATCAATCTCACGTCCGCCGCCTCGCCCTGTTACATAATGGTTTGTCTTGGTGCGGACAGACTCTTTCTGGGGATGCTCGTCAATGGACATGTCGTAATAACCCATCTGATCTAGCCAGTCCACCACATCCTTACCTCGATATCTTCGAGGTGAACGGGGTGCACCGCCAACACATAGATGCACCTGTCTGCCAGACAGGTGTAAATCTTCTGCGATTTGGCAGCCTGACTGGCCTGTACCGACGACTAACACAGCTCCCTCTGGTAAAGTCTCAGAATTCTTATACTCAGAAGAATGTAACTGGGTCACACTCGACGGCAACCGCTCAGCCATCCTAGGCATTTTAGGCGTGTGATAACCGCCCGTGGCAACCACAACTTGGTCTGCAATGTAGTGACCGATAGAGGTCTCTATCTCAAATACGTTTTCCGGCTTACTGATTTTCGAAACAGTGACACCCTCTTTAATCAGGGGCTTGAAAGATTTAGCATAATCTTCAATATATTGAACAATTTCGTCCCGTTGCATAAAGCCATTCGGGTCATTGCCAGGGTATGGATAGCCAGGTAACAGACACTGCCAGTTAGGTGTTACTAGGCAAAATGTATCCCATCGCTTCGAGCGCCAGGAGTGAGCGATTCTGTTCTTCTCAAAAATAATATGGTCAATGCCGTGTTGCTTCAGACAATAACTAATAGACAGACCAGCTTGGCCTCCACCAACAATAGCAACGGGAAAATGTGAACTAGTGAGTGCCCGCATAAATTCAGTCCCTGAAGACAATGGGTTACAGTTCAACCATAAAAATCAGCACTGGAATCCCCTGTAGCAACAGATACTAAAACCTGAAATCTCGGCTTATGGTCAGGCGTTAACGATAAATCCCCTGTCTAAAGACGCATAAAATTCACACCGACATCCTTTGACCTGCACTTTTGAACAGGAGACTGTCCTTTGGGAATATCTCTCATGGAAATAAATTGATTTAGCTGTCTCATTTGTCAGGCTTACTGACTTTGTAACAACAGATACGAGAATGGTGACTGAGACCTTTTAAGCTGCTGACAAATTCATATTGGGAGCAGCGTCAGATGCCTGAAGTAACTACTCCAGCTCATAAGGCCGGTGATTTTTTTGTTGACTATGAAGAGAAGGTATTTCCTGATGTTCAAGCAGAACCTGGAGAGAAAGCACTGGTCGCATTTCACACAGTTGCCTTCGAAGGGTCTATTGGTTTAGTTAACTTATTGCAGGCAACTCGTCTGATCCGTAAGGGCTTTGAAACATCGGTTCTGCTTTATGGTCCTGGTGTTACGTTAGGGGTGCAGCGCGGTTTTCCCAAGATTGGAGATGAGGCTTTTCCTGGGCACCTGGCCATGAATAATCAACTGGTGAAGGTCATGGAAGAGGGTGGTAAAGTCTATGCCTGCCGATTTGCCTTGCAGGCGCTATATGGCCATGGTGAGCCTTCTTTAATCCCTGGCATTACGCCCATTAACCCTTTGGATGTCTTGGACATTATCTTGATGCACCGTAAGGATGGGGCGTTTGTTCTCGATACTTGGACCATGTAAAAAAGGCACTAGTACTCTGTGGCGTAAGTTGGCCCACTATCAAATGGGGATGAGTCGATGGGCGGATGAAATAACTGCCAAGTTTCTGCTATCGGGTACTATGTAGTAGGTATTGGGTGTCAGTTTTGTCTAACACCTATTACCTACTGTCTAACACTCTAAAATGATGTTGAAAATCCTGTGGGGGAGAAAGTATCTATGGACTATTCTCGAGCCGTAAGAGCAGCTGCGGTACAGATTTCACCTGTATTGCATAGCTGTGAAGGTACATTGGGAAAAGTCTTGAAGGCCATTGATGACGCTGCCCGTGAGAGGGCTAATCTAATTGTCTTTCCGGAAACGTTTGTCCCCTACTATCCATACTTTTCATTTGTGCTGCCCCCCGTGCTGATGGGCAAAGAGCATATGAAGCTTTACGAAGAGGCTGTTGAGGTGCCTGGGCCGGTCACTGAGGCGGTGAGCCGTGCCGCTCGTAACCATGAGATGGTCATTGTGCTGGGGGTAAATGAGCGGGATAAGGGGTCTCTTTACAACACTCAGTTAATTTTTGATGCAGATGGTACCTGTCTGCTTAAACGACGCAAAATCACGCCTACTTACCATGAACGCATGGTTTGGGGGCAGGGGGATGGGTCTGGTTTACAGGTGTGCGATACGGCAGTTGGTCGGGTCGGGGCCCTGGCTTGTTGGGAACATTACAACCCGCTGGCCCGATATAGTTTAATGGCCAACCATGAACAGATTCACTGTGCTCAGTTTCCTGGCTCCATGGTAGGAGAGGTTTTTGCAAACCAGACTGAGGTAACGCTTCGCCACCATGCGCTGGAGTCTGCCTGTTTTGTGGTCAATGCTACGGGGTGGTTAACGCCTGATCAGGTGAGTGAGATTGCTCCCAATGAAGCGTTGGAGAAAGTTTTGCGGGGTGGCTGCTATACCACCATTATTAGTCCGGAAGGGGTGCCGTTGTGTGAACCGATTCGGGAAGGAGAGGGGATTGCGATCGCAGATCTAGACTTTTCCCTAATCACCAAACGTAAGCGCATGATGGACTCAGTCGGCCACTACGCCCGTCCTGATTTATTACAGCTAACCGTTAATAAAACTCCGTATTCTGTTGTATCCCCAGGGAGTATGACTCAAGAACTTCTCCCCGGTGAGCCAGATTCTTTGCCCGCACTAGAGGAAACACCTGAATAGAAGAGTACCCTCGGGAAGCCACCCTTCTTCACATAGTTCTCCTCATTCCCTTTTCCCCATTTATCAATCCTTTAGATTCTCCTTTTACTTCTTCCACCATGAATTCACAGCAGGTGATTACCGAGCTTCAGACCAAGGGCCTCAACTTGGTTACCGATACCGTTGGTGCATCGGGCCGTAAAGGAGGAGCGGGTCCATCCGACCATAAGGCAGTCACCATTGGTGAAACCACCTTTATGGTTCCGGTGTATACGGATGGTGCAGCCCAGTCACCCTATGGTGTGGATTGTGAGTCTGGTAAGTCTGTTCTCACTAAGGATGATCAGGTGATCACCGAGTTAGATTTTCCAGAACAGCCTCGGTTTTATGATCTACAAACTGTTGACGGCATTCCCTATTGGAAGATTGCTCTGCTCCACAGTCGCAATGTTCTGGCTACAACAGTTCTCCAAACCTGCATCCGCTATGAGAATCGGAAAACAGCCTGTCAGTTTTGCGCCATTGGTGAATCGTTAGCCGCCGATCGCACCATTGCTCAAAAAACACCCGCGCAACTGGCTGAGGTCGCTGAAGCCGCTGTCCGTTTGGACGGAGTGGAGAACATGATTATGACCACAGGCACCCCTAACACAACCGATCGCGGTGCGGCCTATCTAACCGAATGTGCCCAGGCGATTCGTGCCCGTGTAAATCTTCCCATTCAAGCCCAGTGTGAGCCCCCCAATGATTTTATCTGGTTTGATCGCATGCGTGCAGCAGGCATCGACAGTTTAGGCATGCACCTAGAAGCGGCAGACCCCGAGGTGCGCGCTAAGATTATGCCGGGTAAAGCCAAAGTACCTCTTTCCTATTATTTCAAAGCGTTTGAAGCAGCCACCAAAGTCTTTGGTCGCGGTCAGGTCAGCACCTATTTGTTGGCTGGACTGGGGGATAGCCAAGAGACATTACTGGAGGTCAGCGAACGGCTGATAGATATCGGTGTTTATCCCTTTGTTGTTCCCTTTGTTCCCATTGGGGGCACGCCATTGGCTGACCATAAGCCTCCCAGCAGTGAGTTTATGTATGACCTGTATCAGGGCATTGGGCGAATGCTGAAGCAGGCGAATCTGTTATCCAGTGAGATGAAGGCGGGCTGCGCTAAATGTGGGGCTTGTTCGGCGTTGTCTTTGTTTGAGAGTTAAAGAATTTATGGGCCAATAATGGTCTACCGACGTCAGAGGCTTGGCGGTATCTGATTCCCCTTAATAAGGAGAACCAGTAGGGAGGGGGGTATCAACAACTGGCGTTATCGGTCGAGATCCCGTCGCCTACGTCACCTACCCTAAAGCCCAAAGGGCATGCGCTAAAGCGTAGCGTCAGGGGAGGAGGTTCTCAGAAATAATTTCACCATTGGAATTATGTTCATACAAATTTTTCAAAGCCATGAAAAAACGTACGTATAGTTTTCAACTTGCCCTTTCTAAACCAGATATTGCCAACTATTTCAACCTGCGGCAACAGATTTTCTGTGAAGAGCAAGGTCTATTCCAGGGGCATGATCGCGATGCCATTGACAATACGTCGTACCCCATTGTGGCCATTGCCCACACGCCCGACCAGCCTGACCAGGTTGTCGGTGTGGTGCGTATCTATGAGGAGAAACCTCGGCTTTGGTATGGTGGGCGTTTAGGTGTGCATCCAGACTTTCGGCGGGTGGGTCGCATTGGTAAAGGATTGATTCAAAAGGCAGTAACAACAGCAAATACTTGGGGGTGCGATCGCTTCCTCGCCACCGTTCAACTGCAAAACGTGCGTTTCTTCACCCGCCTCCATTGGCATAGCCTGGAGGAAATTGAAATCCTGGGACACCCCCACCATCTGATGGAAGCTGATTTGGAATATTATCCTGCTACGGATCAGCCTCGTCCAGAATTACCTCTTGCGCAGGTGGCTTAAGGGGGAGTTGTAGAGTGTTAGACTTGACTCTTGTTCCCCCCAGAATTCGGGAAACCCCAGTATGCCTAATGGGGATAACACAGATACTTTCACCCAAAAAAGGAGGACTTCCAGTTGATATAACCTTTTCGGGAAAATGCCTAAGTATCCCTAACCCGCCTTCTCCCCAGGGAGAAGGGACCGGGGGATGAAGGCCATGCAACCCACCACCCCTAAAACCGAGCAACCCAGCCTATTTACCCTGGTTAACTCCCTCCAGGAATCTGTCAGTATCCTCAACAAACGGGATATCCAAACAGCTGCCACAGCCATTGGGCAATATGTGCAAACGGCTGCCGGAGAACCGATTCGCTTAGGCGATGACTGTGCGGCCATCCCCGATGGCGATGGTTATCTGCTGCTGGCTGCCGAAGGTCTGTGGCCCCAGCTAGTCACCCAGGATCCCTGGTTTGCGGGCTGGTGTGCCATTATGGTCAACATTTCGGATGTTGCATCCATGGGAGGGACACCCATCGCCGTAGTGGATACACTTTGGAGTCAATCTGTCACCGCCTGCACTCCTTTGTGGAAGGGAATGCAGGCGGCTGCCCGTGCGTATAATGTGCCTATTGTTGGCGGACATACCAACTGCCATAGCCCCTACGATGGTCTTGCCGTTGCCATATTGGGGCGCGCACAGCGGCTAATCACCAGTTTTGATGCACAACCCGGCGATGATTTGGTCATGGTGGTAAACATGGCGGGCAGTTACTACGAGACCTATCCGTTTTGGAATGCTGCAACAACGGCTGAGCCTGCGATGCTGCGACAACAGATAGCCTTACTCCCTGAGCTGGCGAGCGCTGAGTTGTGCACCGCAGGTAAGGATATCAGCATGGGCGGTCTGGTGGGCACCCTGCTAATGCTGGCTGAATCGTCAGGGGTGGGGGCTACCTTGAACCTGGATTTGGTACCGCACCCACCGAACGTTGCCTGGGAGAAATGGCTCACGAGTTTTCCTAGCTTTGGTTTTCTTTTTACTGTGCCGCCTGAGCGTCTTGCCCAGGTCAAGAAACTGTTTCAGCCCCATGGGTTAACGTGTAAGGCTGTTGGTAAGGTGACAACGGGGTCTCAAATCATTCTGCAGCAGGCGGGAGAGCAAGAGCTGTTTTGGGATATGGTTTATCCATTAACAGGGTTTGGACAACGTGAATAATTAGGGGGATTATCTAAATTGACAGCCTGCAGAACTATGAATCGTAGAACTTTTGATCTACGTTCCTAAACGCATTGTGTGTGATGTTTCTGTAAGGCCATTCTCTTTATGCCCCTGGGCCTTCGCCGCCTTTGCAAATACCTGAGCCATAGATATCCCATCAGGCAAGTGACTGGTCGTCAAAACTGCTCCCATCATTGAGCCAGCAATACCCATCATACAAACATCACTGCCGGTCATATATAGCCCTGGCACCGGTGTTTTGATCTTGGTCCAGCCTCGGTTCTTAGCTGCAAATCGTTCTGCGTACATGGGTAATCCGTATATTCCACCCTGAGGATGATCTGTGAAATGTTCATTAGTGAGAGGTGTGGATACTTCGCAGTAGTCTACGAGATCTGAGAACCCTGGATAATGTTGTTCAACCATGTCTAGCAAAACGTTCTGGATACGTTGCTTGAGGGCATTGTAATCTTGATCTCGATGTAACCAAGGCTGATCCCGCCAGGCGGCAAAGCTAGCGTAATCGGCAGAGGCGATCAATTCGGCTGTGTGTTTTTTGGCATAAGGATTTTTCAGCGATGGAAACGACAGATATACCTGAAGCGGCTGACCTGTATGAATCCAGCTCCCCTTTTGTTGTTCCACAGCCCCATGGTCAAAGGTGTTGTAAATCCAATGGTTTTCGCCCTTGAAACCTAACCGCCGTGGATCATCTTTGAAACCGATGTATACAGACACATTTGTGGCTGGTGGATGCGCTTCCACAAATTGTTGCAGAGATTCTCGAAATGGAATGGGATAGTTGTCTGGAATGAACTTGAAGTAGGTGTTATAGGCTCCAGCATTAGATACGACTGTAGGTGCATAATAGTCTTCAAATGTCTCTTCTTTTGCTTTCAAATTACGCACCCGCACCCCAGCAGCCTTGTCACCGTCAAGCAAAATTTCAGTAACTTCTCGGCTCACCAATACGTTGCCACCCTTAGCTTCAACTACCTGCTGTACGCTGTTAGCAATGGTGCCAGATCCGCCTACAGGATAATAGCCTCCGTTGAGATAGTGGTTAACAATCGTGGCATGGAGGGCAAAGGGACTGTCTGCTGGTGACAGACCATAGTCTAACCATTGAGAGGCGAGCAATGCTTTCAGTTGGGGATCTTGAAAGTGTTGATCTAGATAGTCTTGAGTTGTCAGATTGAGACTAGTTCCATGCCAGAGTTTTGCCACTTCACCGACTACTTTGAACAGAAAAGCACTGTTGTGTTTGGCCGCATCGAGAAACAATGCTGCAGCTGCCTTAGGAATATCCTTAAAGTACTGACGAATTGCCTGGGATTCTTTTGGAAATTGCTTGGTTAGATCAGCTTGAAACTGCTTAGGGTCACCATAGAGGTCGAAACTGAACTCGGGATAGACAAATTTTTCAAAGGGCTCTGGCATCTTTTGCCACTGCACCTGTTGGTTCGTAATCAGGTCAAACAAATTACGAACTTCAGAGCCTGCTTCCATTTGCCCAACATAGTGCAGACCTGGATCCCAGCTAAACCCTTTACGCTGGAACGTGTGGGTAAAACCACCTGGGACAAAATGGCGCTCTAGAATCAGCACACGCTTATCGCGTAGCTGGGCCATCAAACTAGCCACGGTTAACGCACCAATACCAGAGCCAATCAAGATTAGGTCGTAGTCTTTGCGTGTAGTTTTCATGGTGACCTCCAACGGTCAAACGAATGATGATTGCGATCGCAAAATGAAGAGAATGATCAGAGTATCGACGCAGCGTTGAATAAACTTTGCCCACTAAGGCCATCCATAATCGACACCCAAAATAAGGCTATAACATCAATGTTGACATCGACAACATAAACTTAGCTCTAAATGTTTCTGTTGTCAACATCCGATGACGCCGGAGGATGCCCAAGCCCTGACCCAAGAAGTCCAGGCTCAAAAAGAACAGATCGAAACCTTATGGCAAGAGCAAGAGACCCTAACCCATGAAGCCTATGGACGGGCGCAGATATTGGAAAAGACTGTGGATGATGTACGCCTTACTAAACCGTTTAGTACAATGAAATTTTGAGATAGAATATTTAGACATGATTGATCAAGTGATCTCTAAGGCTTTAGACTACTTGCCTCAAGTTTTGAATTTTAGTTGTAATCATGATGAAACGTGTTTTAGTTGCGGACGATGCTCCTGGAGTTACCCACTTTTTGGAAAAGGGGTTGCAGGCCAATGGCTATGAAACAGCTGTTGTTCATAATGGCGAAGATGCGATCGAAGCCGTCTTAAATAGACAGTTTGATCTCATGATTCTTGATCTGGAACTGCCCATGAAGCATGGCATTACTGTGCTCGATGAGATACGAAGACAGGGAATACCACTCTCGGTGATTGTGCTTTCTTCTCATCACGGCATCAATCATAAAGTCACCAGTTTTAATCATGGTGCAGATGATTACATCACCAAACCATTCCAGTTTGCGGAATTGCTCGCCCGTGTTCGAGCCCGTCTACATAATGTGCATGTTGCTCAAAGTCGCCCCAGTAGCCCCCTGACTTTTCTGAGCTTTAAGGGGATAGAGTTAAATTTACGCACCCGAGAAGTGCGAGTTAATGGGAATGCTGTTCAGCTTTCTAGTAGAGAATTTTTGCTGGCTGAAGCATTTGTACGTAATCCAGGGCAAATTATGAGCCGAGAAAAACTACTGGATGACGTTTGGGGCTATACCTACGATCCGGGCTCCAATATTGTTGATGTCTATGTGGGCTATCTAAGGAAAAAGCTGGGTCGTCATTTGATCGAGACCATTAGGGGAACAGGTTACCGCTTTACGTATGAATAAGCTCTAGACAGATTTCTTAGCCATCCTCGTCTGATTGCCATAACGCCATCTGGCGATTGTCAGACCCATGGAGCCAGTTTTTCTTCAGGTCATTGTCTCAAATCATAAATCACTTTTACCGATAAGAACTACACGTGTAATTCACACTGTGCTTCATTTTTATGTATCGACCTGTGCGATCGCCCTAAAAACACAGTGAATGATTTTAAGAAACAGTACAGTGAGTGCTCAAAAACTCAAGAAATACCTGCACCCGAGGAGATAAATTACGACGGTGGGTGAAAACAGCCTGGGTTGCTAATCCCGGTGGCAGCTGTTCAAAAAAGAGCGACACTAACTGTCCGGTTTTTAACTCTTCTTTTACATGGAAACTCAGCATACGGACAATGCCAAGGTCGCTTAATGCTGCATTTTTCAGAGATTCACCACTGTCAGAATTAAAGGAACTCCGGACGGGAATTATTTGCCAAACACCATCAATGAGAAATTCCCAGGGAAGGGGTTGCCCGTTAAAGAGATAGCGCATGCAGTTATGTTGCACCAGGTCCTTTGGTGTGGCGGGGTTGCCATACTTTTGTAAATAGCCGGGGGACGCACATAAAATAAACTGCGCATAGCCCAGGTGTCTGCGAATGAGGCTAGAGTCTTCCAGGTCCCCCAGTCGAATCGCCACATCAATGCCCTCAGCCACTAAATCCACCAGTCGCTCAGTTAATTGCAAATTCACCTGAATTTCTGGATATTCTTTCAAGAAGATAGGCAGTCGCTGCATTAAAAACCGTTGCCCAAAATCGAGGGATGCACTAACCGTTAGTTTGCCTCGGGGACGACCGCCCGAGATAACGCTGTCGTTAGCATCCTCCAGTTCCTGTAGCAGTCGTGCTACCCGATCGTAGTAAGTCGTTCCCTCGGCGGTCAGACTTAGTGATCGGGTAGTGCGCTGCAATAGTCGTATACCTAACCGATCTTCTAGCTTGGCCACCCGCTTACTAATGGCGGAAGGGGTCGTGCCTAACGAACGCGCAGCGGCACTAAAGCTTCCCACATCAACACTTTCAACAAAGGCGATTAGCTCCGGCAGCTGGTTAAAAACACTTAGCATTTATTCCCCGTGGGCACAGGTGATATGCCTGCCTATGGACTTCTCTTCTAGAAAAGCACAGATTAAGGTGGAAATAATGCTGTGTTAGACCAAAAACAGTTAGTGAGGTTGACGACAATGGGGGACAAAGTCGTAATTGTGACGGCGGCTAGCCGGGGCATTGGTGCCGGTTGTGCCAAAGAGTTGGCAGCCCAGGGGTACAACGTTTCTCTGTTGGCCCGTTCAGCGTCTGTTTTAGATCTGGCAGCATCTCTGCAGGGCATTGGGGTCCAGGGTTCTCTGTCGAGTGCAGCTGATTTGGAAACCCTTGTAAAAAGCACATTGGACCAGTGGGGGCGTATTGATGGGGTAGTTATGAGCTTTGGTGATCCGCCTCGGCCTGATTTGCTGGAGATTTCAGATCAAATGTGGCTTGACCATTTTGAAATGTTATTTCTCAGCGTTGTTCGTCTGGCTCGATTGGTGACAGAGCCCATGCGACGGCAGGGTGGTGGGGCCATGGTGACGATTTCTGCCTGTGACTCCCACGAACCATCATTGGGAACCCCCTTTAGCGGTACCCTGCGGACCGCGATGGAAGGCTTTACCAAGCTGTATGCCAAACGGTATCGGTGCGATCGCATTCGCATCAACTCCATTGCCCCCTTCTTTGTGGCCAATGATATGGCCGAACTAGAAGGCTGGAATGTGCCAGACGACCTGATGTGGGGCCGACCTGCCACCTACCAAGAGCTGGCCAAAGCCGTTGCCTTTTTGCTCTCAGACGATGCCAAGTTTATTTCAGGTACCACCCTCAAATTAGATGAGGCCTATTCTGCGGCGATTTAACCTCTGAGTTCTATGGCTTTGATGGAACCGTTACAAGCCATAGATATCGATAGCCGCCTGAAGTCTTTACAGTGGTTTTATTGAAACGCTTTTTACCATGACCTTCCCCATAACAATTCGTCAGAATGCTCTGCGTTCTGAAATAAAGGAGTTTTTCAACTTAGCCGTTCCCCTAATCAGTGCCCAGGTGGCACAATCCGCTACTGGTTTTGCCGACACCATCATGATGGGTCGCATGGGGCCAGATGTCTTAGCAGCCGGGGGATTGGCCGCCATTATCTACATTGTGGTTATGACCGCCTTCACCGGTGTGGTGATGGGGGTCAGTCCTTTGGTAGCCCAAGCCTTTGGGGCTGAACAGAGAGGCAGAATTCAACAGGTATCTCGTCAGGGTCTATGGTTGGCATTACTGGTGGCCATACCAGCCATGGCGTTTACTGGTCATTTGGGTGTTTGGATGCTTCGCAGTGGTCAAGACCCAGTTGTTGTTGAACTGGCCGACACTTATCTCAAGATTATCCTGTGGAGCTTTTTGCCCATGGCAGGGTTTACGGCTCTACGCTCAACAGTGTCTGCCTTGTCCCACGCTAAGCCTATTATGGTCACTATTGTAGTGGGTACCCTGTTCAACATTGTTGCCAACTATATATTGGGGTTTGGAAAATTAGGCTTGCCCGCCATGGGATTGTCAGGTCTAGCCTTAGCCACCATGCTCACCTGGTGGGGAATGTTTATGGCTCTTGCACTGTATGTGCGTCTGCATCCTGCTGTTCGACAGTATCAGATTCTCCATACCTTACACTGGCCTAAACTGCGAGTACTCAAAAAGCTAGTTTGGGTGGGTGTGCCTATTGGCATTTTTTCTGGCTTGGAGTCAGGATTCTTTCTAACCATTATGTTGTTAATGGGTCGCTTGGGAACCGATGCACTGGCAGCTCATCAGGTGGTGCTGCAAACCATTGTGGTGGTATTTATGGTGCCACTAGGGATTTCTTTTGCCACCACAGTTCGCATAGGGCAGTGGTTTGGCAAGCGAGATTTAGCAGGTATGCAACAGGCTACCTGGGTAAGTCTGGGGCTGACGACGGTTTCGATGACCGTTGGGTCGTTAGCATTTTTGTTGTTCCCCAAACAGCTGATTAGCATCTATTTAGATGTGAATAGCCCTGAGAATGCAGGCATTGTGATGTTGGCAATGCCGTTGCTGACGATTGCGGCGATCACGATGGTATTGGATGGTTTGCAAAAGGCTGTGTACGGTGCACTACAGGGGCTGCAAGATACCCGAGTACCGATGGCGCTAAATGTGCTGGGCTTTTGGGGTGTGGGTCTATCGGTGAGCTATGGTCTAGGGTTTCAGCTAGAGCTGGGTAGTCGGGGGCTATGGATTGGGCAGTCGGTTGCGATCGCTGCAGTTGCTGTGCTCTTTAGCTTTCGCCTATACCAGATCTTCGATGGGCTTAAAAATGGCTTAATCCTGCCACCTATCTATTCAGAAAAAATGGAAAACTACTCAACTACTCAACAATCAATCCACTAATACTATCTATCCATCCCACAAATCACCGCACAAATCGTGAGGCCAATAATATCGAGCAGACGATGCTCCACCAGGTACTCAACTCGGGGATCTTCAAGGGCTCTGCAATGCTCAAGCAGGGTAACTGAATTCTCAACTGGGGCAGGCATAGGGTATGAGTTCAGAAGGATGCCCCTTGATATTCCCATTCCGAGTATGCGTTTGCCCTAATCAAGGTCTTGAGGAACTACAAAATGATGTGGATGAATGGATAGAGTATTACAATTGGGAACGCCCCCATTCAGGTCGATATTGTTACGGCAAGACACCAATACAAACCTTTCTCGATAGTGCGCATTTAGCAAACGAAAAACAATTAGATCAATACGGAGAAAAGAGTGTCAAAAATCAAACACAACCTGACACATCTCTAAGTGTCAGATAACCTCCCTCTGTCAGATGAAGTTTGATCTATTACAAGTTAGGTAATGTTAAGTCAAGGTCTTTCCCAGTAAGCTGTCATTCCCTGAAGTGTGACGGCTTTGCAATATCTAGGGTGCTCTATCGATAAAAACTGTATTTGTTCCAATGTGATTGGTTAAAACGGATGGACTATGTAGCTACCGAGAAGTTTTCAATCTTTGACAAAGGTGCCCCTATCAAATTGATCCAAGAACGTTGGGTTAAGCGAAAACAAGCATGGTATGTCGATATCGAACATCTTCATACCTACATAACGGTTTCTGTACCTAAAGAGCGCTTTGAGGAGAAAACTATTCGTTCAACAGAAAACCTTTCTGGTCAGTAATTTATCGACTGGCTGATGCATTGTGCAACACAAAAGTTGCTAGTTCCAAAAGTCTGGCTTTGTCATATCTGGGGTGCCATACAAGTAACAATCTCACTGGAGACATTCAATGAAGCAATACACCCTGATCATGTATCTACCTAACAGAAAGACAAATACAGTCAGTATCTGGGCTAATAATGATGAATTTATAGGGAACAGACGTTCTACCTCTTATGCAGCTCACTTACTATTGTTATACGGACAGAACAGATAAAAACGGTGTTAGGAGTGTTTCGTACGACGACAGTCAGAATCCTGAAAATAGCTGGACTCGGATGTATGGCCCTGATGGAACTGAGTGGGTCCCCGGAAATGAGTATAGGGTTCCAGGCAGACCTTTGGGCACAGTCTATAGCTTTGGTACAACCAAGCGACAATCTGAACTAAAGAAACGCTTAGACACTATCCGAGCCGAAAACCCAAATAGGGTTAAGCCGAATGAAGTCTATCTGGCATCAGCATCTTATGTTGCACCGCTTGAGCCACCCAGTAGTGAGCTCGATGTAGGCAAAGGCATCATGCTGGATTGCTACCTGGATACCCCTGAATCCTATATCAATGTTCGCTGTGGCAAAGCATCAGGGCTGTTCCCTGGCAAGCAAACAACCGTGGGGAATGTGCTGATTAATGGTATCGATAGCCTAGATGAATTACCTGAGGTTTTGCAGGATGTAATTCGGGATAGGGCTGGTGAAAGTTCATCCTAAGCTAACCTGGAAACTCTTAGTAGTTAGGGTATTGGCTTAGGGTCTTCTAGGTAGCGCAGGGACAGTGTGCCCCGTAAAAATCTTCCCTCAGAAACTAAGGATGGGCAATTCTATTTGCGATCACAGGGAATTAATCACTAGTGTGATTACACTGGAGAAAACAATTTCAGCTTCGTGCCCCACTGCTGTATGAGTACAAAATCCCAAAGTGATTCTGTCATCCAAGCTTTACGGCAGGGTGATTTAATCGCACAGCAACCCAGCTATCAAATTTACGAAGTGCTCAAGGTGATAGGTAACCAGATATTGGTTATTTGCCTTACAAATTGGACAATTCAATCGATTGCAGCTCAGGATATCGTACCTCTGTTTTAAGGCATGATCGGTCCCCTAACTCCTCCTCAAGATTTTCAACGATATATTCTCAAGGAGCGTCAGCCTGTCATCTGTGAGGATAAAGCTGAGTGGCGTGAATTCATGCGCAAACCTAAGAATATCTTGGTAGCTCAGGATTCAGTGGGTAGCAAATTTGAAGTCCTGACTGTTTTTCTGGGGTTTAATAACGGTTCAGCTGAGAAACCCTTTTTCTTTCAGACTACGATTTTTGGGGTCGATGAACATTCCCATGGTGACGCGGCAACATGGGAGAAAGCCTCAGGCAATCACTATGCTCTTTTGCAATCAGCAGCTGGACTAGCTGAGTATATGGATAATGTTGAACTAGGAGTTGAACAAAATACATTCACAGCTATTGATATCCAGGTTTTAGACAATGAACTCCACTTTATTTTAGAGTCGGAAGAAGCTGCTAAAAAAGCACTCTCAGAGAATGGTAAACACTGGGAACGCCTAGGTAAGACACTTGTATTTAAGTTTGGGCTTCGAGACTCAGACCATCCCGAAAGCCAATAAGGTTTATTCCTCTTGGTTAACCTTGACCATTGTTCATAGAGATTATGTCAGTTGGAGAAGGCCAGTATACCAAATCCAAATTAATGGGGACCGAAATATGAGACTCTAGGGTATGCCTAGAAAACATCGTATCGTCCCCCATCTTTCATCGGCTGAACTGAAGGAGCGCTATCAGACAAGCTGTGACCCGGTTGAGTCACGCCGTTGGCATCTACTTTGGTTGGTGTCCGAGCATGAAACCTTAACGTCTGCGTTAAATAACTAATACGATGCGTGCGATCGCAACCGCTATCAGGAGTATATATCTGACACTATCTGAACCCTACCATTCAATAACTTCAGCAATGGGAGTCTTGCCCCGATCATGCTGAACAGTGAAGCCGTAGCTAGTGTTGTAATCGTTTAGCTCAGGATTAGCAGCAAAATAAGCTTTGATAGTGCCATGCCGTGAACCTGACAGATATCTAACATTAGCTTCAGACAGTCTGTACATTTGGCTTAGCTCTTTACCTTCGTTGTAGGCCCGGATAGCCTCAATAGCACGTCTGATTTTCTCCTCTGCACTGCCGGGGGCCTGACTACCCTTTAGCTCAGCACTGGGTACCTGGGACCAGTCAGTACCCAATAGATTCGGCTCTAGCTCAGGTTTAGCGGTGGTCGTAGCGTTAGACATGGCCTTAAGCTGGCGTTCCAGTTCGATTACTTTAGCCTCTAGAGTCTTGACCCGATCCGCATCGTTCAGAAGCTGGTTGATTTTATCTTTATGGGTGCTATCGCCGTAGGTATCAAGTAAACCTTGTTCAATTAATGCACTGGCTACCGCATTTCTAATAAACTCCTGACGATTAGGGAGATCTCTAAGGATTTCGTCGATATCAGCAAGATAACGCACGCAAATAGGCTTACCTAGAGCTTTATCGCCATATTTCGGAACTTGTTGAGCTTTGAACGCGGCTGTTTGAACTGGATTTTTATTAGCCATAATCTTAAGGTGTAGATATATCCATGGTATACAGGGAAAATATACAAAAATAAAGTGTTACTATACTGATGTTGTCTGTTGTATACAACGGATATAATAAAAGAGCAAGAGGGATAAAGCTTGCGACTCTTCTTTCCCTCTTGCGGTTGTTAATCAGCTTGATTAACAACATGAAACTAACTAAACTTCCCAGTTGTGTAAAGTTTCCATATCCAACCTCGCCTTTTGTGGCGCAGTTGGTGTTAGATGCTAGCTCGCAGGTTTTGAACTGGAGTGAGGTAAAGAGCTTGCATGAGACAGCTAGAGAGCTATGCCCTGAGCGGTTTAAACTTGTTTGGCCGTGTAGATATTCAGCCTGAAGAATACATACTCAATGCCCTGATAGAGGCATTCACGTCTGCGCTAAATAACTAAAATAATTTGTGCGATCGCAACCGCTGTTACCCTTCACTAGCATCACTTCTGACCTTGCTGAGTTATGGGGATTCCATAGGCATTAAATAACCCCCGATGCACTGAGCATCAGGGGCAGCTTTGTTATAGAAATTTGAATAGTGGCAGGTTGTCTGCCATCTATACCTACAGTGCCCAGAATTAGATTCCTGACATCCATCAACTAGACCAGCTTTAATAGGCTATAGATACAGAAAACGACTCTAACTTGGCGGGCAGAGTCGCTTTCCAAATGTGATGTGATGTTAGTCCCATTGTAGTCGATGATCCAGATATTTTTGGCCCATGCTAGTGAAGATAAGGATGCTGTTATTGACTTATACAATCGGCTAAAGGAGCGAGGTTTCAAGCCCTGGTTAGACAAAGTTGATTTACTGCCTGGTCAAAGCTGGCGAGCAGAAATTCCTAAGGCAATCCGAGAAAGTGACGTTTTCATTGCCTGCCTATCCAAACAGTCGGTTGCTAAGCAAGGCTATATCCAACGTGAATTTAGAATGGCCCTTCAGAAAATGGGGGATATGCCACCCGGGAACATATATCTGATTCCGGTTCGCTTAGATGATTGTCAAGTACCCGAGCTGCGACAGGAGGAATACGGCATCAACCTAGCCGATTATCAATGGGTAGACCTGTTTCAAGACGGGCAATTTGAGCGATTGGTGAAGTCAATTGAGCTGCATTTCCCAGATGCGATCGCAACCCCAAATATTCCGAAGCTTCAGACATTCACTTTTGAAACTGTCAAGGTGAATAACAAAGGCTCTATTACCAATCGACGGCAGCATAAAAGAGTTCTTGCTGTTCAGGTGTTACGACTTGAGCCCTAGCGACCTCTCTAGCTTTATATAATTGCTTCTCTTCTTTACTTAATCGATAGAAGCTATGCTGCTTCCTGCTCTTACCTTTCGGATAAATTTTAGAAGCGATCGCTAATAAATTTTTATCAACTAGGAGTACTGATAGCCGATCAAAGTAAGCCTGCAAAATTTCGTCTTTTGCCTCGTCTGCCGCAATTTCGCGTTGCTGGTCGGCATACTCCCTTGCTCGTTTCTGCTCTTGTTGCTGTAGAAAATAACCAAGTATTGCCAAGGTAAGTGGAACACCCAGTAATTCAAGCCACTCCCACAAGGTTTTCCCATTAAACCCGGTCCTAGGCCACCAGTTATCTAAGACAAAGGCTAGAAATGCTATTACAAAGATCGTCAAGCCAATGAGCAGCCACCACCAATTACGCTTTAGCCACTGTTGATATTTCTCAGGGAGCTTAGGGACGGTAAAGCGTTTCCGTAATCTGCGCATCGGCAGTTATCAGTACAACTCCCGATAGTTTGGACAGAAATGGGCAAACTATCAAGAATAACGAGACGGAACTGTAACTGTGGTTCGACTGCTGTAATTTGCCATAGCCTGCCACAGCTTGTTAAAGCCAGTTATTGATAGCCACAAGTTATAACTATTCAACTACCCACCAGGCATCCATAGTCGTAGAACCGGATGCAACGGTAGCCGTAGCCGTAAATTCAATATGTATATCTATTGTTAAGTGATAGTGATGTTAGGAGAACGGTAGCCTGAAATGTCCATAGCTACCGCTTACATTTATCCATGGCTTAGGCTTCTACCGACCAGTACCCCGATGTCTGCCATGGCGTAGTTTTGCTTTTGTGTTTTTCATTTTGATTCAGCAACATGATTTCATTTCTAGGAATCAAGTAGATGCAGTGATTTTTCGGAAGCAAGTGAGACTAAGTTGCGGGTTACTCGATTGGAATTCCGTTTTCCTTGAGTAATTCGTCTCTATACTCAAGCGCAATCATCATTCACAGTGCCAGATTGCTTAAGCTCCTTTTCGTGTTGGGCATCACCATCCAGTATTTTCTTAAGCCAAATAATTTTATCAATGACGCCTTCATCCTCTGCCGCGACCTCGATCAGAATGCTGATACCTCTAACAGCAAGAAACGCACAATCCCCGCACCCTCAAAGCCTTTAGCTGCAAGCATTCAGTACCCCTCTTCAAAAAGCGAGCGGTAACCGAATCTACAGCTACCGCTCAAAGCGCGTATTGATGTGGTTACTGACTGCTTTCCCTATGGCGGGTGAAGCCTGGTTTTCGATTCGTAGTTTTCATGTTGATTCAGTGACATATCTTGATTTCCAGGCATGTAGTAGATGCAATGGTTTTTATTGAATTGGAATGCCGTGCTTCTCAAGTAGCGCGTGGCGATGTTCAAGCACTCGCATTTGACTATGGGATGCGGCTAACAGTTCTGATACCTGCGCGAGTGCTGAGTACCTGTCAGCGACATCAACCGCAATTTCAAGCAGTGCAGAACCGGACGGATCATATGACTCGATCAGATTACTGATTTGGTCTTTTAGCGCTTGATGATTTTCGGGATTTTGATTTATTTTTTGGTGACAATTTAGTGATTTTTTTGGAATGTAGATGCAGTGATTTATTGAGTTAAAATGAGCTGTAGAATAGTTAATTTAACTTTTTTATATCGCGTGAGATTAGCAATTCTTAGATCATACGTGATGACTAATTTAGGAACCGTATTTGACATCATATAAATACCTTTAATTTAAGTATTTTTCTGTCTCTTTAAAACTACGTAAATGCAATCTAAAAATGCTGGGCGATTGTCTGGGCGATCTCTGGGTGGGCGGTCTGGGCGGCTTGATTTTTCTTATCACCCAGTGCGCCCAGAGTAAAAATCACCCAACGCCCACCCAATCGCCAAGAGGCTATTTATTGTTATTAAAAACAGCCTCGCCATCATAATAAAGTAGTCCATCCCTGACCAATAAAAGCACAGCAGATTCTACTTTTTCTCTAGCGCTACTTCCATCAAAATATTCATGCTTTCCTATGGTGTTTAGCAACTTCCCATTTTCTTTGATGAACTGCATGGAGAATGAGTTTTCATTTCTGCTTTCAAACCACTCCATTAGAGGTCGTAAAGGGCTATCCACAGCCTGCATTTTGGATTTAGCCACTTCCCATTTCGTAGGGAGCTTTATTGAAGGGGATTCCTTAATGATTTGACTTTCAAAATCATCCTCAGCTAGCTCATCAATGAGTGCATCATGCTCGCTTAAATAGCTGTCAGTTACCTGGGTGTAGGCTTCCAAGTTGGGATAGTGCAGGATAAAGGGCGCTTCATCTGGGAACGTGATCCGGGCTTTGCCCTTAGCCAGTAGCTTGATATGCACCTCCCCTTCATCCCGCATCTTGCGGGTACCGGTTGCACCCCCACGGGCTGTATTGGTGTCACCTTTGCTGACTTTTCCCATTATCTTTTTCAGAGAAAAATCTGCTCAATTTTAACGCCCTGGAAGCCCTTTAACCTCGCGGCTCAATTCTCAATAAGGTCAGCTTATTAAGAATTGAGTGTGGTTTCAGAACCCTTGCTATTAGGCAATTCTAGGACTTAGCAGGAAAAGTCAGGTTGACCTAGATAGATATATATAAATACTGTCTACCTGTTCTTTCTTGCAGATATGCGTGCAGGGTGGGTTTTTGGCTTAAAAATGGCTTAAAAAATCTAGAAATTGAACGCTATTAAGCGTAGTTCAGGCGTATTTCAATCCCTCTTAATTCCCTGAAAATAGGCAAAATGACTATGGTACAAGCATTTCAGGTGATAGAGAATGGTTGTGGATTGGGCAGTCGGTTGCGATCGCAGCCGTTGCGTTCCTCTTTAGCTGGTGGCTCTACCAGCTAATCGGTCGCCGCAAGCATGTATTTTCTGCATAGAAACGATCAAATGGATTCTTTAGGTGTTACGGTTCGACCTTTTTCAACTTCGTGGGCCAGGATACCCTGCTGTGAGTAGATAGAGTTTTCCAGTGCTTCTCTGATCCCAGCAAGGGAAGTATCGCGCCAAACCCAACGGGGATTACAGCCAGTTTATTCAAACTGTGGGGGTAGCTCCTGCGGGGATACTGTACCTGGTCTGCTAGGCACTGGCACCCTAATTGCACCTCCATTATTCCCGGCAGCATCAGCACTGCCAGCAGCATTGGCTCCATCACCATCACCAGCTGCTGCATCCCCTGTATTCACAACAATTGTGGGACTCTCTGGTGTCGGATCATAGGTGGTAATCGTAATCGAGCGGGTAAGCTGTTCTCCAGCCCCATTAATCACCTGCAAAGAGACGAGCGTTTCACCCGGTTCTGGACTAAGGGGTAAAGGCAAAACACCTTCTACGGGGACATTGCCAGGGGCTGGCATCAGCATCACTTGAGTACCCGGATTATCTTCTACGGCCCAAGCTAGTTCCAAATTTACTAAAGGCTGTCCCTCATCAACAGGGACCAAATAGTTAGGCTGAGCCGGTTCTCCATTGAGCGTGAACGTCAACAAACGGGGGGGGCGCGGCTGAATGTGTGTGGGTTCACTGGTCAATGAAATAGGTTTTTCAGGCAACTCTCCTTTAGGAATGGCGATTAAATCGAACGTGTATATACCCGCCTGACGCAGACTTGTGGGGACATTACGACAAATTAACTGGGTGTCTAATAGGCAGAAATCAGTGAGTTCTTTGGGTATCCCAGCCTGAAAATCGAATGAAAACACTGGTGTAGCGACAGCTCCTTCTGCATCTCGTCCAACCAGGTGTAGCGTCTCTAATTGTTCTGGATGATCTACCTTCCAGTTGACTCTGGCAACATGGGGATCTTTTTCTGGCAGAGATGGAACAAACGCTATGGGAAGATCTGTCATTTGTGCTCTTTTCCCATCCGTAGCCTGGGCCTTCTTCGCAGCGTTTGTCTGGGTCTCCTTAGATTTTGTCTTTGGCTGTGGCGGTGCTTCAGCATAAGAAGCGAAGGTCGAGACCAGTTCTAGAATGGCCGGTAGCGGTGCAGGGGTAATTGTCACAGGCAGTGCTGTTGCTGTTGCTGGTGTAGCATTACGACCTGGCTTAGGAATCAATGAAAGGGTAAACGTATACTCGCCTGCTCGTGTGGCATCAGTGCGAATATTACGGCAAGTCAGCTGGTTTGGTCGCTGCACACATAGAGGCTCTAAAGTGGCAGGCAACCCCTGGGTAAAGTCAAACTTTAAAGGACCACTCAACAGCTTACCTTCAGCCGATAGGCCAACGATTTCTAGATGCTGTATCCGCCTTGGGTTGGCAATGTCAAACCCAAGATGTACTGTGTCTCCTTGGGCGGCACTGTAGGCTGTATCCTCGGTTGAAAACCGTAAAATGTTGGTGGGTGCAGGGGGGCGAATAAAAAAATACCAGGCTAACCATATTAGCCCGATAAATGAGCCTAGTAACAATAAAATAACTGGCAAAATTTGCCACCAGGGGCGCGCTTCCCACATTAAAAGCCCCTGCATGGGCATGTCGAGGAGTGGCTTTTTCTCTGGGTCAGTTGTTGTAATTTCAAAGTTGATTACTCGCCCACCCCCAAACAGTGGTCGCTGCCAGGGATTTTTAGGTTGAACAGAAATCTGGCTGAGTAAGGTTTGTTGCGGAGCTAGGGTCAGTGATTGAGGCTGAATCTGATAGTCACAAAGATCAGCGTCTTCCAGCCCTAAAATTTTGAACTCCAGGGTTCTGGGGGTATTTCCCTGATTACTGGCTTGAATACTATATAAACCTGGCTGTCGCTGTACCCGACTCACCAGGGTGCGAAAGCGAGTATCCAGCTGATAAACCGGATCAATGGTGATGTATAGAACATCTAGCAGCTTGAGTTGTGGATTATTCTCAGATTTAAGCTGTAGCGTAGCTAGCATGGTTGCTGCCAGGGCATTGGATGGTGGCGTAATGGTCAATAAAATAACGCCCTCCATACCTGGGTTCAAATCCAGATAGGGTTCTGTTATGGCCAAACCTGGCGCTTGGAATCCCTGGGGATAATTAATGGTTACCCAATCTTCAGCTAAATCAGTGCACTGTAGCCGAAACCGATCCACTCGGTCCGCTCTGTTATAAACATATATTTGAAACTGAAGCGGATTGCCTGGCAGTGTTTTAACTGGCTTATTGGTGGTGGTAACTGGCTCTACGGCAAACGTCGGATCATTTACTCTGACGGTCGTATGGGTCGGTGGCAACACCTGCAAGACTTGTTCGTATCGCTGGGGCGGACTATCAGGATAATGGTTAGGGGCGTCTACGATCAGTCGATAGCGATAGGCTCCCGATAAAGCTGACGCTGGCACATCAAACCCAAAGGTGACTTCTTCCCCTTGACCAGGATCCAACGCTAGACGGGTTTGTGTCGTAGAGCACCAGTTATGAATGGCCGTTGGTAATTCGTCTAGGTAGACATCAATAATGGCACTCTGGTTTCCCTTGTTGTTAATGGTCACCCCAATTTCTAAACGCTCGCCCGGTAGCACAGAGTCTTCTCCAGAAGAGGAGAGGATAATCCCAATGGGCTGAGATAGGGCAATCTCAGACGGTTCCATAGCTACCTCGGGTAGCGATCGCATGGGTAGGGAAAAATGAGTCATTACGACGTATCCTTATGGGCAGATTTTATTGTTGGCCTTAGTGCGATGCAGCTTGACACGATGGTTATCACTGCCGCTGACCACTAGCAGGGTTTTATCTTGTTGCAAAATGTCAACACTGTTAACGGGTTTACTAAAGTGGGCTATTTTCTTCTGTTCCATCACCTGTCCTGCCGTATTCAGAAACCAGAGCATGACGCGACCATCGTCGCCACCGCTAGCCAGGTAACAGGCATTTTTACTCAGGGCTACGGTATTTACAGGTTTACCTTTATGGCCATCCATCCATTGGTCGCTTACTTTGCAAGCGGTAACCCTATGGAGACATTTATCCAAATCCCATAGGGTAATGCGCCCCTGATTATCTGCAACCGCTAAGCGAGTTGAAGTAGCACCTGCTGTATCTAAGCTAGAGATATAGTGATTGGGTTCCCCAGCAGGGTACTTCAGGAAGTGTTGCTGATCCGTTTCTAGATTCCATAAAACCAGGTGGTTAAAGCGTCCGCCCACAGCCAGCCAGTGGGACTGTTGATTATGTTGCTGGTTAGTGTAATCAATCGGTGCTATCGCTTGAATAGCAAAGTCAAAGTGGTGCTCCTGTTCTGGAACAGTGCCCTGACCCAGGTGAGATAAATCATCCATGGCCCAGCGTAGCACCAGCCCGCTACCGTGGGCACTAAAAAGACTTTGGGAATCATAGCTAAATTGCAGGTCAAAGACTCGATCATCCTTATGAAATACCAAAGTTTTAGGAGACTTCTGGGATAAAAAATCCCATAGTTGAATTTCTCCATTTTCTAAACCAGCTGCTAACAAATCATTATTGCGGGGACGATAACGAACGACACGCACAGACTTATTCGTATCTGTTAGCTTTGCTACATCTTGCAGACGCGGCGAGACTTGCCAACGATATAGGGTATGATCGTCTGCCCCACTAATCACGGCATTCGCCTGACCGTCGAACTGTACACTATTCACAGAGCCGCGATGACCATTGGGCCAATAGACAGCCATAATGGCCATAATACTCAGGCTAAGGAAACCTAGACACTGTAACCAGAAGGGAACTTTGGGGTTAGCTACCAGTTCAACGGTCTGAGTCGATGGTCGTATTTCTGTTTGATGTAGCTGGGGGCGTAGCTGAAACTGTTGCCGTCGTTGCCAGCCCCACCAGGGGGATTTTGGCGAAAGGGTTAAACTCATCTGGGCCAGATCGTCCACTTTGAGATCAACCTGTGCTGGGGTGAGCTGAAGTAAATGCGATGTCGTTGAGGCAGGTATGGGTGGGCGGCGACGTAACATCGCCCAAATTTTCTGGTGCCAGGGAATATCAACCCGATTTAGGGTGATGGCAACAGATTGATGGACATTACTTTTGTTATTGAGGACCAGGGCATAGCGATTCGACGCAGCATTTACTCTTTTCTCTAATGGTGGTTCCGAATCTTCAGATTGCTCAAGTTCATAAACAAATTCAACCCAGCCCGTTGGCAACACTGTGAGGATACCTTTTTGTCTGACAATCGGTGCCTCGGCCTGGTTTACTTCAATGCTAAATGGATAGGGTTTTGCCTCACTAGTCGATGGTAGCTGGCAGATAAATACCCCATGGGCACTTCCCTGGGGGGCTACTTGTAAACGCCGCTCGTGACCGTCGGTAAGCCATGCTTTGGGCAAACCTTTGAGGGTAACCCGCGTATGTGCGGTGTTACGATTAGGATTAAACAGCTGTAAAGGGATCTCAATCAAATCTCCTGGAACAGCCTGAAATTCAGTTTTGGGGACGCTAAGGGAGGACGGTAGTACACCAGATCCGGCAACAACAAGGTTGACTAGCTGGCGGTCTTCTTCCCCCAACTCCAGACAGGTCACATTGACATTGAGATTCATTTTGCCAGTGAAACCACCAGGGATCGGGGGAGTTTCTAGAATGCTCACCACAAAATTGACTTGATCCCCCGCCGGAATCTTTGCCGAGATGTCTGGAGTGAGCCGATACCAATCTGGTGTAGTCTGGCGAGCTAGCCCCGAAGCTGACAGTTCTAAGGCAAAGGTGGCAAACCGATCGCTAAGATTATTGACCATGACTTCAAATTGGTCATTACCCATGCCTAAATGGACTGTATGGGTAGAAAGCTGGGTCAGAATTTGTTTGGCCATGGTCAGGCAATAGGGTCAGGCAATGGGGTCAGGCAATCGGATTAGTTGAGAATTGGTCAAGGCATCAGGAAACTGAGGTTGGGCAATGCCCCCTTATGATGGCGGCGGCGCTAACCACTGATACATACACCGCCGCCGTGCTGCAAAATTCAACACGTTAACCCCCAATTCCTGAGCGCTGCGAATCTCTTCGCGGGAGAGATTCAGGTCTTCGCTAAGGCTCCAAGCCTGAGGCAACGGCCCCACCAACAGTAACAACCCACCCCAACCGTGCAGATCAACCGGCTGACCATGGATCGTGGGCCACTGACTAAAGCTAAAGGGTTGCGATCGCACTTCTCTGCCTACAGATTTAAGACTTAATCCTTCTGCGTTTAGAAAAGCCAGCAATGGCTCAGTTAGTTTTGCCACAGCTTCAGCAATGCAACCTTGAACGTTATGTAGTTCCTGCTCTGCCGAGGTGTATAGCGATGACGTTAAGCCTTGAGGCTTGGCGAAGAGGGCTTGATTGAGCTCAGCTTCAACCCGATAGAGTTCACCCAGTTGGTCGGCTGCAGCTCCAACCAAAATTACACCCCCTTGCTGAAGATACTGAGCAACCTGCCGCTGATCGGGGCGAGTCAGCTCACAAAAATCTTCATAGGCAAGATAGGTTAAATCACTCTCCAATACTTGCGTTGTTACCTGTCCCTGCAATGCTGGATATAGGCCTGGCAAGGCGGCAAATAGGTCTTCGAACTGAGCAATAATTGAGCTATGGTAAGACCAGGCTGCAACGCTGGCCATTCGCTGGGGGCGAGGCTGCACCCACTGACGATAGCGTAAGTCAAGCTGGTTGAGCGCAGGAGAAAAGACATCCTCAGGAGGTGAGATCGCAACGTCCCCCACGCCTAATCGCACTCGACAAAGTTCTACCTCATCACTCTCTGCTGGGACATCTTTTTCAATAATCTGAAATGCTTCTTGAACAATCTCAGATTGAGAGGATCGTTCTGAATGTTTCAGCACAATATAAATTGTCGTCTCAGCTATGGGCTGGGCTGAGAGATAACAGCTTTCTAAATTAGAAACCACTATGGGATTGCCTTGGGCATCGATGGCTAATCCCGGCTGGATAGTTAACCAGCGGGGCTGTCGATATTTACTCGGTGCGACTTCGGGAATGGGACCCACACTCACTCCTAAGCCGCTAACAATACCACCCTGATGGAGAGCTTCATAATGAATAGTTTGTCGTTGTTGGTGATAGCTGTGGGCAATTTGCCAATGGTTGGCGGTGATCAGCATGCCGTCGTTGACTTGGATGCGCTGGAGGGGGCTGGGATTCATTATGCCGTCGTTGACTTGGATACGCCGGAGGGGGGTGGGGTTCATGGGGGGGATTGGGTATTGGTTATTGGGGTTCGATGGCAAGGTCGTAGCTGCAGAAGGCGGGTTTTTCTTGTTCGATGATGGTGCGAATCAGGGTCTCATCGAGGGGATAATCCCTGGGAGGGCGTAGCTGCACGTTGAAGTGATAGGGAAGATTACCTCTGAGGATGGTGGATTCTCCTAGAATGGTTTGACCCAACACGTAGCCCTGGCTAAAGTTTTCGTGGATGCCAATGGACCGTTGGGATTCATCGGATACATGGTCGTCTAAGGGGAGACCACTGGCCAGATGGAGATAAAATCGCAAACCGCGTCGGGTGCCACGCCATCGATAAATCTCCATGGCATAGCGGATCAAGGCACGCTGTTGGGCTAAACTGAGCGGTCCTTGAAATGACCAGCCCACCCAGTGGGCCAGAAACGGCAGCATGGCCTGGGGGGCTGTGAGCGGATCAAGGTAGGCCCATTGGTGATCCAGAATGTCAACGGCGGGCTCAAAGGTGGTTTCAAAGATTTTTAGAAATCGACCAACAAAATCAACATTGCGATAGATGTCGGGGAGAAAATCGAGATACAGGCTTGGCGGCCTGACCAACACTTGGAAAGGGCTAATTTGTTCCTGGCTGTCACCTCGGGAGGTGATGGCGGTGACGGTTAGTTGGCCAGTGTAATCTAGTTTCAGGGGCAGTTGCTCAGGGGCGAGGGGCTGTTCAAAGAAATCGGCTGCGATCGCAAAATACAGAACAACTTCCATCTGGTGATGGCCAGGTAAACTAGAGCCTTCTGTGCGCAGTTGCCACCAGCTAGAGGGCATATCTCCAGTGACCGAGAAGTTAAGTTGGATCGACTCACTAGAGTGGTTTTTGATCCGCACCACTAATTCACTAAACTCCCCTGGCCGTAGACACAGTTTACTGATTAACGACTGCGGCATTACCGCTTGTCGAGAGAATACGGTAGCTGAGTCTATAACCGCTTCAGGCACCTGGAGAGGCAATAGCTCAAGACTCATCATTTGTCCCGTTTGTACCTGTGACATCGGCCTCTCCCTAATTAATCAGACTAATGGTGTGGCCCGAACGTAGCTGAGTATCTGCCCAGGAACAGACCAGGCCTAATGGTCCTGGTTTAACAACGTTATCAGGGGCTAACTGACGCACCCAGCCATTGTCTTGACGTCGTAATTCATACAGCATGACGGCCCCGAGATAACGTACTCCAGTTATCCCCTGCAACAATGTGATAATGTCTGACGGATGCACCGCTGTACCAAAAGGCCAACCATGACCGTTACGGCCTCCAACAAGGGGATTTAAGAACCGATAGAGGGCGACTTGCAGATCATGGAGAATCACCTGCTGAGCTTCAGGGGCACCATAGGCTGCATCAATGGCAACTTCTGTTTTGACAGTCACGCCCACATACTCAGGGGACTGTAGCTTCACCTGGATACCTAAAGGACGGCGCTCATCTAGATACTGGGTAACCTGTTGGGTCAGCTGAGGCGTAAGGTCAAAGGACTCCGGAGAGATCCCCATGGCAGTATCAATGGTGGCGGTGTTGGCTTGGGGCACTAACATCACATTCACCACCCCCGGCTGGCTGTTAATCTGTTGAGGACAAATACTGCGGGCTACAGCCCCTTGACTGGCCTCAATGGCCAAGGTTTCAAAATCTTCTGGAGTGACGGCTCGGTCTCGGGTACGCAACAGTCGCGGCACTCGTAGTACGGCATCATCTAATGATTCAGCATCGGCTCCATGGTAAGCGGCCCCATGGTTGATCACTGAGGCCACATAGGGGACAGCTGATTTAATCACCCGTAATGTATGGGGTTGCACGTTACCCCGCTGTCCACCCCCAGTGCGATAGGCACCCATGGTAATCATGGACCCTCTGGGGGGAACTGCGCCATACTGTCGTTCCAGCAGCTGTGGGGGGGTAGTGAGTACGGTGGTGCCGTGGAATTGTTGTTGCGATCGCACGTGTGTCGCCGTTTTTAGCTGACCAGGCTCTCGAATCAGGGGGCCAAACTGCACCATCCCCGTCAGCGAATCGAGGGTGTAATGCCAATCCTCTGGACCAGAGTCAGCAAAATCAGTCACCTCTTGCCAGTCTTGCTGAATACCGCTGGGCAGAATGATCGATAAAAATTCTGTTTCATCACGGGGAAGCACCGGCTGGCTCTGCAATTGAAAGCTTTGGCCTGGCTGCCCGTCACTTTCCCCTAGCAATTCATCCTGCACAAGCGTGCACTGGCTAGCATCAATGGTGCCACCAATGGAACGAGCTGAAACACTCAAGAGACGAGGAGAATTACTATAGGTGGGAACTCCCATGTCAGGAGTTGTACAAACACAGCGTAGCCAACGGCCCCGATAGCTAGCAAAGTCGGTCACTGGAAATTGTTGAGGTAGGTGCAGCACCACCTCTCCCTGCTGAATATCGCTGGTGCTACCCGTATTGTAAAAACTAAACCCACAGGTCTCGTCATCGCTTTCTTGCATGAGAACTGGCACCCAGGTTTGACCATCCCAGGCTTGCCATTGGCGGGGTGGTGTCTCAGGACGAATACCAGTGGGCGTTGCCGTTTCACCCGTAAAGTGTAGGGCGATCACATTGCCTTCAAGGGACTGGGCTGGATCAAGCACTAGATAAAAGCTGTTACCAGGTTGAGGGGTGGGGTTAAAAATAGTCTGTTCACAACCGGTCCAATCACCACTGGTATTACGACTCCAACGGGTAGAGAGCCGATCTTGTAAAACGTTAGGAATACGCTCAGCCGTATCTGCTGTCAACAGATGATTAATCAAGGGAAGACCAATGATTAGTGGCCGATCAGTACTAAAAATAATGGCCTCTTCTGTTTCAGTACGCTCAGTTGCCACCTCTACTGCCACAGGAATTTGGTAGGGCTCTGGCAAACTTGCAGCCAGGTAAAACGTAATGGCGGTATGGGCAGGCGCAGGCGGCTGTAAACGAATACCTAACAACTCTAAAAAAGCTACATAGTTACGACGCGGCACCTGATTAAACCGCATCATCATTTGGTCAGTGAGCCAGCCAAATAGCTCCACCATGGTGATGCCGGGATCACTAGGATTATGATTAGTCCATTCCGGGCAGTAGCGGGGCACACGCAACAGACACTCTTCGACCAGCTCCTTAAACGTGCGGTCGTCTAAATTGGAATTAGGTAGTTTGGGCAGAAAGTCAAATTCCATAGGGCTCGCTACTCATCAGATGGGGTGAGATAAAAGGGGTATACCAAACTCCGTCGATGAGGTGTTTCTCGAATTCGATAATTAACAGTGATACTGAGACTGGCTGTATCAGGCATCGGTATGGCTGTAACTGCTTCAACCAAGACACGAGGTTCCCACTTTTGGATCGCTGTGCGAGCATAAATCTGGGCCAGCAGTAGAGTGTCATCATTGAGGGGAGCAAACACTAATTCATGGAGGCGAGAGCCAAAATCAGGGCGATAGACTCTCTCGCCTAAACGAGTGCTGAGAATGATGACAATTGATTCTTCAAGATTACGATAGTCATGACTAAATTGAAGTCCCCCCTGAAGCGTTAACCTCATGGGAAATCCCCAACCCTGTCCTAAAATCTCTTTAGTGCTTACCAATATGTTTATTGCTGTCAACTTTTTTTGTTATGTTAACCACCTAAACGTGAGAAAACTTCCGTGATTCTAACGATTCGCACTAGCCAGGTATTCAGAGTACAACAGTAAACACAAATGAATTTTAATTGATTCAATTCCTTTAGCGAGTATTTAAATTATGGCTAGAGAACAAGTAGCTAAGCTTTTTCGCGAAGCTCAAACAAACCCGTCCCTACGCAACTCCCTCAGTGCAGCACCTAGCCCAGAGATATTTGTAGCGATGGCTAACCAAAAGGGCTTTTCGTTTACGATGAAAGAATGGCGAGAGATGACTAATTTCTCGGTGGAAGAATTAGAGTGTGAACTCTCTGAGATTCCTGGAATTTAAAGCATCTGGGTCACACGAGTATTTTGTGGCGTAAGTTTGCCCACTATCAAATTCAAATGTGGATGGGTGGATGCGATCGCTGCCAAGTTTATGCCATGGGTACTAGCATAGTTGCATAGCTGATCATTTTCTCTGCATTGCCTTAGAAAAGAGGGATTGAAACTCTCTTTTCTAAGGCTTTTCTAGTGTCAAGAAGAAGGCACGGCGGTGTACCCCTATATCCATCCCTTAATTTCTGTGTCGGTTAATGGGCGCTCTAACTTTAGATATTCGCGTTTAGCTGCCTGCAGTAGATGTTTCATCATCACAGGCTCATCAGCATCGGCTGCGATAAAGGCGGCACTCAGGGCAATATTCCGGATGTTACCGCCAGCAATGCTCAGTTTTGCTAAACGCTCATAGACTAAGTCTTTAGTGGGAGTATCCGCAGGAAATACACGACGCCAAATCTCAGCTCGCTGTTTGGCGTCGGGGAAAGGAAATTGAACAACAAACCGTAAACGACGGAGAAATGCCTGATCGATGGAGTTCTTCAGGTTGGTGGTTAAAATAGCCAACCCCCGATAAGACTCCATCCGCTGTAGAAGATAACTAATTTCCATGTTGGCATAGCGATCTTTAGAGTCACTGACATCGCTGCGTTTACCAAATAAAGCATCGGCTTCATCAAAGAGTAGAATCACCCCCCCGCCCTCAGCGGCATCAAAAATACGACGCAAATTTTTCTCAGTTTCACCGATATATTTACTCACCACTGTACTTAGATCAATCCGATAAAGATCAAGATTGAGATCCCGTGAGATCACTTCAGCTGCTGTCGTTTTACCCGTACCGCTCGCACCAGAAAATAGAGCACTAATGCCTAATCCACGACCACTTCTGCCACCAAAACCCCAGTCTTCGTAAACGCGAGAGCGCTGGGCCACGTGGGTAGAGAGTTCTTGAATTATCTGTTGTTCTTTTTCGGGTAATACCAGGCTATCCCAGGTGGCACGAGCGTCAATACGCTGGGCTAATTCATCTAAGCGAGGTCGAGCCTGGGTACGACAAAGATTCCATAGGGGCTCAGGGGTATTAACTGTTTGCCCCTGTAGACAAACGGTATGAATGGCACTAGGGCTCAGATTAAACTGAGACACTAGCGAGTTGATAGAGGTCTGCCAAGTCGTTCCGCGATGGCCGAGGCCAGACTGCCACAGTTGACGCTGTTCTGACGATGTGGGGTGGTCTACTTCGAGGGTGAAAAGGGGGCGCTGCCGCTGCCGACGGCGATCTCTACCAGTAATCATCAGGGGGAGATTGGTCGTGTCAATAAAGGTTGCGATCGCACTCCGTCTCTCCGCACTTTCAGTCTCTAAATCCTCACAGTTTAAAAGCACTGCCATGCGACTCAGTCGATATTCACGCTCGCATAATGTTTGCAATGTTTTCAGCTGTTGCCAATCGGTAGGTAACGCCTCAGCAGACAACTCCTGTAGTTCCAGGCTTAAATGCTGACAGGCTTCAGAGGCTACAGTTCTCAAGCTAGAGCTATCACCGCCAATCAATTGAATAACTGACAGGAGACTCCCCGGCAACCTCTGAGTCCAAGTCTGTTCTATCTGGTCAATAAGACGTTGATGGGAAGGCACTAACAAACTGGGCGCATGCACAGCATGCATCAGTGTTTGCAAACGTTGGTCAAGATATTGCACCCCTGTCAGATAGTGTAAAATTCGCTCATCAATCCGTAGAGGGCTCGTAACTAACGCATTGCCGCCACCGATCTCAATCAGCTGGTATCGTCGCAGTGTTGCACTGGGGGTTAACGCTTCCCAGCAGACGTTCTCGAATAGGCTTAAGGCTAATCCAAAGGTAGGATAGGCGCTATTGCTAGCTGTTTGGCACAGTTTAGGCCAATGTCCATCTAGTTCCATGCCTGCGCATAGCAGGAGAATGTTTTGCTCAAAGTGAGTGAGCCCAAGACAATGGGTTAGTAGTTCTAGGGTAAATAGTTGACCATTGTAATTGTTTTCTAACGGAGTTGGGTTGGGTTGGTCTAAAGGAGTTTTTGTTTCGTTTTTTTGTTCTAATAGATGGCGGATTTGAGCGAGTGAATGACTGAGGTATTGCTGATTGGCACTGTGCCAACTTTGAATAGATTTAGACGGTGACAATGCAACAGTCATAATATTTGGTCTGGATGATATGTAAACAGGCAAGTATTCCAGATACTGTTAAACAATGATTTTGGGATTAAGGGATAACCTTATTAATCGACGTCGCCTTAATCTACACCACACCTGAATATTTGCGATAAGTGAGAACCTATTTTCGGGGAAACCCCAATTTGCCTAATAGAAATAACTTAATTGCTCCTAAAGGGGGAGTTAGGCCCCCACTTCAGGAGGGTTTCAGGGAGGAAAGCCCTGAGCAACCTTCATCGCCATCAACCACTGATATATCTTGAGAAGTCGATTTAAGGCAAAACCGGCTGCGTGGGGTCCCTCCGATGGACTTTCTCCTGAAGAAAATTTAGGGCATAAAATTTAAATCATGCAATTGCTCTTTAACAAATTCTAATCATTCGTTTGCAACAGGTCCTGCAAATACTGAATGGCTTCTGTCGGAGATAACAGAACAAATTCTCCATCGCGGAGTAATTCATACTGTCCCCCACGATAACCGTGGGCGGTGATGAGCTTTTTCTCAACTGCTTGGGTCGCTAAATTATGCAGCTGATTAACACTAATTGTTTCGAGTTCTAGGTTCATTTTATTTTTTAAGGCCTCAAAATCAGGTTCGGCTGGCTGGTCCGCATTGGGTTCGGAAACGTCACTCATGACAATTTATTTGACGACGACTCTGGGGCTATTAAACCAATTAAAGGTGCTGCTGTTAGGATCAGTATCAACACCTAATAGGCTATCAGCCCCATCAACCTGTAGACGAACAAGATAGTCGCCAGGTTTCACGCCGCTAATGGAAATTGTCAAACTGTCGGTATCTGCTGCGCGGGGAGATGCGGTAAAGAGGTAGGTGACTGGGGCATCTGTGGACCACTCATTAAGGGCAAGCACTACATGCTGTTGAGCACCGACAGGTAGATAGGTGGAGATTTGTAAAATCCCCGTCCGTGGATCGTCGTCAACGCCTTCTATATCAACAACTTTTATCGATGTTACGGTGGGACGCAGAACAAAAGGTAAAGCATTGGAATTGATCAGTACAGATTGATTAACGATTTTTGAGGAATGTTGCGATTGTTGTTGACCTCCATAGTGAATCACCTGTGCAGACTGAATGCCTGCCCGTAAAGATAAGCGGGGGACGTCTGTAAGCGACACGTTGATTTCATTGTCGGTGATTGAGTTTGGGACAATCTCAGCATCACCAACTTTGATTTGAGTATTGGGTCCTTGCAACAGCTTCCCTAAAATTCGCAGGGGAGTTTTTTCATCAATGGGGGACAGAGGGCCTGATTGGGCAATGACTTTTTCAATTACTGGTTGATGGGGAAATGGAACCATCCCACCAAAGTAACGCTCTCTCACTGGCAGGGCTTTCTGGGTCGATATTTCACCATCAATGACAACAGCCATGACTTTATAAACCAGAGACAATGAATAGGGTGCCTGAAAAAATGTTGACCAAATTTTAGACAGCTCATCCATATCCATGGGCACTGGATTGATGTTGATTTGTTGCGTCTGTGTGGTTAAATCTGAATTGGCTAAGAACGCCGAGTCTACAATTGCAGTGTCAATCATATCGGCGGTGAGCACAGTTTTATCGCTCAGAGTGCGCACTACACTCCCCAACAACCGCTGGGGTTCTAATTCTGTATCATTACCATAGGCGCTCAACATATAGTAAAGATCCAGAGAGGAGTGGCGTCGAATGGGGCCTTTTTTAGAGCGAAATGTGGCAGTATCACCATTGCGCAGAGCATTATTGTGGGCGACCTGATATAGAAACAAGTTGATGCCTGACTCAGGGGTGCTGCTGCCAATGCTGTTGGGCTTTAGGGTGGTAACTCGAGCTCCGTCTACATCACGCTGAATCGCGCCCTGAAGCAACCGCTGTAGTGTAGCGGTGACAGTTGCGATCGCAAGATGATTACTCATTCAGCCATGTATGAAAACGTCTGCTATAGAAGTGCCCAGTTAACGATTGAATTCAACATTGTTTGATAAATACTAGCGTCTACTGCCATTGGGCAATCTGGATAAACCATTATTCCATCCGTAATTTTGGATAGTTCAAACGTAGTAATGGGAACTAAATATACGTAATTTGATTTTTATTGATATTGCATGGGGATTCTGGGGAAAACAGTATTCTAGGAGTCAATCCACTCACATTGTTGTTGCCGATTTATACTTTGACCACATCCAGAACATTCGTTTTTGTAGAAGAAGCAATCGATTTTAGCTTGGATATGGTTAAGAGACGATTTAGCCTGTTATCACTGCCCTTTGCGGATAACAGATTAAAACTTAATTAGCAACACTTATATTTTTATCTTCCTGTTAGACGAGGAGAACGTCCTCTCTCTACGGAAAAACACAGATACTACAGCTCAAACTGGATGGAGAATAACTAGTATGGCCTTAGACTACTTTGCGCCAGGGGTCTACGTCGAAGAGGTAGACCGAGGTAGTCGCCCCATTGAGGGCGTCAGCATGAGTGTTGCCGGATTTATCGGCTTTACCGAAGACGTACGAGGAGACGCTGAACTGTTTGAGCCCATGATGGTTACCAACTGGGCTCAATACTTAGAATTTTTTAGCAAGCCAGGCTCCGATGGGTTCACTGATTTTGGCGCTTACCTTCCCTTTGCTGTACAGGGTTGGTTTTTGAATGGTGGCGGTCGCTGTTGGGTGGTAAGTGTTGGCACTAAGCTACCGGGCACGCCTAAACCTGCTGCATCTGAGAATGCAACCAAACTGATCACCTCCAGTGGTAAACCTTCTCTTTCCTTCTATCTAAAAGCCTCTGAATCTGAGGAAGAAGGCACCTTGGCGCTTCCATCCAGTGCGGGTCGATTAACTGTCAGTGTTCTAGATGGAGGACCTAAGCCTTTACCTGACGATGCCGATGAGGATGCGGAACCCCCCATTAATAATGGTGAGTATTTCACAGTCATCGTCAGACAAGGTGATGAAATCTTAGAGCAGTACGATCACCTGAGCATGAATCCAGAGGTGGCCTCCGATGTTGCTGACTATGCTGTCACGATGCTAGAGCCCTCTGAGTATATTGTGGTTGAGAACATCTCACAATCTGGCCAGGCTCTTTCTCGCCGACCGGCTAATGGCTCCTATGAGATCGCACCTCCCCCCTATGTCGGCAAGCCAGAGCGCTTTAATCGCGATCTTCAAGGCAACCGCGACGATCGTACTGGCATTCAAGGTCTGTATGAGATTGATGAAGTCTCTATGGTGGCTTGTCCAGACCTATTGTTAGCCTACGAGAAAGGTCTGATTGATCTCGATCAGGTGCACGGTGTCATGGAAATGATGCTTAGCATGTGTGAGAATTCATTCCCCGGCCCCGCTTATCGCATGGCCATTATCGATCCACCGCCGGTAAAACCAGGCAAAAGCATGGATCCCGTAGAACCCAGTCGTCAGCGTCCGGCAGATGCGGCTAAGTGGTTGACCACATTCAATCGTCGCTCTATGTTTGGGGCCACCTACTATCCCTGGATCAAGGTGGCTGACCCCCGCAACGGCGGTCGTCCTAAACTGGTTCCCCCATCTGGTCACATGATGGGTATCTGGTGTCGTACTGACGAGTCTCGCGGTGTGTTTAAGGCACCTGCCAACGAAACACCCCGGGGTGTTATTGGCCTGGCTTACGAGACAAATATGCGTGAGCAAGAACTGCTGAATCCTTTGGGTGTAAACTGCATTCGTAACTTCTCCAGCTACAACCGTGGCTTAAAAGTTTGGGGTGCTCGTACCCTGGTTGAACCTGACAATGTTCAGTGGCGTTACATCAGCGTCCGGCGACTGTTGAGCTACATTGAAAAGTCCATTGAAATTGGCACCCAGTGGGTTGTCTTTGAACCTAACGATCCTGATCTTTGGGCTCGTGTGAGTCGCACGGTCAGTAACTTCCTAGAACGGCTATGGCGCGAGGGAGCCTTGTTTGGTACATCTCCAGCAGAAGCCTTCTATGTGAAGTGTGATGGTGAGCTGAATACCCACGACACCATTATGTTGGGCCGCTTATATGTTGAAGTGGGTGTCTGCCCTGTACGCCCGGCAGAATTTGTCATCTTCCGTATCAGCCAGTGGGCACCTAATCAATAAGGGATATCAATCAAGGATGTAGAGGCGTTCCATGGAGTGCCTCTACGTCATCCCCCCTCCGAAAGAGAGAGGGGTTTTGGTCAACGTTTTCAGAATTTTAAGGAGATAACCCCATGGCTGATCTCAATAAGCCAATAGCCCCAAGTAGTTTTTATCTGGAACTTGCCGGAGTTTGTGAAGGGGAAAAGTCTGTTTTCAAGAGTGTCAATATTCCTGACTATTCTCCTAAGGTCCAGGGTGGACAGCAGGCTGTTGGCACCACCAAGGGTGGTAAAACCTTGTGGCAAGTAAACTCAGCGGGTTTTGAAGGACTGTTTACCTTTGACTGTGTCTGCATTGCCAGCGGCGATGGTGACAGTACCAGCAAAAAGCTCTACGAGTGGTTTGAGAACTGTTTACCTTCTTCCAATGGCGGCAAGAGTAAATGGGGCGACAACAAAAAAGAAGGTAGCATTACTGCCTACGATACCGATGGCAATGAGGTAGCTAAATGGCAATTTGTTGAGGCATGGCCTTCTAAATATAAGTGTGCCGATCTCGATGTAACGGCAGATGCTTACATCGAAGAGACCTATACCATTACCTGCGAAAAGTTTAACCGCACCATGTAGTTTGACCTTTAGGTCAGTCAAGAGAACAGTCAAGAGAACATAGTCATGGTCCAATATTTAACCAATTCAAAATTCTATTTCGAGATTGATGGCGTAACAGCTTTGTCAATCAAAAACTGTACTGGGCCTGAGATTGAGTTAGAAGTGGCTGGTGGAGATTCAGCCATTGGTGTGACTAAAGATGCCAAAACTCAAACCCAGGCAACGATTGGCGGTGTGAAGTACAACAGCACCGTTACCCTGACCTATGTAGCGGGTAACGAATCTGATCAGAAGAAGTTATCAGATTGGTATAACGATTGCCACCCAGACACCTATTCGGGGGGTGGTTCCAAGGCGATGGATAGTCGCAAAACGGGTTCGCTAGTGGTCTATGACCCG
Source organism: Leptothoe sp. LEGE 181152 (assembly GCF_032906605.1). Taxonomy (NCBI): domain Bacteria; kingdom Bacillati; phylum Cyanobacteriota; class Cyanophyceae; order Nodosilineales; family Cymatolegaceae; genus Leptothoe; species Leptothoe sp. LEGE 181152. The sequence continues at coordinate 151,167 of NZ_JASATU010000009.1, forward strand.
AATGGAAAAGAGGCCATGCGCTATAACTTTATCGATCTATTTCCAGGCAGTAAGAAACAGATTGGCAGCCTTGCCGTTGATAGTGGTGGCAACTTAGCGGAAGACACACTGGAGTTGTACTTTACTCAAGTTACTCGAAACAAATAGTGTAACTAATGACATTTCCAGAGATTTTAACTAAAGCTCGTTTTTATCTGGAACTTAGGCTGGACGGTAGTGTTGATTCAACCGATGGTTACTTCATGGAATGTAGTGGTTTTGCACGATCGCAAGATGTCATCGAAATCTGTGAAGTAACCCCCCAGGTTTGGGGGAAACAGGGAAAAAGCCGTGGGCACATTGTTCGATCTAAAATTCCAGGAAACAGCTCCTATACCAACATCACAATCAAACGAGGTTTGACCATTTCCACAGCCTTTTGGGAGTGGATGGATACCATTGGCGAGGGTAATTGGATTGACCAGCGTCGCAACGGTGCTCTTTGCATCTATGATCAAGCGGGGGATGAACAATTTCGTTTTGAATTCACTGGAGCTTGGCCCGTCAGCTATAAAATCTCTGATTTAGATGTTAAAGGAGCTGACTACAACATTGAAGAAGTAGAAATTGTTGTCGAATCGCTCAAACGCGTTTGTAACTGAGAAAGAGAATTATGACAGCCATTCAACTCAGCAACAATTTAGGGTTAGCACCACCCAAAACTAAGCCCTCTATTCAACCCATTGATCCGTTGCCGCCCAAAACCATCGCTTCAGATTTTCAACCAGAAGCACCCAGTCATGGCTCCTCTGGTATACAAACTGAGTTTATGTTCAGGCTGCCAACGGGCTATCTGGATGCGGCTGGTCAGGTGCATCAACACGGCACCATGCGATTGGCCCGCACCATTGATGAGATTGAACCCATGTCTGATCCAAGGGTTCAGATGAATCCAGCCTATGCCACGGTGATTATTTTGGCACGGGTTATTCTATCGTTGGGCACCTTACCTGAGGTCAGTCCCACCGTCATTGAGGGCTTATTTGCCGGAGACTTAAATTATCTACAGAACTTTTATAGAAACATCAATCGCCTAACGGGGTAAATACGTTATGACTAATTTAGATTCTATGGCTGGGGCTGAACGCACAACTGTTTTGCCACCCAGTAGCGATATTTCTAACCCAGCAGCGTTTGTGGCACCCGCCATTGTGCAGAGTGATCATACGCTGGAAGTAAAACGAATGATGGCTCAGGTAGCTGAGAAGCTAGCCCATAATCCCCTAGCGATGCAACAATTTTGCGATCGCATCCACCAACTCCTGTGTGACGACATGAAATTACAACAGGAACGGTCTTGCAGGAGATAAAATGGCCACTACATCAAGCAGCAGCTCTGAGAATTCTACCGCAGCTAACTATGTCACCAGCAATCGATTTTATGTGGAAATCGAAAGCAAAATCACAGCCTGTTTTACAGAATGTGGTGGACTTGGCGTGCAGGTCAAAAAGGAAACCGTCGCGGAAGGAGGCCTAAATGACCAGCAGCGAATTTTGTTGGGTACACCTGAATTTTCGGATGTCACGCTAAAGCGGGGTATGAGTGGCGATCAAGTCTTTTGGGACTGGCTTAATACATTGTTTCAACCGCGCACGTCAGGCACTGCCCTCCAACAGTATCGCCGCAACATCAATATCTTAATTTTCAATCAAGCGGGACAAACCCAACAATGTTGGACTTTGATTGGTGCTGTTCCTGTGGGGTGGCAGGCACCTTCTCTACAGGCAGATGGCAGTGCCGTTGCCATCGAGGAACTTACGCTAGCGTATGAAGGTTTAAATGTCACCTTTGGCAGCGGTGGCGGTGGGGCCACAATGCTAACAAAACGCTCTGATACTGGCTACTTTGAGAGTAAGTAATCGATGGCAAGACAGCTGGGGCATACGTCTCCCTTAGGCGCATTTCGTAACCTGGGTAGTGGGGTACAGCGACATTCGTTGGGGACGTCATCGTTAGCGATCTTAGATCTTAAAACGTTTTATCCCCATGGGTTTCCTGCCGTTACCTCTGACGGAACAGATCATGCATCGCAATCCAGCATCGCAGATAATACAGTTGCGCGTAGTGTAGACACGCCAGCACCTTCAGCTCACCATGCAAAATCGCGCGTTAAGGGAGAAAATACACCTAGTTCCGTCGAGCAGACTGCCTCTTTTCGTAGCCGTTTGCAGCGTTACTTTTCGCCAGAGGTAGAAGGTCGTTCTGATGCGATCGCACATCCCTCCCCGCATCCCTCGCCTCATCTCTCCCCTCATCAGTCTACTGCCCAAGCATCTCCAACCCATGCATCTACATCAAATTTTCAGGCTGCTCACAAAATAACAGATGTTGACCCTTCTGAGACCCATGAGGTCTCTGCGACAATTGAGGCTCAGACCATACAACGGTTAACGGCTGAGAATACTCGCAACAATACATCCAATCATCCCCAAGTATCCCCTGCCAATAGTCCTCAATCTGTTGAATCTGTTGCGGAACCACATCTACCAACATCCGCTCAACAGTCTCCCATTGGCCTAGGCTCAACCGATATTAACCAATCCGTTCAGAGTCTCCGTGAATCGTCTCCAATTCAACAATCGACTAACCAGGATAATCCAAAGATTGGGCCATCTACCAACATAAAAACTCAAGCTGGGTTAGGGTTGAAACCCCAAGAATCTTTAGATCTGTCTCTAACTGCTGAGTCAGGCTCAACTTCAGATTCAAATACAGTTGATTCATCCACTACTATCTCTAAGGCATCAAAAGAAACTGCCCCCAGCAGTTTACAGAGGGCCGCAGATACGGTCAACAATAATAAGCAAAATGCGGTTGCCCAGCCGCCACCTATGGGACTGGGCTCAACTGATATTCACCAATCCATTCAGAGTCTGCGAGAATTATCTTCTCCGATTCAACGAGCTACTCAGCATCACCCAACTATTGGACAGTCTGCGGACGGAGGAACTCAATCAAGGGTAGAGTATACAAAACCCACAACTTCAAATCCGTCTCCCAATATTGAGATAGGGCCAACTTTAGGAACACGTGCAACTGACTCGCCTGTTCAACGATGTGATGAGTCGCAGCAGCCACCTGGCCATTTATCCTCCTCTGGTGAAACGAGTATTGCCCATGATGATATTCAACTAGCGTCCAATCAGCAACCGACAGCCCCCAATGGATTATCGGCCCTTCTTGAAACTCAGGAGATTGCCTTAGACCAGGCTAAAGCATCGTCTCATTCGAATTCAGATAGCCCAGATATAATTCAAAGAAAGGTTGATCTGTTATCTAAACAAACAATCAATGCTGGTGATAACAGTTCACAAGCAGAGCTAACTCAGGTAGAAACTCTAGATCTGAAATCAGATAATTCTAGTCAATCATTCGACTGCACAGCGACACCTGAGACATTATCTTCCACAATAGATCCTATTCAACGGGCTATAGCTGGATCTGATATCGGTGATCAGGGTATCCAATCACCCGCGCAGAGACCAACTCCAGTCAGTCAGGATTTTGCTATATCAGAGCCATCAGTGACCGATCAGATAGCTGCTCATTCTGAAATTCAAAAGTCACCTAATTTTAGTAATATAGGTAACTCTTCAAACCATCAACTATCTGGATCGCAAGAGTCTCTCAGTCATGCATCAGCGGCTGACTCAACTGATGCACTGAGCACTGAGAAATCTGTTACTGATGCACCCAAACTGATTCAACGTGTAGCTGAATCATCTCAGACAATAGAAGGCTCCCATGACTCCAGCCAAGTAGACACAGGTCAGCCGTCTGCAAGTAATCTGTCAGAAACATTATTCAATAATCCCCATCCAACCCCGTCCATACCTAAGGATATTTCTAGGAAAAAAGCTAACCATTATTCAGACCCCGTTCGGCTGAGCGGTTCGGCTAAGATCAGCGCCGGAGCCTCACATCGAAGCCACTCCCCAAATTCTGAGGGCTTTGAGTCTTATCCCTCTGAGAATCTGGGAGACCCTATTATGCCTAGTCGGGATAATAGCACTACTTCCATAAAAGGGGAGAATTCCAGCCAGTGTAGCCTTTTCGAGAAAATACCTAACCAGGTTGACCCCATTCAACGAGTAGCTAAAACACCTCAGTCCTCAGGCTCAGACTCAGTTTTGAGTGAAATTAGTCAGACAGACAGCCCCCAATTATCGGCTAATCGTCGTTCTGAAACTGAGACTCTTCAGAATTCAGGTAATGATCAATCCGGTGATAATTTGGAATCACCAGTTCAACGATCAGCGGATTTAATTCAGTCAACTGGGGAGTCTAACAAATCAGCGCAAGTAGATACAACTCAGTCTATTGACTTTGGCCAAACGGACGCAACTCAGCTATCGGCTAATAATCTTGCCGAAACTGAGACTCTTCAGAATTCAGGTAATGATCAATCCGGTGATAATTTGGAATCACCAGTTCAACGCTCAGCGGATTTAATTCAGTCAACTGGGGAGTCTAACAAATCAGCGCAAGTAGACACAGACCAGTCTATTGACTTTGACCAAACAGATGCAACTCAGCTATCGGCTAATAACCTTGCCGAAACTGAGACTAGTCAGAATTTGGGCCATAGTCAATCTGTTGCTAACTCAGAAGAATCAGTTCAACGGAGAGTTGATTTATCAGGGTCACCCAAGGTCTCTAATGAACCAGAGCCAGTAGAAACAACGCAGGTGGTTGGGGATGCGATCGCACACAAATCAAATAATCACTCTAATACGTTACCGACAGCGAATATTCATAGCACTCTCCAGCGAGCAACAGACATAGCAGAGAGTCCACAGACTATCGAACCAGATAAATCTCCTTCAGTTCAACAGTTACATTCTGAATTAACCACAACTGATATTACCTATAGTCAAGCCGATACACTAATCTCCCGCGCTTCTAACCAACCAACTGTTTCTCAACAACCCCCTAGCAACAATCCTTCCGAGGCTTCATTGCCTGATGTCTCAATCTCGAGTCAATCCCTTTCCCACCAAACTGAATCAATTCAACGGGTAACCGAATCCAAGTCGCCATTCAACTCAGTTTCTGACAAATTGGGTTCAGCTAATGCAGCTCAACCGTTGCCCAATGACCCTCAGACAAATGAGTTTTCAAGCGACATTCAATCTATCTCTAATTCAGTCAAGTCAAGTCAGCGGGCAGCTGAATCGATTGAATTAACTCCATTAGTGTCTCACGAATCACATCAGATAAACCCAACTCAACTATCTGATACTAAAGGTGCCAGTGCTTCCTTCACTCCAGAAGTACCACTTAAGGACTCATCTATTCAGTGCTTTTCAGAGGCATCTAATACTGAATCCCAATCTTTTGACTCAAATGAAATCCTTCCCCAAAGAGATTTTTCGACTGAGAACAAGATTCAATCAAAAGATGAGTCGCAGCCGTCTATCTCGATGCAGCAAGCTGTCAACCCTAGTAAGATTACATCAGCGCCATCAACTGATTCCAACCAACAGGAAAATCTTCAGCCCTCTGCTGCTCCAGATGGGATTCAAGCCGCAAACCAGTTGGCATTCGCCGCCAATCCACTAACCTCTTCCCCTGAAATCCAGACTGCATTAGACCAGACTGAAATATCACCCCAGGCGAATTTGTCTCCAACGGCCTCAGCCCCAATCCAACGACAGCCCAGCGATTTGTCTGGCGTGCCAGACAATATTGAGGATTCACCATCTATATATTCACAGATAGAACTGTCCCTATCTAATCAGCAGGATCCGACACTATCTAATCAGCAAGATCCCACATTTAACAGGCCAGCATTAGATCTTGGGACTCCAGCAATACCACCTGAGTCAATGGGTTCTGTTCAGCGTTCTACGATAGAGCCTATACAAAGTAAGAACGTTGCTGATCAGATATCTCCTCAAGACCAAACTGCAGTCAGTCAAGCATCAGTCACACCAGATCTTCCAACAATAGCTCAAAATACTTCCCATAGTCAGGTTCAAAGGTCTCTAAGTTCAAGCGATGTAGGCAATAATTCTATAGCTGTTCAATTGCCATTATCTCAACTGTCTTCTCAGCAGTCAGCAGAGACTGAATTCAATCATAAGAGTGATACTCAAGATACGTCTACCTCAGCTGAACCTGTTCAACATACTACTGTTGAGCCAACAGTAGCAACCTCAATTGAGGCCGATAGAGTGTCTCCTGACAATTTTCCAGACATTCAGGTTAACGAATCAAGCAATGTTCAACACGTTGCCACCTCAGCAGGATCAATTCAATGTGCGGATGAACCACGTCAAACAATCACATCAGCCCCGATCCCAACAGACATCGCTCACCCTCATCATGCGCCTGAGGTCAAGACTACTATTCAGAAATCGAGTACTGGTCAATCCGTTGTTGGCCTAACATCTGGCCCAACATCTGATCCAACATCTGGCCCAACAGAGATGGTTCAACGTGCCACTAATTTAAACCAGGCCACCGCATCAGGTTCTCATCAGTCAAACCAAACAGATGTAGCCATTCCTGACAGCTTGAAAGCGGCCCAGGATATTCCAGAATCGAGTGATGAGCGTCCCATTTCTAGTGCACCAACCTCAATCCAACGTACTATTTCCCCTCAATTAACTTCATCCGTTTCTCCTGAGCTAACCCAATCTTCTGATGATTGCTCGAAAGAAACTCAAGTCAACGTATTGAAAGACCTTCAAGCTGCTACATCTAGTTTGGAAGTGCCGGTCCAACGTGTATATGAGTCAGTTCACTTAGCATCACCAGGCTCAATTGAAACGGACATATCTTGTCCTCAGAAAGCAGAGCAGATCATTCAAGAAGTAAGTGATGTACACTCCATTTCTGACTCAATCAATCCGATTCAATGCACTAACGAAGTCACACAAACTACCACATCCATTTCTCCTGATGAGATAACCCAATCTTCCAACAAATTATCAGGCGAAGCTCAGACTCAGAATTTAAAGGATGTTCAATCCATTTCTCACTCAGCAACGTCTGTTCAGCGTGCAACCGAGTCAAGTCAGCCCACCGCATTAGATGTCTATAAACCTAGCCAAGAAAATATAGCACCCCCTGATCGCTCATCAATAGATCAGATTATCCAAGAACAAAACCATGAGCAAGCCATTTCTGGGCCAACAGAATCAATCCAACGAGTCCCTGACTCAACACAGCCGAGTGAATCAATTCCCTATGGTCTGTCTCAATCTTTTGATGACTCATCAGAAGAGAATCAAGTTAGCAAATTAAATAACGTTCAACCTATTGCTACGTCAGCCATTTCGATTCAACACGTAACTGAGGCAAGTCAAACAACATCAACCTTAAACTCAACGGATACAGATCATCCCGATAGGTTAACGGAAAGCCAGACGATTCAGAAATCAAGTCATGGACAATCTGATGTCACCTCAACAGGCTCAGTTCAACGTACTACTGATCTAACACAGCCTACTGCGTCAGATCCCGATGTCTTAAACCAAACGGATGCAGCATCTCTTAAGGGCTGGTCAGAAACTCAGATTAATGAACTACATGATGCTGCGCTAGGCTCTGACGCAACGCCATCGGTTCAACGCGTGCCTAAGCCAGGTCAGCTAACTGACAGTTCTCCATCTCGGACGAGGTCGGTTAATAATGTAACCAATATCCAAGAACCAACGACGCGGCATTCTGATAGCGCAAACAGTCCAACGCCTGATTCACCTATACAGCGTCAAGTTGCCAATTTCAACCGGTCTGAAGTAAGCAAATCAGCCACATTACCATTGAACCAGACACCGTTAGAAAACAGTCAGCGGTCCAATCATCCTAACGGAAGCAACTTGTCTGCAATAAGTGGCCAGCCACCTGTTCTACAGCCATCGCAAGAGAATAGGAAGCATGGCCTAGCTGACAACACACTATCTGAATCCAAACAGACTCCCATAGAACCAACTACAGTCCAACGGGACGTGATTAGTGATTCTGTGGCTGAGCAGATTACTCAGTTTGGGACATCAAACAATTCTTCGATGCAGTTAGGTGATACTCAAATTCAGTCGCCTGAGTCTGGTAGAGGAGAATTTGCAAGCTTGAAATCTACTGGACAACGTTCGTCGAATATCGCCTTCGATTCCCCAAAGTTACAACGTTCTTCAGAGACAAAAGACAAGTCAGCGACATCTATATCCACGAGTATCACTTCAACTCATAAAGATGTCTTAACCCCTTCTAGACAGAAACAATCGCTAGCGGTACTCAGATCGCTAAGCGTGTTGGAACCATTGCCATCGTTACACGGTAAAACATCTCAAACATCCCTGAAAGGTAACTCTACTGCCTCAGAGTTACCCTCATCAAGCTCCACAATTCAACGCCAGACAATCAACGATATTCCTGGTGAGTGGTCTAATCTAGAATCATTAGTTGCAGACCTGACCAACAGTCACCCACAGAACTCCCCTGCCTTTGATCAACCTACAAATACAGATTCAGAATCTACAACGCAACCATCAAAGACCAACTCTGACACAATTCAGCGCCAGGTCTCTAACGTTAACAATGGTTCTAGTCAACAGCAACATGCTATTACCAATATCCCTGGCAATGGGTCTAATTTAGAAAATTTAGTGACACCTGTACAGCGTAAATTGTCAGGTCATCAGTCTACGAAAAAAGCATCTTCTCAACAGTCTAGCCCCACTGCTAGAAAATCAACATCAAAACCTAGCCAAATAACGTCAGCAAGCCCCACTGTCAAACTTGCCAAGCCAGCTACAGTTACTGTTCAACACCAAGTAGCAAGCCCAGTATCTTCGACCAAGCCCACAGTTATTCAAGCTAGTCCAGACAATTCCTCTACGGTTACTGTATCAGCCGATGCACAAACCGATGATAGCCACAACTACAGCAAGTATTTAGAGATGCTAGTTCAAGAAGTTTATAGCCTATTGCGACAACGACTTTCTTTAGAACAGGAGCGTAGAGGACCTAAATACCCTAGATAAACCTCAATTAAATTTGAAAAGTTATCCGTCCGAACATTAGATCGAACCATACATTAGATCGAACCATGAGCCAATTTGTCAAAGCCAAACTCATTGCCCAAGGAGGTGGTAGCAATATCGAGTTTATGTTTAATCCAACTGAATTGAGTTTTAGTCGTAAGATGAATCTCAATTCGTCTGGTGGTGCCCGCACGGATGATGGTGTTCCTAAAATTAGCTTTGGCTCACCGGACCCCTATAGCATCACCCTTGGTGGTTTGATGTTTGACACCTATGAGACAGGCGAAAATGTACTCGACAAACACATCGAAAATTTTCGACAGGCGGTTGAATTCTTAGACAGTAAAGAACGTCCTCCTATGTATATCTTTACTTGGGGAAAACAAGAATATTTACGTTGTTTTGTTCAGTCACTTTCCTATAAGCTAACTATGTTTTTGCCTGATGGCACTCCAGTAAGGGCAACAGTGGATATAACTCTGCAAGAAATTGGTGAGACCAGTGGCTCAGGTAATACAGGCACGCCTAGCCGAGGCAGCAGTAGCCGCTAGATAAAAACGAGGGCATGAAACTAAGTAGGAGATGGCCTTGTGCCTGGCCATTTGTTATAGAAAGGCAGATGGCAAGGGAGCAGGGGGCAATAGGAGCTTGACGTGAAAATACGTAAAAGCAATTGTTTTTTATTTTCAGAAACTGGTAATTACCTCCATGTTCTGTTGACATTACCTCTTTAAAATCAAGTTCTCTTTGTAAGAAGCTTCTTTATGGCTGCCACCAAGTTTGTCGCCACACCTACACTGAAGATCGATGGCAAAGCCGCCTCCAGTGATTTAATGGAGGATCTTTTACAAATCGTGGTGGAGGAAAGTTTACATCTGCCAGGAATGTTTACCCTGGTAATTCAGAATGATTACTACGCTGGTGAAGAAAATTATCAAGTCTGGAAACACGAGAAACTATTTGAGATTGGCAAATCGATAGAAATCGGGTTTACCTCCAGTACCACCGAGTCAGACGAATTTGACGAAGAGAACAAAGGCACGGTGATCAAAGGAGAAATCACAGCGATTGAAACCCATTTCACCAGTGAAGCCCAAGCTCCTATCATTATTCGTGGTTACGATGCTTCCCATCGCTTGCATCGAGGACGTCATAATCGTTCATTTCAAAATAAAACGGATTCTGATATTGTTAAATCCGTTGCCTCAGAAGTTGGTATTTCTACAGGGACAGTGGACTCCACCGGAGGACCCTATGGGTACGGAGATATCGGTGGTTCTAGTGGTTATGTGTTTCAGCAGAACCAGACCAATATGGAGTTTTTGCGGGAACGAGCTGTTCGCCATGGGTTTGAACTATTTGTTCAAGATGGCAAGCTCAACTTTCGTAAACCGACAAAAGACAGCACTCTGTCCCTAGAATGGCTACAGGATATCCACAGTTTTCGTGTGCGCGTAAGCAGTGCTGAGCAGGTCAAAAGTGTGGAAGTGCGGGGTTGGGATTATAGCCGAAAAGAGGTAATTTCTGAAACCATTAGTAAAGCAAAACAGGTTTTAACTGATACCGATAGTGGTGACGGTAGTAAAACTGTTAGCAGCTTTGATGGTAAACCCAAAACACCGACGTTAATCATGGTTGATCAGCCGATCTCCCAAGCTAAAGAGGCTCAAACGATGGCTCAGGCGCTCTATGACGAAGTGGGTGGAGAGTTTGTCCAGGCTGATGCTCGCAGTGAGGGCGATCCGTCAATCCGACCAGGGCGAGTGGTTAAACTCACGGGTATGGGTAACTATAGCGGCAGTTACTATATTACCGAGACCCGGCATGTGCTCCACGAGCGCATTTACATGACTGAGTTTTCGGTACGAGGACTGCGTGGTGGCGACTTGTTACAAACGTTGGAAACTAAAAATACGCTATTGCCAGGGCAGACCCTAATGGTGGGGGTTGTTGCCGATAACAAAGATCCTAAAGGGTGGGGAAGAGTCAGGGTAAAACTGCCCACTCTAACCGAAGACCACATGAGTAACTGGGCACGGGTGGTGTCTATGGGAGCAGGACCCAGCCGGGGGGTTGACTGGCTACCTGAGATTAACGACGAAGTGCTAGTTGCCTTTGAACATGGGGATATACATCGACCCTACATTTTAGGGGGAGTGTGGAACGGTAAAGATGCACCACCGGAGAAAACAGAGGAAACCATTGCCAATGGTAAGGTTCGTTTGAGAACTCTAAAAACTCGCCTAGGGCATACTTTGCAATTTGTGGAAGAAGATAAGGGTGATAGTAAAAAAGGTGTGTATTTAACCACAGTGGATAAGCATCAGCTTCACTTCAATGACACTGATAAATATATTGACCTCAAAACGAAAGACGGGCATGAGCTCAAGTTTGACGATAAGAATAAAAAGATAGAGCTTAAGACTAAGAATGGTCATCAAATTTCGATGGATGATAATGGCAAGAAGGTAGATATTATCTCCACCGGTAGCCTTAATGCGAAATCAGGCACGAGTGGTAACAGTGAGAAGATTAATATTAATGGCGGTGAAATCACGCTAACCGGAGCGACGAAGATTACGCTTAAGGTTGGTGGTAGTAAGATTGTTGTGAGTTCTACGGGGGTGGATATTTCGGGAACTCAGGTGAATATAAAGGCAAATGCAACGGCGAAAATGGAGGGCTCGATGGTGGATGTGAAGGGGAAGGCGACCGTAAATGTTCAGTGTTCGGGGATGACGAAGGTGGCAGGGAGTTTGTTGAAGTTGAATTAACTGGAGGTAAATTATGGGAATGCAAGTTGTTGCTGGAGCCATGCTCAAATGCCCTTTTGGGGTGGCACCCAGTGTCTTAAATGTCTTACCCAAAGGACCACCTGTCATGGCTTCTGGCCCTCTAGCCGCCACCATCATGGACTATGCGCCTATTGTGAATATTCCTCCCTTTGGCATGTGTACTTCCCTGGCTAATCCCACTGTGGCGAGCGCTACTGCCGCTGCCCTGGGCGTACTGACGCCCATGCCCTGTTTACCTGTTATTCCAGCTCCCTGGGTTCCAGGTTCTCCTACGGTAAATATCAATAACTTTCCAGCCCTTAACAACAGTTCTAAGTGCATGTGTACTTGGGGGGGAGTGATAACAATTATGAATCCCGGACAGTTTACGGTTCAGGTTCCATAGCCAATTTTTCTGCTAAAACCCATAGTCAACTGGGCATCCTCAAGGAGTAACAAACTCCCAGGAAAGCTATGGGTACATAATGGCAGATAATCTTCCCAAAAATTCCCAGCGGCAAGTCAAGCTTCCAGGCATTTTGGGTGGGTTAGGTCCGTTGGCCCATATTGAGTTCGAACAACGCCTGCTACACCATAGTGCGCGACGGGGAACACAGTGTGATCAGGAGCATCCTAACTGGTTGTTGTTGAGTGCTGCGTCTACGCCAGATCGGACTCAAAGTTTGACAGGGACTGGACCAGACTGTGTTCCCTATCTGGTGCGCAGTGCTTGTTTATTAGAAGCGATGGGTGCCGGTTTTTTAGTGGTAACCTGCAATACTGCCCATGGGTTTTATCATACGGTGCAGGCACAGTTGGATATTCCCTGGCTACATATGATGGAGGCAACAGCGGCTTATATTGCTCAGTGTTTTCCTAATGTACGGCAGGTGGGCGTGTTGGCAACAGATGGAACGTTGCGATCGCAACTCTATACCACTAGCCTTGCTCAATATGGGATCTCTCCAATTTTGCCCCCTTTAGGTTCTCCTATTCAGCATCGTATTATGGAAGCAATTTACTCACCGGACTGGGGAATCAAAGCCACGGGTGCCTGGGTTTCAGACATTGCTCTCATCGAGCTGATCGTTGCTTCTCGCTGGCTAGCGGCTCAAGGAGCAGAACTGTTAATCGCCGGATGTACAGAAATATCCATCGGTCTTGCCCAACTCAGCCAGCTACCCATTAACTGGATTGATCCCCTGGATATCATGGCCAATCTCACCCTCGATCTTGCCTACGGAATAATTTCAGAGTCATCCACTGTGTCAGTCAAGAGTTTCCCATGATTAATATATCGTCACTGCGACTACCTCGATGGGTATCGCATCTCCTTGTTGTCACCCTGTTGATTGGTCTGGTTCAATTAGCTGCCCAGCCTGCCCTGGCTAATACCCTAAATACTCTGCGATTAGGGAGTGAAGGGACCGCTGTTGAACAGCTACAGACCCGATTGCATACCTTAGGATACTTTGAGGCAGAGATTGACGGGAGCTATAACAAATCTACTCAGCTTGCCGTTAAAGCATTTCAAAGAGACCGTAATCTACAGCCAGATGGCATCGCTGGCACTGAAACTCAGCGCCAGCTTGCAGGTACAGAAGAAGCTATCCATGCTCCCCGGACAGAGATGCCTCCTGATATTCAGCGCATTCTCGATCGCGGAAAATTAGTCGTCGCGTTACTTAGCACCGATAACACTCCCTTTTTTACAGAAGGCAACACACCAAAGGGGTTGGACATTACTATTGCCCAGGGATTAGCTGATGCCCTAGATGTTGATTTAGAGTTTAACCGCTCAGCGAATACCTTTAATGATGTTGTTGATCAGGTATATCAACTGAAGGCTGATATTGCTATTTCTAAGCTCAGTCGCACCCTCAGTCGGGCCAAACGGGTGCGATTCTCCCGCCCCTATGTCACCATGCGTCAGGGATTGTTAGTTAATCGGGTGCAGCTGGCTAAACAAACCGAAGGGAATCAGGTCATTGAAGCCATTCGTAACTTCAGCGGCAACGTGGGTGTTATTCAAGGTTCATCTTACGCTAGTTTTATTAAACAAAAGTTTCCTAAATCCACGATTCAAGAATATCCCACATGGGAGGACATTGTAGAAGCTGTCATTAATGGCGATATTCAGGCAGCTTATCGAGATGAACTTGAAGTCAAAAAAATTATTCATAAAAATCCAGACGCAGCCCTCAGGTTACAAACCATTGCCTTAAATGACACCCAAGACCAAATTGCCATGGCCTTACCTTGGGATAGTCAACATTTACAAGACTTTGTTAATCAGTATTTAGATACCTATAGTCTTGACTACACAGCTGACACCGTTCTAGAAGACTATGCCGATCATCTAGAGACCGATGAAAAAGAGTAGGGATCAACAGCTATGCGCCTCTACAAGTTCAACATCTATACGGGCTTATTATGACGATTAATCCTGCGACTAAACAACAGTTTTGGTCAAATACTCTCTCACTCAAATGGTTACGCAGTCCCTGGGCAATTCTCATTAGTGTTGCACTAGCAATCTATGTCGGTACTACACATCAAGAATTTGCCATCTTGCTAGCACCCCTCGGTAATTTTTACTTGGGGTTACTGAAGATGTGTGTTTTACCTATTCTTTTAGCCGCTATTACCACTAGCATTGGCCGACTGATGCAGAGCAGCAATGCAGCTCAATATATCAAACGTATTTTGGTAATCTTTCCTTTAGGTCTCTTGTCTGCCAGTGGCTTAACCGTTATTCTGGCGGCTATGATGGGACCTGGGCGTAATCTATCTACTAAAACACTGGAATCTCTAGGAGTCCTGGTCAATAATTCTGGCATTGATTTAGAAATGGCGTTGACAGGGCCAATTCCTGAAGAATCCTCCAGAGGGATGGCCTCATTTCTGATTAGCTTGGTGCCCGAAAATATTTTTAATGCCCTGAGCCAGGGTGAAACATTAAAGGTACTGATTTTCTCCATTATTGTCGGTATTTCATTGGGGCTGATTCGCGATCGCGTTACTGAGCCCTGTTTCGATATCTTAGAAGCCATTTATAAAACATTTAATCAACTAATTGACTGGCTGACCATGATTTTACCCCTTGGCCTCTTTAGTCTTTTAGCCTATCAGCTCTCTCAACAGGGGCTAGATGTGATGTTATCAATGATTAATTTTGTCATAGCTACCCTAGTCACGTTTTTAGTCATCTATGTTTTGAGTACGATAGTGGTCTGGCAACAATCCAAGATGTCCATCATTAAAGTGTTGTCAGCTTTACGTGAGCCGACCATCCTGGCCTTAGCGACGTCCAGCAGCTTAGCGTGTTTACCATCAGCTATTGCCCAGTTAACCGAAGCCTTAAATTTTAGTCGTCAAACTGTAAACCTGGTTACGCCTTTGTCAATTACACTTTGTCGATTTGGCTCAGTCATTTACTTTGCCTTGGGCTCAGTTTTTGTGATGCAGCTATATGACAAGCCAATAGGTCCAGTTAGCATCATGGTTGTAATTGTCGGATCTATTTTTGCCGGTATGGCAACAGCGGGGGTTACTGGCATTCTCACATTAACGATGCTGGGGATTGTGCTAGAGCCGTTACAGTTGCCGTTGGAGGCTGTCTTAGTTTTATTCGTAGCGATTGATCCCATTATGGACCCATTCCGTACTTTGGGTATTGTTCACACCGGCATTGCAACAACTGCTGTAATTGCTGATAAATCTAGCGGCAAAACTATTATCCCTGGTCTCAACTAGCGATTTCTATAGGCTTGTCGCACCTGCTGAGCATGTCTCAACAATGTCTCCAGCCGCTGACGATCGTCACCAGCGTTACCATGCTGATCAATCTCTGTTTTCAACAACTTAACCTGCTCAGATAGAGATTGTTGGCGGCTCATCACCACAGTAGCCATATCATTAAATAGTTTAGCAAGCTTACTAAACTCATCAGGTCGTGAAATAACATGGGCTAACGTCCGCGGATTAAACCGATTACGCTTAATCTCATCTGCCGCTTGATTTAGCTTATTAATGGGACGAATAATATGCAAGGCTGCGGTTAGCGCTAACAAAGAAGCAATCACTGTAATACCAATACCAATAAGTAGGGTATGTTGAGCTGTCTCTCGAATTTTGGCCATATAGTCATCTTGAGGAATGGTGACTCCAATAATCCAATCAACTCCTAAGTCTTTTAGATGATAAATATGGGCGTGCTGCGTTTGCCCGTCTAAATCAAATCTAAAGGAGTACTGCTTTTTCATCTGATTCAGATCATCGATATTCTCTAACAGATGATTGACAGTTTCTCGTACCAATTCATTTTGGCTATTGTTTGCCGCTAGACGTAGTTTTTTGTCTCCTTGCACGATAAATGGCTTCTCATTGGCAGAAATTGCAATCAAATCTCCAGATGGCTCGATGATAAATGCTTTGCCATTAGGGCTAACAAATAAGTTTTTAAGGAAGTCACTGAGCTCAAAGAGGTAAACATCTATGCCAAATACCCCCTGTAGCTGGCCATTTTGATCAAAAATGGGTGTGGCACGAGTCAGGGTAAGATCCGCCCTAGAATTGGCAATATAGACCTGACTCCAGACAGGTTCTTTGTTGAAAGCGGCTTCTTTATACCAAGTTCTAACCCGAGGATCGTAGTCGAATACTGTCAGTTGGGTTGTTGGATTAGCCTTAGTATCCACTTCATAGGCAATGCGTTGAAAATTTGTGGTTTTATCGACAAAATCCATACGAGTTGAATCATCTTGACGTTCGCTGTAAACAAACTCACCCAACTCATTGCCATAGAAAAGATTATTAGTCAGTTCATCGGACTGGGTGAACGTCCAGAGAGTTTGCCCCAACTGACGAGTATCTTGAATATTGAGATTGCCACTAGCCACCTCGGTCTCAATTACAGAAGCAATCAGCGATGGTTTGGTCAAGTAGCTGTCAACCTGTTTTTCAATATTGGCAGCAACTTCTGTACTAATTTTTCCCACTAGCTCATCTACAGCTTTCTGACCGTTACGAAAAGCCAACCCGCTCGTCAAAAGAATGCCAGACACTAAGGGGGTGACCACACACAGGGGCAAACTCCAGCGAATAGAAACAAGCTGTTTAGTCGCATTAACTCCGGTAGTTATCCCGGTGGCTAGAGAACTTTTGAATTTAGCTGTCATAGGAGTGATTGCTAGGGTTAGAGGCTTTGAATCAAGCCAAGAATCTCCTACTAACATGCCCGTAGTCGCTACAGCATCAACATAATTTGCTGATTCCACCGGACTCCTATCTTATTCACCTGAAACTGGATGACTATTTTTCACTTCTCAAAGGAGAGAGAATAGCAAAAACGATCTGCTCGCGAGATTGTTTCCCCATGTAAGATGGGGGACTGATCATGGGTGTAAGCCGTATAGCGATACACAATCAGTGGTTGACCTAAGGGCACTTCTAAATAACCACTGATTTCATAGTCAGCATGCGTGCATTCAATGACTGCATCAACCTGCGCAATGACGATTCCATGAGCTTCAAGGGTTGGAAATGTCATTTGCCGCTTCAGCTGAGCACCAAACTGCTGCCCCAGTTCCAGTACAAGATAGCTGACATCCACTGCACCAACGACGCCATCCATATGCAGCAGTTTTTTTTGCAGATAAACTGTTGACTTATCAGGCAACTGTAAGGATGTTTGCACAGCGTTAGAAGGACGAATTTTTCTAAAAGTAAGATTTTCAAATGTGAACTGAATCCCTTTACGTGCTAGATCTCGTTCTAGAAAAACCAAGGGGCTAGATAATGCATAGGCGACCTTTTGCCTGGGAGTGACAAAAACACCCCGCCCCTGTTGCGCTTGTGCCAACCCCTGACTAACTAGGTTGGCCACAGCTTGTCTAACCGTAATCCGACTGACATTAAAAGCCTCCATCAGCTGATGTTCGCTGGGCAATTTTTCACCAGGCAAGTAATCACCTGCTTCAATTTGCTGGCGAAGCTTCTCCGAGATACTGATGTGTAAAGGAACAGATGTTGACGACATATGGAAGAGTGCCTATGTCAGGATTTGATGAAATATCACCTAGCCTTGTTATAGCAGCTATGGTGTGCTACTTTTTACTTGTTATAACAAGTGTTTCAAGAGTTCAAGATGTCAGAACCGTTGAGCACTTGTCCCATCAACGTTGGAAAGATGTTAACTGACTCGACTCAAGCCCCTAACGTATCGGTGTCGAAACCTCATAAAATCTTGGATGTTTGTGAGCTTAAGACATTGAATACACGCACTAATCTGGACGGTGTAGCTAGGTTAGCCTTACATGTAGTTGTGCTTGGTGTCAGTGGCTACCTGTGGGGAAGTGCGTCCAGTTGGCTAAAGTTTCCCGCCCTGTTGCTCTATGGGATCGGCCTTGCCATGATGTTTTGTCCAACCCATGAATGTGTTCATCGGACAGCATTTGCTAATTCTAGGACCAATGATGTTGTGGGATGGTTAGCGGGTCTATTATCGTTCTATAACAGCACGTTCTATCGTTATTACCATAAGTGGCACCATCGCTATACACAAATTGCCGGAAAAGATCCAGAACTGGATGATCCTAAACCTGAAAATCTAGGCCAGTATCTATGGCGGCTAAGTGGTGCTTCTTGGTGGTATGACAAAATTAAAGGTCATCTAAAGATTTCTTTTAGGCAACTGGAAGATTATTACTTTTTGCCACAAAGTTCCTACGGAGACGTGATCTCGTCAACTCGGCTACAGTTAGGAACATATATTGCGATCGCACTACTTTCCACGGCCCTAGGGCATCCCTGGTTTATTGTCACCTACTGGTTGTTGCCACTGGCGTTAGGACAGCCATTCCTCAGATTTGTACTCATTGCAGAGCATACAGGGTGTATGAATGATGATAATCCTCTCACAAATACACGCACAACATTAACGATATGGCCGCTCCGACTCTTGATGTGGAATATGCCCTATCACGCTGAACACCACCTTTATCCGTCGATTCCATTTCATGCGTTGCCCAAGGCTCACCAAAAACTGAAAGATTCTTTCTCTCGAGTCGATTCAGGATATTTCCAGGTGAATCGATCAATTATTAGCGCTTTGCAATAAGAGAGAACATTAATCCTTTCTCTCCTCAAAAGAGGTAGTTTCCCTTTGGATAATCCCCCCTGTCACCTGTCTAGGAAGAGATTAACGTCTTGATTTGAGCATTGAGCATTGAGCACTGCATTTACTTCATTCGTAAACAGAATCATGACGTCTCCTAACAGCTTTGTTTTGAAAGAGTTTCCACTACAGTGTGGTGTAGTGTTGCCTGAAGCAGAGATTATCTATCAAACCTATGGAGAGTTAAATTCAGAGCGCAGTAATGGGGTACTATATCCCACATCTTACGGAGCACAGCACAGTGATGTTGACTGGTTGGTGCGTCCAGAAAGTATTTTGGATCCCACTGACTGGTTTGTAATTATGCCAAATATGTTTGGCAACGGCCTTTCCACATCGCCTAGCACCTGTCAGGATGCCAAGCGACCAGGGTTTTACTTCACCCACTATGACAATGTGCGAGCCCAAGCTGCATTGTTGGACAGCTTAGGCATTGATCAGTTAGCCCTGGTATACGGCTGGTCCATGGGAGCCCAGCAGGGATATCATTGGGGTGCACTTTATCCAGAGCGGGTGAAGCGGATTGCAGCATTGTGTGGCACCGCTAAAACTACTGATCATAATCGGATTTTTCTCTACAGTTTGAGGGCTGCTTTACAGGGTGATCCCACCTGGAATGGTGAGCGATTTGAAGGGATACCGGAAAAAGGGTTTCACACGTTTACTCAGATTTATGCCAGCTGGGCTGCGTCGCCAGCTTATTATCGAGCAAAGCCTTATCTGGCATGGGGCTATGGGTCGTTAGAAGACTATCTGCTGCGGAGTTGGGAAGCGGGTTATCGACGGCGCGATCCGCATAATTTACTGGCAATGATTGAGACGTGGCTACACTGCAATGTGGGAGATAATCCCATCTATGGGGGTGACTATGTTAAAGCAATGGGGTCAATTACGGCCAAGACCTTGGTGATGCCTGCTACAACAGATCTGTACTTTACACCGGAAGATTGTGAGGCAGAGGCCAAACTAATCTCCGGAAGTAACTACGTTCCAATTCGTTCCATTTGGGGCCATCGAGCTGGCAATCCTTACCAGAATCCTGAAGACGAGATCTTTATTAAGCAAACGGTTGAGATGTTGCTAGCCAGTTAAAGAGACGTTCCATAGAACGTCTTACATCATTACCCCATCACTCATCTACCCATCGACAGCCCCAACCTGGGGCTTTATTTTGTGCAGTCCCCTTATTATCCCCTCAGCCAGTTCAATCCAAACGGCAGAGATTTTTCTGCTGCACCATCAGGGGTTTCTGAAGAGAATTCTGCCGGATTTTGATCATACCGATTACGTATTGGAATAGCTGGTCCTTGGGCATCACCGACTAGCGCCGCTGTCTTTTCTAGGGCCATCCGCAACCGCTTTCCTGCATAAATCGACATGTCGCGGGGGACATTGACCCGGTCTCGCAGATAGCGCAGACCATTATCGCTCCCCTGGGGTGGTTCACACGCTTCCCCCGTCATCAAGTTGGTGAGAGCACAGCGCAGGGCTTCATCAAACATCTGATCGTCTGTGGGGTTGACGCGAATAATATTGCCACGATGTTTTAATACCCGATGCAGTGCTTCCACACGAGAGTTTTCGGGTTCAGGGTAGCCCACATCCGGTAGACCCAACCAAGGTCCCTGGTCTACCCGTTGTTGATTAGCCCTGGCCTCGGGTTCGCCATTTTCCCAGCAGCCTCCCATTTGGGGTGGGAGGTCATGGACATGGGTATGAAAATCACTCTGGGTACCGCGATAGGTGGGGCGAGTTTCCATAGCGTCAAACCAGGCAGCCAAACCAGGATTCTCTTCGCGCATGGAGTAGCCTTTGTAGTAAAACAGGCTGGCATTCATGCGCTCCACGTAGGGGGTAAATACCAGGTCGACAACACTGAATTTTTCTAAAAAGTACGGGCCAGGAGTAGCCGCTAGCGCTTCTTCCACCTTAGCTACCACAGCCACAAATTGCTCGCGGTTAAACTGCTCCTGACGGGCAGAGCGAACGGGTTGGCACAGCCAGCTACACCAGGCACGGAACAGCAGGCGCTCTAACCGTCGCAGGGGAATTGCCTGGGGAGCCAACATGCTTACGGTCAGTGGTCCAAATGCCTGCTCCAGAGCGATTAGAATATCATCGCTTTCTGTAAGTCGCTTTCCATCTAACTCTACCCCAGGCAGCGTACCTGAAGGCACCTTCTGTTTATACCAGGCTTCAGCCTGGCATAGTTTAGCAGAAAAGTTTTCATCAAACTGGATAGCAGGCAGCATCCCAGATGGGACAAGGGCTTTATACCATGTTTCTTTGGTGCCATAACAGAACATGGTTACTTTTTTAATGGCATAAGGAATTTGCTTTTCCTCTAGCCATAGCCACACCTTCTGGCAGTAAGGGCACCATGCGTGGTTGTCCCTGAACAGCGTTAGCAGCGGCTCTTTTTGACCGAATAATCTCAGCGTTGCTTGAGGATTTGTTGGGCCATTGATGCGATCACGTTGAATTGTGTCTAGCGCTTCTAGCTCGGTCCAAGACAGTGGTTGAGTAGTCATGCTTGCGTATTGAATGCTGACTACTCCAAGCTAACGCTAAACGCACCACCCTAGGAGGTCACTTCAAGGCGTTTGCAAGCTTTACCACACTTTTGGTAGTCCCCTTATTTGTCTGATGTCGCCATTGATTAAACCAATTTAGTGTTGCTTGCAACCCAGTAAATAATGAATATTCTGCCGTGTATCCTGTACGAATCAGGGCCTTGTTACAGCCTACCCAGTGAGATGGATCGCCTCCTCTTTTATTGCCTTTAAAGGTAATACGCTCGATGCTTTGATGGGCCATCGTGACAATTAGATAGGCTAGATCACGAATTGCCGTACCGTTACCAGAGCATACATTAAATATGGGTGCGCCAATTCTTGTCTGGCTAGTCAACGTTGCGAGTGCGCGTGTGGCATCCTCAACGTGAATGAAATCTCGCACTTCCCGACCACTGCCAAATAACGAAATGGGTTCATCGGAAAGCAACGTCCTATGCAGAATGTCAAACACCACTTGTTTTTTCTGTCTTGGTCCATAAATAGAAAAAAGACGTGCGATCGCAGCTTCAAACCCATAAAGGTCTGAATAGACGCGGATGTACTCTTCTGCGGCTAATTTACTGACACCATAGGGGGAAATAGGTCTAACAGGTGTCTCCTCAGTAATTCGATGGGTGGGGGGCTCACCATATACAGCCGCTGAAGACGCAAAGATAAAACGACCTCTGAATTCACAGTTGCGCAGCGCATCGAGTAAATGGACGGTGGCAACTAAGTTTTGTGAAAAGTCTTGAGTGGGCCATATGATAGAACCTGAGGCGTTGGCCATGCCCGCTAGATGAAAAATTGTATCAAACCGTTGATCGGCTAAAAACTCACCAAGCTGTGGAGTGAGTAGATCCAGTTGGACAAATTGATGCGGCAGTTTTAGCCAACGCCCATACGCTGAGTTGCTCGCCGCAGGTGGATCAATGTCAATGCCCGTTACATGGGCACCAGCAATGGTTAGCTGATCGCACAGTGCCAGGCCTAAAAAGCCACTCACGCCTGTAATAAGAACACGCTGACCACGTAAAAAGGTATGGATCATGGAGCCATATATTTAAAGTACATGTTGGGGCACGGGCGTTTGTTCTAGAAATGTGAAAAAGCTTTTTTCCAATGCCTCAACACAAGACAAGTCATCATAGAGGCGATGCTTATTCTGTGCCATTTGTTCTGTTACCACCTGACGCCATTGCTTGTTGCGCCCGAGACAGATGGCAATTTCCCCATAGTGCTCAACGCTGGTTGCCACCGTTGAGATCACGCCCATTTGGTGTAAAATTGCGCTGCTGACGCGCCCACGGACAAACTCTCCTGGCATCGTTACAACCGGTAAATCATGGGTGATTGCTTCCAGCGTTGTGGTTGTCCCAGCGACGTCAATGCTGTCAAGAAAAATGTCTCCAAGCGCATTGAGACGATGGTAATCAGCATCTGACAATGTCGGTTGCATCACCACAAACTGATCCATATCTAGCTCAGCGTCAGAAAAAGCTGGTCGCAAGCGATTTTCAAAAATACGTGTTAATGCCTCCGAGGACTTATGCTTGAGGAAAACAAATTGGCAATCGCCAACGGCCTTTGCAATCTGAGGGTAGAGGCGATCATATTGCGGCAGGTATTTAAACAGGGATTGCAAACATAGATAAACAACAGATGATGATCGCAGTCCGTATGCTTGTCGCTGTAGATCCGCTCCGGTAACCTGGGACGGCGTGTAGTGAATGGACAGATTGGGCAATCGAATCAATTTTTCTGTGTGATGGTGTTGTGCATTCCTGGGTTCTAGCAAGTCGCCACTCAAGTAATAGTCCATGGTTGGTAGACCGCTGGTGACATAGGTGCCCCAAGTAGTGCATTGAATGGGAGCGAGGCGCAGCGCTGATAGCTGAATGCTGATCTTATCCATACTGACTTCTGGATAAAGCAAGACGTGGGGATGATCGGTGCTGATAATCTGGCCCCAGGCTTCGATGGATCGTGTCCCATCTGTGTAGGAATGCAGTAGCGATCGCGCCAGGTCTGTTGCGTGATCTTTTTTTGTCCCTAATGAATAGCCTAATAGTTGAAACTGTTCATGATTTAGATGCTGCAACCACCCCTTTAAAATCACTTTCCATACAGAATGGTTGTGAAAATGACCGAAAACAATGCCGATCCGCAGTGGCTCTGTTGTGTTATGAACAGATGTCTTGGGAAATGGTAATGGGCGTTGATAGGACCATTGTGGATAGCGTGCCGCCATAATATGACAGACCACATCTCCATAGAGTCTCTGCAACTCAGTATCGTTATGCCCTTGATAGATCAAGTAAAACGGACTCACGGTACCGACAACCGTCGCCAGTTCGGCAACAGCCTGTGTTGGAGCCTTCTGCAAACGTTGGTGCAGCTCAAGCAGCT
The DNA here is from genome assembly GCF_032906605.1 of Leptothoe sp. LEGE 181152. Classification (NCBI taxonomy): domain Bacteria; kingdom Bacillati; phylum Cyanobacteriota; class Cyanophyceae; order Nodosilineales; family Cymatolegaceae; genus Leptothoe; species Leptothoe sp. LEGE 181152. Next base: position 175,112 of record NZ_JASATU010000009.1, read on the forward strand.
GACTATGATATCGATGTCGGCTGGACAATACCTCTTTTTGTGTTCGATAAATAATCGGGATCTGTAGCATGCAGGCAAAATAGCGGGCGGCTAGAGAATCCGGTTCAAGTGCGATCGCCTGATCACAGCATTGCAAAGCTTGTTCAGATTGGCCAAGATGATGATACGCTTTCGCCAGCCCTAAATAGCTTTCAACGTTCTCTGGATCAAGCTTTAACGCTTTTTCGTACCAGCCAATGGCCAACACACTTAGTCTTGGCTCGGGCGGGTGATTCAGATACAACGTGGCCATTTGATGGCAGTCAGTTACCGTGTCCTGGTTTGTGCCCATCATGCGACCACCTTCGTACAAACATTTGCACAGGCCAACGTGATGGCTAACGCTTCCGTACCCCGCTCAAACTCTGTTGCCTGATCTACAGCTTCCGTAAGACGTTTCAAATCGAGATATTGAGCGACAGCATGGAAACGTGGGTCCGCCTGGAGCTGTTCGAGCAATTCTGGCAAGGCCGCGACCATCACCTGGCCAATCACATCAAAGGCCGCTTGCTCTACTTTAGAACGATTCCACCGGATCTCTTGGGGAAGTATCCCCCCCACGGCGCGGCGCATTAAAGAACGCGTCCAGCCATTTTGCACAAACTGCTCCGGCGGCACCCCCAAACAAAACTCTAAGATCCGCCGATCTAGCAGTGGATAACGGTAAGAGACACCTTGCCTTGCCCCATTGATGGCCCATGATTCAATGCGCTTAGTAATGTGACCGTTGTCTAGCCAGCGCCACTGCATTTGTTGCACACCAGGACGCTCACGCAAAGCTACACCCCGTAATCTCCGCACCGCCTCCCGATGCTCATCGGCAAACTGAGAATTGATCCAGCTCTCTGGGTAGCGGCTGTATCGTCCCGCCAGCATCACGGCAATGGGCTCTGGAATCAGAGGGATCAACACTTTTTCGTAAAACAGACGGGCATATCGCGCCGTTTGTCGTGCGTGTGAGATATTATCGCTTGTCTTTGTGAAGGCACACAATTCATGGTGCAGCTGTTGCCACCGGCCTTGCAAGAACTGTGAAGAGAGACACCCCCAGCCATGTCCTGTCACCGTTTCATCACCGCCCCATCCTGAAAGCATCACGTGCACGTGATCCTGGCTAGCCTGCTGCAAGACAAGTTCTTCTCGCAGCATCATTTCGTAGGGCACACGGGTAAAATCACGCCGATACGTGCGCACAACATCCTCTACACTGAGGTCGATATAGTTACAAGCAATGGCATACTGACGGCAGAGTGTTTGGATAAGATCATGTTCATTTCCCGCTGGTTTATTTGTTCGAATTGGCTGGGGTGACCAGGAATAGGCCTTCAGCGTCTTGTCTTGGTGCTGTAGCAGCTGCGATGCAATGGCGACAATAGTGGACGAATCTAGCCCACCGCTTAGGTGCGCACCAATGGGCAGATTCGTTTGAATACGGCATTCAACAGCCTGGAACAACAAGTCTCGTAACTGCTCGGCATAGGCCTCATTGGATGGCAAGCGAACGTCGCGAATATTGCCTAAAGACCAATAACGACACAGCCGGCTCGTCTCTTTTGTCACCGACAGGTGATGGGCAGGGGGGAGCTTGAAAATATTGGCCTGAAATGTCTGATGCTTCTCAGCAAAATATGTATCTTCTTGGAGATGCGCAGCTAGCAGCGGCTCGTTCAACTTTTGAGGCACGGAGGAACAGGCCAGCATAGCTTCGATATCTGAGGCAAAGACAAAGCAGCCGGGAGCGTCATAATAAAAAAATGGCCTCAGCCCCATGTGATCCCGACCGCAAAACAATTCTTTGCGTTGCTGATCCCAGATAACAAAAGCAAACGCCCCAACTAGCTGCCCAACGCAAGCTTTCTGCCACTTCGCGTACCCTAATAGAATTAAGTGGCTATCAGTGAGTGTGCGACGTTCACTCACGGGAATCTTCAATATCTCGTATAATTCTTCCCGATTATCGATCCGTGCATCGGCTATGATAAACAGTCCTAAAGCCTGTGGATGGGTAATCGGCAAACGCTCAGGATTTGATGTAGAGTCTAGGTCACAAAGAGAATAACCGAATCCGATCTCCTCTCCGATCTCCTCAGTGCAGTGGGCGCGAGTGCCCGTTGGCCCCCACAGCTTTATGATGGCTCGCATGGCCCCCAATGTTTCAGGGGTGACAGGTTGGCCGTTTTTGTGAAAAATCCCAAAAATGCCGCGCATAGTCTACTTACCGTGTCTACTTACCGTAAAATGCAACAACCTGATATTGAGCAGCGATCGCCCCGCCCGTAATCGTTTGCTCCCCAACACGTAGCCAAGCGTGTGCCGCCAGCTGAGTGCCTTCGTTGCTGAGTCCTAGATAGAGCGTACTGGAAATCCCACGCATCCGCAGCATGAGCTTTCCTGAGATAGCTTGTGCCAAACAGTTACTGCGCCAAGGCGTGTAAGGGCTTACCATAGTGATAGCTGTGGCAATCTGTTGGGCAATCAGCTGGTGAGACCCCGTGCAAACTTTAGGCGTTTCACAATTCAGATGGCCAAGACAAGATCCGAGAAGACGCAACGGTAAAACAAGTACCGCACAGCGAGACAACGCCAGCAGTACAGTTGCTTCCAACAACATGAACTGTGTTGCCATCGGCAGGTTAATGTAGCGCCCTACTCTATAGCGCCATCCTGGTAGAGCCCTATCTATATTGCTGTGCACTATGATTCAACAACATGGGCTACTTTTTCATCGATCATCCGCTGTAGAAAAGCTTGTGTATCAGCGAGACAAGTATCCGCTGATACCGCATAACGTTCCTGCAAGGCGGCGCAAATCTCAGCAATTGTTACAGGGTGCTGTATTAAATGCCAGATCTCGCTCCCCACAGAGTCGAGCGCGAAGTAATTATCTGTCTCCAGACTCATCATCATCACTTCGTTGCCTAAGTTAGCTGCGATGAGGTCTTCTTTTTGCACAATTTTAGTTGTCAGCTCAAGCATTTACATCTCCCAGGGGCATGTGTGAAGTGCATCTCGATTATGCAAATAAAGCCCTCATCTTCAACCCATCTCTCTCAGAATCTATCGATGCTGTTTTGACTCAGTAGATATCATGAAGGTCTACAAGCACCAGCTTCTACATTAGGGATGAAAGGACCGCTGTTGGTATCCTTAACGCTAATTTTTTTTAGCTCGGGAGCTGTCCATTGTTTTTTATGGGTAGATGCTTCGTTTTTCATCCTGCTCAATCCTCGTTAATGATTTTAATGTTGCACAAGGGTGTTTAGCATCCCTTTCGAGATGCTACTAATTCATATTTCCCAAATTCACAAAGAAAACTTAGTCTAAACCAGGTCTAACGGTAAAATTTAAATTGATTATCCGCAGACTCAGAAGCCCTTTAAAGAGAATGTACTTTCTGCAATAGTTTGATCTGATTGATAAGTGAAAAACCATTCTTAGGTCTTGTTAGCTGGTGTATCTGGCCAGCACGAATCAGTTCAGCCGTCTGCCTAAAGAGTCGTTTTTGTACGCCCAACGCTTGGGTGTACTCCCCTCGAAAGACATTCTTAACAATGGCAGCTGTCATCTCTGGCAGTGATAGTGGTGTAATTTCAACGGTCTCAACATCGGCTGGGTTAAGCAAATAGATCATTTTCAGGGCGGTGGGCACTGAAGCCAGCTCATCCTGTAATAAACGCGAGTACTTATCTTCCTTTTGCCATACCCTTTGCATCAGTTTTTTATTGTGTCCCAGCTGCTGGATGGTGTCATGCCATAATCTAAGCTGGGCCATGCCTGGCAGTACCTGGAACCCACGGCCTGGAGAAAACTCAAGAGCGCATAGGTCTTCTGCCAACAGTTTATACCCAGCATCGATCAAGCCTGCCGCCAGGGTTGATTTTCCAGAACCGGATGGCCCCATAAAAATTAAGGCACCTTGGTCAGTTGCGATCGCACTTGCATGGAGAATCAGCTGATGGCGCTGATGGAGTAATGCACCAATGCATTGGGAAAATAAATACAACCGGATAAGATTATCAGAACAACCTGCATGGGGCTGAACCACAATCTCGCAGCCATTGGTGACATAATAATTAGCGATATTGTCAAGACGCAATAGATAAGCGTCTGGTTTAACCTGACTAAATCCATCATCAAGCTGTTGCCCCTCTAAGATACTAGGGACAAAGCCAACTCTGATGACAACATCGGGGCTTGAGTGAGCGGCGGCAATGGGCGATAGTTCGGGACATTCGAATTCCGATACGATATGCAACCCAAATCCACAATAATGATGAAAATGATTGTTTGGATGGTGTAGACGTATCTTCAATTGTTCAGTGGTTTTTGTCTCTAAATCGATCCACATCCTTTCCCCTTTAAAAAACCAGAATCCTGGATTTAGATTTTTCAGATAAATTAGGAGACGATTACAATAGACTAAAAATCTCTACTACTCAGATCTTGCCCTAAGGTCGGTTGTGAAGCTCGAACCCACGCTGGGTTAAAAACCCAACGCTAATTGAGGGCTGTCCACTCAAGGGACAAGATTGGCTGGGCAGCTCTAAATAGAGAGCTTTTAGGGATTCTTTAACCGCTTGAGCGGTTTTGAGCCAGTTAGCCTTGCGACTTTGAGTCTAAGGCGGGTTAATGCTTCCTTGCCAGGTGCAAGATCTCAGTACTAACTTAATGGTCTTACAAAAAGAGGATCTCAACGATTGTGTAAGCTGCCATCAGTAGTTATACGAATGTTGTCTAAATCAATCTTTGAACTGTTAAAAACCATTGGGCAACAAGTTAATATTGAATGAAATTTATGTATTTTTACAAGTGTTTTACCGGTGAGGGTCGAGTATTATTCACCTGTTTTGTTGAGTATGTGTAAAAATCGAAAGTTATCATTATCTTAACCACGTTAGTTCGTAAGTTCCGTACGCTATGGAGTTTAGATGTCGAGAGCCGGTGGCTGTTACTACAGACTTTTCTGCTCTTGCCATCAGTGGCCCTATCCTTAAAATTCTGGGGGCTAAAGTTCACCCAAGCAATTTTAGTAAAACTGTTCCCTATCCCAGCTTCGCCGCCACCTAATCATTCACACCGGCTTATTACCACAACTCGGATGGTGCAGTTGGCAGTAAAATACTGTCAGCCTTGGGCTAACTGTTTAAAAAAATCATTAGTATTATGGAGCTTACTACGAGCTCAGGGGATTGATGGCCAGTTGCGCATTGGGGTGCGACAAGATGCCCAAAAATTTGAAGCCCATGCCTGGGTAGAGTGGCAAGACTTGATCCTGGGCGATCGCCAGGATGTGCGGGAAAGATTTGCCATGTTTGATCGCCCCATTGACATTTCTTCTTTGTAAGTAAATTAAGTAAACAAGATGTCGATTCAAACTGCCTTACAATTTATTCAGCATGTTCGTAGCAATGAGACAGTTCAACATCAGCTTGAATCGACGGATCTACAGGTGGGGTTAGCTGCGTTGGTAGATATCGGAGCTATGTATGGCTTTGAATTTACGATGGAAGAACTGCAACAGGCGCACAGACATGACTGGATGATGCGCTGGGTTCATTATCAGTCTTACTGAAAATGAACAGGCAAAGCGTTCAATCCATGGACACTGATATCGAGCTTGGCTTACTTGCTGAGGGTGGAGAGAGCCATTCGTGGGCAAACCATAAATATCCTTTTGCTTCCAAGGGAGAGTGGGGATGATAGACCACCTTAATGTGGCTGACGCGGCGGCTCAGGCTAGTAAAACAGTTCTGAGGTCGCAATAATGAGGCCTTAATCAACTCCCCCGGCCAATGGGTGGGGATAGTCATGGGGGTGGTTTGTCCTGGCCATTGCAAAAAAGCTTGTCGCTTGGCAGGCGTACAGCATCCCTGATCAACGAGGGTATCTAAAAAATTGGCCCAACCGGGTTCATCCTGGGGCTGCTTTAGGAAAATACATTCAAAGCCTAACTTGGGATATACCTGTTGCCCCACATCCAGGCACACCGTGATCCGATCCATTTGGGTCGCTAGTTTTGTCATAAGTGACTCGATTTCATCGGTTTGGCCTAGCCATTTTATCCGTTGCAAGTACGGGACCAACAGCTCCGGCTGTAGGCGCTTGACATTCACCCGCAATGCCTCGACAGAACGGGACAACATGACGCCAATATGGCTGACGAAAATACCTTCTGGACAAGCCGTAAAGCAACGTTTTAACGAATCCTGCCAGGGTACCCAAGTGGATCCCAGAAGACTATTCAATACTTGGCTGGCCTGCATAAACGATTGGGATGGATCTGAAAGATGGGTGGGTAAAGCAAAGAAGAGTGAGGGCAACAGCCGAGGGTTTGAGACATCACTGTCAAACTCAAGCCAAATCTCTGGAATGCTGTCATGAAGACTGGAGTCGGGATCCGACCAGTGATGGAGGAAGGTCTGAATGTGGTTCCATAGCGGATTAATTGCCAAGGATGGCTCGGCAAGATATTTTTTCAATAGCGCTGGTTCATCATTGCCAGATATGACACATTGTTGAATGTCCACCTGGGGTGAGTTGTCCCCTAGACGACACTCAAATCCACCCCGTAAAATCGGGGCCATCTGACTGGCAAGGATTTTGAGCCCAGGCACCTGGTTTGGCTCCAATAATGCGGCGGAGAGTTGGGGTAAGAGTAAGTCAATGGATTCAGCAAATACAGCCGTCATCGGTTTTAGGAGTGTTATGCGCAAGTTAACTAGCTGATGCCCTCGTTAACCTGGAAATGGGCTGATTAGCAACTAACGTTAAGCCATAAATACGATAGCGCCATAGAGTTAGACCTTCAACAGTTAGGTCTTTATGATCACCATAATGGGTCAGTAATCCCATTTAGTCTTCAGATAGATCGGGTTAATCTTTCCTTTAGGTGATTCAATAACTCCCATGGTGTACATAATTTTGCGTAGGGGCCTACGCCTGCTTTACTGCGGTGATTTATGTGTTTTTACGAGTGTTTTTAAAAGTGTTTTCCGCTTATCATTCGTTTGTTTTGTTGAGTATGCGTAAAAACCGAAAATCATAATTATCGTCACTGTGGACAATCCAGAAACTGTAGTCACTGCTTGAAAGGCACATGTGATCCGATCGCACTTTTGGACCTTTTTCTAATACTATGAGTGGTTTTGTTGCTATTCTCAATGGAGAGAGTCACCCCCTTGACTGTTCTTTGCTTCAGCAAATGACAGATTTAATGGTGTTTCGCGGCCCAGATGCCCAGAATATCTGGAGTGAAAGTTATGTGGGGCTTGGCCATGCCCTGTTGCGCACCACTTGGGAATCTGAGCAAGAACGGCAACCCCATAGTTTAAATGGCACGGTTTGGTTAACTGGAGATATCCGTCTCGATCGCCGTCAGGGGGTAATCGATCAACTCCGCCAGGCTGGGTGCATGGTAAAATCAGAGGCCGCCGATGTTGAACTGGTTTTACAAGCTTATCAGGTTTGGCAAGAGAATTGTTTAGACAGACTGAGTGGAGATTTTGCCTTTGCCCTATGGGATGGTCCCCGGCAGCGTCTGTTTTGTGCGCGGGATCAGTTTGGGGTGGTGCCGATCTACTATGCCACCGTTGGTAACGGTGTCATCGTCAGCAACCATTTGAATTGTCTACGGCTGCATTCGCACGTGTCCGATTATTTGAACGAGCAGGCGATCGCAGACCTACTGTTGTTCAGTATGAATATGGATCGCAGCAGTACCACCTTTGCCGATATTCAACGGTTGCCCCCAGCTCACACCCTGATATGGTCCGCAGGCAAGGTGCGTATCCAGCAGTACTGGCAGTTGCCAGAACAGGTGGAAATGCTCCACTATAAAGACCCACGGGAGTATATCGAACACTTTCGAGAATTATTTGACCGGTCTGTGGCCGATCGGCTGCGTACCGGTCAAGTAGGTACCCATTTAAGTGGCGGCATGGACTCCACCAGTATTGCGGCCACGGCCCATGGTTTGTTGAAAACAACTTGTGGCTTTAAGGTTGACCTCCGGGCCTACGCGATTGTTTACGACCATTTGATCGAAGAAGATGAGGGGACCTATGCGGCACAGGTTGCTCAACAGGCTGGATTGCCCCTGGAATACCTTATTGCAGAAGATTTTATTGAGCAAGCTCCCCCAGAGAGACCAGACTATCGTTATCCTGAACCTCTCCTAATTCCCACCCAGGTGGCAGAGGTGGAGATTATTCGCCGGGTAGCCACCTATGGTCGCGTCTTACTGCAAGGATTTGGCGGGGATCCCGCCCTTTATCCAGTGCCCATCAATCTATCTCAGTTACTACAATACCAGTATTTTATTCCTAATCTCCTGGGCTGTATGGGAACACTTCGCTCAAAGCTCCGCCTCCGAACTCGCCTTAATCGATGGCTTGGAAGAGACCAAACGATGGTGTTACCTGGCTGGTTTAACCCAGATTTTGCTAAACGAACGGACCTAGTCGCAAGATTGCAAGAACAATTGACGATATCACGACAACTAGAACGCTATGGGATGGCCGATGAACCCCTTTGGTCTAACATTTTTGGCTGGTCTGACCCTGGCTTCAGCGGCTTCCCCGTTAAATCGCGCTTTCCCTTTTTCGATTTGCACCTGGTGTTATTTTTACTGTCCGTCCCACCAGTCCCCTGGTTCCAAAGTAAGTTCTTGTTACGGGAAGCGATGCAGGGGCGATTGCCAGATTCTGTGCGGCAGCGGCCTAAAACCCCTTTAGGTGAGTCTCCCCATTACAAGTTGATGCAACAGCGAGGCATCCAACCCTGGATGACAGAATTAATTCATACCACTGCGTTAACACCTTATATTAAGTCAGAACAACTATTACAAACGTTGCAAAAGCCTGAAACTCTCACTTCCCTGGGCTATAATCAGGCATCAAGCGTTTTACAACTTGCTTATTGGCTATGCCATTCATAGCATCCATAGGCTGAGTTTCATTTCAGTCAAGAATAACGGCACTCAAGTAGCATACTACAGGATGATTATCATGTCTCAAACGACTCCTAATAAGACACCAAAATCAGGCAAGCGTCTATACCATTCTCCTAAATTCGATAAATTAGGTAAAGTGAGTGAGCTTACACTGACTAGCACAACATTTGTGGGTTCAGACGGTGGCAGTGGAATTTTCCAATATGCTTCATAGCTGACGTTTTGAACGGTCTATATCTGTGCCTCAACAAGCTTCTAAGCAGAATAAAACATACAGGATTTATGGCCTGACCCTCCAGGTAAATCGATGTTTGCCTAATCTCATCTCCGCTAGCCCTGATTTACCCATTGATGTCAAGGTTGACTTAATGGGTGGAGAGAAATCCCAGATACCGTCTCCTGATGTTGAGTTTGTGTCGTCGGGATTGACGGTTGTCACCAAGGCCGATGTACCCTATTACCAACTTTGGTTTCGTGGCGATGGACAGCTTAATTTTGAGATCGATGCTCTGGGTACTGACATTTCAGCCACCTGGGATCGCTCGGTTCTAGAAGAAGTTACTGGCCTCTTAGTGGGACCCGTTTTAGCTTGTGTGTTGCGGTTGCGAGGTAGGTTGTGTCTTCATGCCTGTGTGGTTGCCATGGGGAAACAGGCCATTGCCATCGTAGGTGACACCGGAGCCGGAAAATCAACTACAGCAGCAGCCTTGGTCAGTCAAGGCTATCCAATGCTGGCTGATGATGTGGCGGTACTGGACAATTCATCCCAGTCTTGGCATGTCCATCCGGGCTATCCTCGTCTACGGCTATGGCCTGAAACGATCCAGGCTGTATATGGATCAGAGGCTGATTTGACAAGGGTTTTTAGCTTTTCGGAGAAACGTTTTGTTGAGTTAACTCCCAGTGATTCTCCGGCGCTCAATAAAACGGCATGGAACTTTTACCCTCATCCCCTACCGTTGTCGGCTATTTATGTCTTAGATACCGTGAATAAAGATCAGCGGACAGCGGCAGTGCCAACAATCGAACCCATTTCCCCGGCTGCCGCTGTGATGCTGATGATGAGACATCGATCGGCTGGCCAGTTGATGAACGCGGATGCCGATCAGCAAGCTAGGGAATTTGCAGCGATGAGTTCTGTGGTCAGGGATGTACCTGTGCGAAAGGTGAAACGCAGTCATAATTTGCAGGCACTGTCTCAACTCTGTGATGCGATTGTAGAAGATGTGAGGCTGAGTGCGGTCTAGAGCTGCAATGCCATTAACCCAGGAATTGTTAGATGACCATGGACACTGGAGTAGTCTTGGACTTAGATCGTTTTTATTCAACTGAATCGGTTCAGGCCTGGAAACAGATTATTGGTGAAGATTTACATTATCATTTTGGTTATTTTCGAGGTACTGAAACATTAGAAACAGGCTTAAAACAAACGGTTAGAAATTATTATCCCCATATTCCCTTAGGTTCAAACGTTTTAGATGTTGGCTGTGGTTGGGGTGGTCCGGCCCAACTATTAATTGCAGAACGGGAATGCACGGTCACTGGGATTACCTGTAGTACGGCCCAAGTGAATTATTGCCAAAGCCTAGGTTTACAGGTATGGCAACAGAATTTAGATCAAGATTCTAGGAGAATTCCTGGCGATTATGATGTGATAATTAGCCTTGAAATGATTTCCCATATTCAGGACAAATTAAGCTTGCTACATCGTCTACGTTCCTGTGGATCACGCTTAATTTTGTCAGAAAGCTGTGCGGCAGATGGTTATAGCGGTGATCGTTTAACATTTGGTAACTCCATTGTGCTTTGCACTGTTTCTGAACTGGTGCGCAATTTGGAGTCGGCAGGCTGGACCATTCAATCTATAAAAAATCGACGGGTTTACTCCCTAAGGACGATCTTACTTTGGCAACAGAATTTTGAGCGAATCTATGGTGATTCTGAACCCCCTGGACAGCTTGGTGTTTTGCGTGGCCTGGTGGATACTGCGTTGCGATCGCCCAGAGGTTGGTGTCAGTCTTTCCCGTTGATAGACATCGTGGCAAATTGAGGTATTTCATTTAACGTTAGCTGCTAAAAAAGCCGAAATGGACTGTCTACCTTTTGACCCTCGATTACCAGAGTTTCGGGCCAATCCCTATCCTACCTATCGTTATCTGCAGACCCATCATCCCATTTATTATCGGCCTGACCATAACGACTGGTTACTGACGCGCTACGCTGATGTTGCAGACGTTCTCAAAAGTTCTAAGTTTGGTCGTACAGAACATCACCAGTCATCGGTAAAACAAATCAGCAGTCAACGGCCTCTGCATCGATTCTTCAAACTGCGTCAGGAAAGCCAAAACCTGATGGGCCTATGGTTAGTGCTGAGAAACCCGCCCGATCACAGCAGAATTCGTTCTCTTTTACATCATCCCTATCGGCCTGTTCAGGTTCAGGCCTTGCGATCGCATCTGCAAACAACAGTCCATACCCTGATTGATCGGGTCCAAGCTCAAGGCCAGATGGACCTGATTGCAGATCTCGCCTATCCCCTTACCCTCAGTTTAAACTGCAAAATCTTAGGTATTCCGCCCCAAGCTTGGCATCCCAAATTTAAGCAGTGGTCAGAAGATTTATCTGTAATTGCAGATATGGATGTAACCCCCATGGCAAGAGAGCGGGGACTATTAGCGATCGCAGGCTTAGCTGACTACTTTAAAGGTTGGTTTGAGCAATGTCGCAACATTACTCAAGGCCAGGACAACTTAATTGCCACCCTGATGCAAGCCGTAGCCGACCATCAGTTAAGTGAAACAGAACTGCTCTCAACTTGTATATTCATGTTTACCGTTGGGCACTCTTCCACCGCAAATTTATTGGGCATAAGCATGCTCACCTTACTTCAACATCCGCATCAACTGCAGCTACTCCAGAGTGAGCCATCCTTAATGGGGACGGCAATTAATGAAGTCTTGCGTTACGACAGTCCGGTGCAGGGTGTCTCACGCAAAGCACTGGTGGATGTTGAACTCGACGATCACATGATTCCACAGGGGCAAGTGGTGAACTGTATTATCGCTGCCGCTAATCGAGATCCGGCTAAATTTTCTGAACCTGATGTCTTTAACATTAAACGTAGCCCCAATCCTTTCCTGTCCTTTGGCCAAGGCATTCATCTGTGTATCGGCAAACATATGGCTAAACTTGTGGCGGAAATCACCGTGGGGACTCTAGTACAGCGTTTACCTAAGTTATCCTTCGTATCCACAGCGCCAGAGGCTTTCGACTGGGAAGAGTCTTTTCTGGGACGGGGATTAAAATCATTGCCGCTCTCATTTTAATCAATCGAGCCAGCGTGATTATAAAGTAGCCAAGGAGGTTATGCAGCAATCAGTTCAACTAAACCATGGGTTAATAATTCGTCAATTAATGTTTCCACATCATGCTGTAGCAGTGTTGGCTCCACATCATATTCAGTTTGCAAGGTGGCGATGGCCGTTTCAATGGACTCTTTCTCAATCAAGGTTTGCCACATATGAGTCCCCACATCATCCAGTCCAAAATATTCCTCAGTTTGAATATTTAACAACACAGACTCTCCGGCTAAGTCTTGAGCTAACACATGGGAGGTCACGGATAGTCCTTGATCTAACGAAAATTGCATCATAGTTTTAGGATTGTTGAACGAAATCGGGATCTGGAACCCATAGTCTGGAGAAAACTCAAGAGCGCAATTGATTCACATTCTTTTCCTGTGACAAACTAGAATCTTAGATTTAGATTTTGCAGATAGACTTCAGATAAACTTAGGGATCGATTACGGCAAGCCAAAAATCTCTACTAAATCAATGGTCTTACAACAAGAGGATCTCAACGATTGTGTGAGTTGCCATCAGTAATTATACGAATGTTGCCTGAATAATTTTCCAGACTGTCAAAAACACTTTTTATAGTATTAAATGAGTACGCTGAGCACTATTCAGGTCACACAGTCCAACCCAAGTCAGGAACTGAGATGCAGCGTTGGCTTCGATCCCTTGTTCCGCAAGGAATATACCTTATTATTGCCATCAAAATTATTTGGCAAAGCGCACCGCAGTGGACATGTGTAAGCTCTCTATTGCTAGTGTTTCAGGGGCTGCTGCCTGCCACCTTTTTCTATGTCAGTAAAGTAATTGTAGACAATATTGGAGCTATCTTTAGTACAGCTCATGCCCTTCCCAATTCATGGCATAGCTATACTCACCTGATGCCATGGTTAGTAGTACTTGGGGGCATTGCCATTGTTGATATTGTCTTAACAAGCACCACTGACTTGGTCAACACGGCACAGGGTGAAAAAGTAACCAATAGCCTGCAAGATATTCTCCATGCAAAATCCATTGCCGTAGATTTGGCATACTACGAAAATCCTCAGTATTATGATGTGCTCCAACGGGCTCAAAATGAAGCATCTTTTCGCTGTAATCAAATTTTGAGTAGTCTGGCGAATGTCTTCAAAAATGCTGTTTTGCTAGCTGCCCTCAGTGGACTTTTGCTGTCTATTTCTTGGCAGATTATCGCTCTTCTAGTGGCTGCCTCCCTCCCTGCTTTGTGGGTTCGGCTGAAATATACCCGTGTCTTTTACCGCTGGCAACGTCGCCGTACAGCCTTGCAGCGCCAATCTTTTTATATGAGTCATTTGCTGACGGAGGCAAAGTTTGCTAAAGAAATTCGCCTGTTCAATTTAGGCTCATTTTTAAGACGTCGGTATCGCACAGTACAAACTAAAATTTATCGAGAAAAATTAGCGATCGCAACCAAGCAAGCTGTCTACAACTTTAGCACCCAACTCTTTGGTGGAGTATTGTTACTCGTTAGCTATGGCTATATTATTTATCGAGCATTTAACAACGAATTTACCTTTGGTGACTTAGTTCTTTATTATCAAGCTATGCAGCGAGGGCAAACCGCATTAAAACAGTTTTTTAATAGTTTGGCGCAACTCCATGAAAATAATCTATTCCTCAAAAATATCTTCGAATTTCTGGAACTAACACCTCATGTGCTGGAACCTGAGCAGCCCCAAGTAATGCCCACCACATTTCAGGAAGGCATTGTTTTCGAGCAGGTTAATTTTAAATATCCCAACACTCAACGCCAGGTTCTGCACAACATTAACCTCAGGGTTGCCCCAGGTGAAACCATTGCCCTAGTCGGTGAAAATGGATGTGGGAAGACGACGCTGATTAAGCTACTTTGTCGGCTGTATGATCCCACATCAGGAGATATCTACTTAGAGAGTAAAAATATTAAACACTACGCAATTTCCGAGCTGCGACGACAAATCAGCGTTATTTTTCAAGACTATGCCAAGTACTATCTCACAGCCCGCGAGAATATTAGCTTTGGCAATATTGAACACCACCATGACGTTACACGGATCGAATCTGCGGCTCGTCAGTCTGGTGCTGAGTCAATTATTCAAACGCTTCCTAAGGGCTATGAAACTATTTTAGGCAAACTCTTTGATCAAGGCGAAGAACTAAGCATAGGCCAATGGCAAAAAATTGCCTTAGCCCGAGCCTTTTTGCGAGACTCACAAATTATGGTTTTAGATGAACCCACTGCCGCTATGGATCCCAAGGCAGAATATGCTGTGTTTCAAAAATTAAAAAGCTTAGCTCGTCACCAGGCGATTGTTCTGATTAGTCATCGTATGTCCACTGTGAGGCTGGCCGACCGTATTTATGTAATAGAACAGGGAAAAATCGTTGAATGTGGCAGCCACGCTGAGCTGATGAACAATCAAGGGCTTTATTTCCAGTTGTTTGAAATACAAGCTGAAAAATATCGTTAGAGAGAAACGGATATTTGCTCTCAAGTACAAGCCCACAGGGGCATGGAAGTTAACTTGTCAGGGTTTCAACACCAATCGCTCCCGCAGCCAAAGCCACATGCCAAGGCTCAACACCCCATCGACCACACTGCTCCCCAGCGCCAGCCCCGCAACGCCTAGGGATTGATATAGAAAACCGTTAAATAAAATGTTTAACCCCAGACTCCAGGCGCTCAGCCAGCCTAATGCTCGATGGGCGCGGAGCACATGTAGGACGCGGACCAGCAGTTCTCGGCTCAGGTACGCCCCCAGCCCCAACCCATAGCAGCGTAGTACGTGCCCCACCAGTAATGTCGCTTCCAGGTCAAAGGCCCCCCGCCGATACGTCAGTGCCACAATGGGGGTGGCCAACAGTGCCATCAGCCCGCCCATGGGTAAAACGAATCGGAGCATAAGACTTAAAGCTCGTTGCGATCGCTCCCATAGCTCCCCAGGCTCATTCGCCACCTGCGCCAAGTTTGGCACCAGCGGTACGAGCATCACATTGGAAAAAATCCCTGCCGGGGCCTGCACTACTAGAAACGCCAGCGTTAGCGCACTGGCCGCCGCCCCCGGCTCAGGTAGCCATGAGGCAAAGGCCAAGTCAATGTACCAGTTTGCTCGGGTAACACTCATAAATAAGCAGCTAGAGGCAATCAAACGCAGCGCCACGCGGATTTCTGACCACAGGCCCAGATGTCGCCAAGCCACACTCAACGAATGACTAAGCGGGTACCCCCGCAGGCCCAGCCACAGTACTCCCCACTGCAGCACCGCCCCTGCTAAGTAGGCCCAGGCCAGCACCTGGCCGCTCGCTAGGTCAGCGCTATTGAGCTGTTGTTTGACCCCATGGTTAAACCAAAATGCGCCTGCGATCGCAGCCAAACTCGACAGCAGCGGACTCAGCGTTGGCAGCCAATAGTTACGATGCCAGGTCAACAGACCAATGTTGAGGCCGATCATGCTGCCGAACCACACCGTCGCAGCCATAATTTGCAACTGCCGAATTGCCAAGCCTCGGAGGTCACCCGCCCCCACCGCCAGCCCCGGCGCGATCAGATCAATACCCTGGGGAGCCAACCAAACTAGCAAGCCAGTCACCCCCAACATTGCTCCACCGATCACCACCGTTAATGCCCGAACAATGGCCCTGGACTTCTCCGGAGGATAGTTCGCCAAAATAGTCAAAACGGCACTGTGCAACGGGCCATTAATCCCCCCCAGGACAACTAGAAACAGGTTTGGTAATAAAACTGCATACTGGAAGGCTCCATAGAGCGGCCCAATCCCAAAAACAGCTGCGTTTACCTGCTCTCGCATCAAACCAGCCAGCCGGGTGGCCAGGGTTGCCCCCGCCACGACGCTGGCCGATGAAGTCAGAATTTGAACAATTTTTGGAAACAGGGACAAACGCTTGGGCAAGACTCAATCCTAACTAAGATTTAAGTTTGCTTCGTTGAAGACCAGTAAAGTCTCCACAGTACCGTAAGCTGACATTGAACAAACCTTCCTTCTCGTAGAAAACAACAGTGTTTACCCATAGAACAGAAAGATTTTTGTAAGTGTAGTCCTCTTAAGCCTTAGCCGTTGGTTTACCAAGAATCCGAGAAAAATATTGTCAGTACGCTCACTGTATTTTCACGCAGAAAATCAACACCATTAGCACCAGTCAATAGAGAAAGTTCAATCTAACAGATTTTTTGAATTAATAGTCTGGTTAAATAGTCTAATGTGACATTTTTAATCGTATGCAGTAGGTTGTGGTGCCAGTGTCTATTCTTAGTAGAACAGTTTAACCAGGACATGCAGACACCGGTGAACGGTCTAGTGGAAGAAGGTCTATTGATGATTTCTGTTATTAACTAAGGGTCGCACAGCAGCATGAGTGGAATAGTTGGTTTATTTAGTCGGCCCAGTAAGCCGGTCAGTCAAGCATTGCTGCGTCAAATAACAGACAGTATGGTCTTTCGCGGGCCAGATGCCCAAACCTGTTGGCATACACCACTGGCAGGTCTGGGACACGCGCTGCTGAGAACGGCCCCAGAACAGGAGCAGCAACCCCTGACACTAGATCAGTGGGTGTGGATTTCAGCAGACGTACGCTTGGATGGCCGTGATGAGCTCATTGCCAAGCTCAGGTCCTATTATGCCGATATTTCATCGCAGTGCTCGGATGCATCTTTAGTGCTGAGAGCTTACCATGCCTGGGATACGGCCTGTGTTGAGCATCTCCAGGGGGATTTTGCCTTTTTAATCTGGGATGAGGGGCAACAGCGTCTGTTTGCCGCCCGCGACCATTTTGGTGTGGTGCCCTTTTTCTATGCCCAGGTAAAAGAGACTTTGGTGTGTAGCAACACCCTAGACTGTGTGCGTCGCTATCCCGGCGTTAGCGATCGCATCAATGAGCAGGCCATGGCAGACCAGGTGCTATGGGGCATGAATCTGGACTATCCCACCACTCTTTTTGACGATGTGCGCCGGTTACCCCCGGCCCATACCCTAACCTGGGAACCGGGCGTGCTCAAGGTGCGCCCCTACTGGCAGCTGCCTAGGGTGCAACCGCTGACGCTGTACAAGCGCCCAGAAGACTATGTCGAACACTTCTCTGAACTGTTTGAACAGGCCGTATCTGACCGGTTGCGCAGTCCCCAGGTGGCAACTCACCTCAGCGGTGGCATAGATTCCAATAGTATTGCTGCTGTGGCCCAGCACATACTACAGCAACGGGGACAGGCGGGCCGTTTGCAGGCTTTCACAATGCAAGACCGGATCATAATGCCAAAAGAAAACGCCTATGCGGCCATGGTGGCGCACACCATGGGCATTCCCCTAAACACACTCGATGCGACCGGCAGGTATCGCCAGGTGCCCGATTTGCACCCCGCCCGCTCGCCTGTGCTGCCACCGGGCTCTGTCATGGGCAGGCAAACCATAACAACATTGATGCGGCGCTGCGGCGACCATGCCCGCACGGTGCTGACCGGGTTTGGCGGCGACTCGGCCCTGTGCTTTGGTGAGTTTTACCATTGGGAATGGTGGCAGCAGGGGCTGCGACAGCGCTGGTGGCAGGTACAGCTTGATTACTTTAAGACCCACCGCACACCAAGGGTATTCTGGTGGCGGGCCTGTCGGCGCTCCATTATCCGCAACCGGGCAACGGTGCCCCCTGCGTTAGACCACAACTTTGCGGCTCGCTGGCGACTCAAGCAACGGTTTGCCGTCCAGCAGGCCGATGCGTTAGACAAAATCTCTCGCTACGGCATGGGTCACACCGCCGTTTGGTCCAATCTCTTTGAAATGCACGATCCGGGTATGACTGGGCTACCGGTGAAGCCGCTCTACCCCTTCTTTGACCTGCGATTGGTGGAGTTTCTGATGGCGATTCCACCGATTCCCTGGCTGGTGGATAAACGGCTGTTGCGAGAAATGATGTATGGCAAGCTGCCCGAGGCCATTCGCACCCGTAAGAAAATGGTGTTTGAAGCGCCAAAGGACTATGCCACGGTGATGCAGGCGATGTTGCCGGTGTGGATAGAAGAGTTGGTGAGAACCGCGCCGGGATTAGAGGCTTATGTGAATCGCGAGCAACTGTTGAAGATCCTTCGGGCAGCAGATTCGGCAGGAACTGAGGCTATGGAGGCAACAGAGAGACTGTTGGGGCTGGCCTACTGGCTACAGGTTTCTACTGAAGCTAAACCGTTTAGTGAACAACCGTTGACTGTTGCCACAGCTCCGCAAGGAGAACACTGCCGTTATGTTCACTCCTGTAGCCTTTGATGGTGTTATGGGTCCTGGTCTGTCTTAAGTCTTATTTGGTTACCAAAGCCTTGCTAGTGTCACCCCTTTACGCAACCCTTACCCGTGCACTCTCCACAAATTACCCACCTGCTATCCTATCTCAACCAAACAGTGACTAGTGCCGCACTAGAGTCACCTCAATGGCCTGCCCTATTTCATCTATCACAGCGCCACGGCGTCTTGCTTCGGCTCTACCATACCCTGCCTCCTTCCCTCCAATGCCCTCTACAAGAAACCGCCCAATCCCTCACGGTTTACAACTGGCAGCTTGCTAGAACCCTCACCCATCTCCTTTCCACTTTTCACCAGGCCAATCTCCCCGTCCTCCCCTGCAAAGGCCCCACCCTGGCCCTCACCCTCCACGGTGACCTCTCCCGCCGCACCTACTGTGACCTCGACCTGCTGGTCGATGGGACAGATGCCGAGGCCGCCCAGTCTCTTCTCCTGGCCCAGGGCTACTGCCTGCGGGACAGAACTCCCTGGGGCAGCGACTTCACTGCCCCCAACGGCCAATTCAGCATCGACCTACACTGGCAAATCGCCCCGCCCTGCTTTTCCTACCGGCTCGATCTTGCTGCCCTACACCAGCGCTGTCGTCCCCTGCCCTACCTGGGAACTACCCTACCTACCCTCAGTCCAGAAGACCATTTTCTTATCCTTTGCATCCAAATTGTTAAAGACAGTTACTTTGACCGTCTGCGTCTGTCGCAATTTTGTGACCTGGCCGATCTGATGCCCAAACTTGATCCAGAACAGGTGCTCACCCTGGCCGGTAACAACCTCCGTCTGGTGCACTGCGCCCTACAGTTGACCCACCGTTTTATTCCCCTCACCTTGCCCTTACCGCTACAGGAGGAGCACGCCAGCTATAGCGACCCTATCGCTAACCGCCATATTTATCAGGTCGCTGCCACACTCTTCACTGAGCGCGACCCCCACCAGGGCATCTTCAGCCTTTTGCAATCCAACCCTATCAGCAGCAGCAAGCAAGCCTGCCTCCGTGCTCTGCTACTGTGTCAGCACCCCCACCGACCCAGCTGGACCGACCTGCGCTTGCTGACCCATGTTGTTGGCTATGCCCTGACTCCCAATTCCCGCGATCGCACATGGCTTTCCCCGCATTTCTCCCACTGGGGACTGTCCTATCTCGCTCGGCCACTGCGCCTGTTGCATAAGCTTATCCAGATGTTGATGCCTCGTCTTTACCCGTCAGCCCATACACCCCCGCCAACACCATCCAGTGCAGAGCATTAATCCGTCCATCGTAAAACGGTAGGTCAAACAGCGAAAAGCCCAGCAGCCCCCACAGGGCTAGCCCATAGCCCAGCAGTGTTGCCCTGGTTCCGTCCTTGAACAAAGGCAATAGCAGCGATCTCACCCCCCGATAGCACACATATCCCACCGGCAACGCCAGCGCCAGGGTCAGTACCAGTCCTCCCTCTACCAGCAGCATTAGCCCAATATTGTGGGCGTGGGACATCTGCAAATAGTCCTTCAGCGGGTTCAGCGTCGGATATAGCTGTGCAAAGCTGCCCAACCCCCAACCCAGCCAGGGCCTAGCTTGTACCAACTGCCAGGCCACCCACCAAGTATTCAATCGAGAATCATGCTGCAAGCTTTGGTTTATATCTGCCAGTGTCAGCTCGTAGGTGCCGATGCCACCCAAAATCCCACTTCCCACCAGCGCCAGCACGCCTATCCTCCCCAGCCAGTGTAGCCGGCCCCGCAGTTTGCCCAGCCACAGCCACAGCATCAGCTGACTTAAGGCCATCAACCACCCATTACGCGATCCCGAACACACAATGCCAATGCCCACTAACCCCAGTGCGATTACCAGCGTGAGCTGTCGCCAGCGCTGCGGCCACTGCCCCACTAATCCCAACCCCAGCCCCAACAAGACCACCAGATAATTGGCATACACATTAGGGTTCGAAAAAATAGAGGCCGCCCGGTGATAATGCTCTCCCTGATACATCCAATTCACCAGTGTCTGGTCAGCCAAAATGGCCTCCACTCCCGGTGCTTTGAGGATGTACTCCACCAAGCCCACCACATTCACAGGAATTGACGCGAGTAGCAGTCCCCAAGCCAGCCCCCGCCAGTCCGCCACAGAAAACTCCAGGACCAGCAGCACTGCAAATAGCCCAAAGTAGGGCAAATAATGCACCAACCCAAACCCAGCCTTGACCGGGTCATGGGCCAACAATGTCTGTCCCACCATCCAGAGGGCCACTAGCCCCAGCCAGCGCACAATGCCAGGACGCAGCAGCTGCATTTTGTAATTCCATACCGCCAACAGCAGCGTCACCCCCAGCCCCACCAGGCCAACATAAAACGGCAGCCCCAGGTAGCTCAGCCATAGCAGCCGCCCAGAAGAATAGGTATGGTACCAAATCTTCTCTCGTTTCATCCGCAGACAGGTCTCATTGGACCACCACCGGTGCGCTCATCCCCGCCTCCTGCGACTGCTGTTGTAAAATCCCGGAATAAACCTGGGTTAGCTGTCCCGCAATCACGGACCAGTCGTAATGTTGCTTGGCCCAATGTTGTCCCCGTTCTCCCATCTGGTGCCGTCGGTCCGGGTCGGCCAACAACCCTGCTATGGCCGCTGTAAAGTCATCACAGGTACCCTTGGCGACGACCCCCGCCCCGGCAGATAGAATATCCGGTGCGATTTGCACCTCTGGCGTAATCACAACAGGTAATCCTGCTGCCATAGCTTCTGCGATCGCCATACTAAAATTCTCTGTCTGAGAAGGCAGGGCAAACATATCTGCCCCCTGTAATAGCAGCTGTTTATCCGTGCCCGTAACAAACCCAGTTAGGGTTACGGTGTCTTCTAGTCCCAAAGCCGTAATCAGCCCCCTCAACTTATGGACATAGGCTGCATCGCCGGTTCCAGCCATGAGTAAATGAGCTGAGCGCCCTCGCTGAGTTAATTGGTGTATTACGCGCAGCAGCACATCCGGCTGTTTAACATAGTGCAGACGCGATAAAAATAGGATAATCGGCCTATTGAGAGGAATACGATAGCGCTGTTGTAGTTCCCCACGGGCGTTGGGATTAGTCGCCAAACTCCTCACCCCCAAGGGCAACACCTTTGTCGGCGCGGTAATACCATAGCGCCGCACATCCTCAACCTCCAGTGATGCTGTGCAGTGAACTGCCGCCGCACTGTTCAAATGTCGCCGTTCAATCAGCCAGCTGTATAGCTGTTTTTTAGACTGACTCTGCCGCAGCGCCCAAGGGGCTAACTGTCCTTGTGTTCTCACGGTATATGGAATCTGTTGCCAGCGAGCCAGTATGCCAGCACAGGTGGGTGCATAGGAAAACAAATAGTGCAGATCCAACAGATCGTAATCTGCCGCATGCTGCCAAAGCCAACGGGTGAGCGCCACAGAAAATAGAAATTCTTTCATCGGCAAACTAAAGCGCGGTAAAAACCACACAGGCACCTGCTGGTAAAGTATCCGCTCACCCAGAGGCACGTCTAACACCTGCCCACCGTTGTCATTGGTCGTGACGATTTCAGCGTCAACACCGCAGGCTCGTAAATGACTGACCAGCCTTAGCGCCACCACCGTGGGTCCCCCCAAAGCTGGACTGAGTGATGGAATTACATGTAGTACTTTCATACAGGACTCCTCTCCTCTGATTGCCCAGGCAGTTGATCCAAGCGCGTCACCAGATAGATCGCCATCCAGCTTGGTAGCATGTAAATCGCCCCCAGGTTATAAAAGCCAGACTCAAACACACACACACCCAAGGCAGCGAGGACAACACCCACCAGTGAAACCTTGAGCTGAAAGTATGGGGTTATGGTCTCGGGTAGAGGTGTTAGCATCTGCCGCAGTACCATTGCCCACAGCGGCCCAAATACCGACACCCCGCCCACTAGGCCAATCTGGTACGTAAGTCCCAAATAGGCACTGTGGGCACTAATGAGATTCAAGGCGGCAAAAAAACGGGATTGGTCTGCCTGAAATAGCATCAACGCCTCTTCGCTACCCCAGCCATGGCCAATCAAGAACGTCCCAGGCGATGCTGCAATCCCCTGGATGAATACTGGCCACAACAAATTTAGCCGATAGCTGCTCAGTCCCGGTCGCTGCGCATTATCAAAGTTGGGGCGCAGCCCATGAACCAAACTATCGGCCAGGTTAGTCCCCCAAAAGTCGATGCTCAAAAAGAGCACCAGGCCCAGTAGCATCAATCCCAACGGGAACAGTAAATTAGCCAGCCGTAACCGTCGTAGCCCTGGCCAGCAGACTAAGTAGAAGAACACCAACAGTCCACACACCATAACTGTTGAGCGCGCCTGAGCCAGCACCAGGGCCGTAACAAGGGTCAAACTCGGCCAAACGCCCATCAGTCCTGGATGTTGAACATAAAACCAAATCGCCAGGGGCAGCGTCACCAGCGCCAGCGCCGTGGTTGTATTGGGGTTAACAAACAGCCCTGCCCCAGCTCCTGCAATCCAGGGAATAGCCCCCATTAGATTACCCAACAAACCAACTGCCAACAGTAATGTTACGGCAATGACAAATTTGTTGATCACCTGGACAACGGTTTGAAGGGAAATCAATAGGCTCTCCAGTCCCCAGGTCAGGGTCAGGTAGCCTAAGAAAAGCGAGCAAGCTTTGATGAGAGCTGTTTGGCGAAAATCTACAGCGGCAAGACTATGGTCACTGCTCAAATTCTCGCCTGCCCAAAAAGTGCTAATAACAATCAGTAAAAACACCCATATGGCCAGACCATCAAACTCTCTCAGCCGCCATTGCCGACTGGTAACAAGGGTTAAAAATCCATAACCAATCCAAACAAGCAGACCTAGCCACCGTCCCCAATAGGCGATGGGTCCTTGCCAAAAAATGCTGTTAATCGCTAACGCCAGTGGCAGCCAGCCCAGTAGTGGTAACCAGGTTGATCTACGACTGTCTGAAGACTCACAGACTCCAGACAGTCGCGTCTGTTCCATTAACACAACCTCAAACCCCCTCAAACTAATGGGTTAGGATACCGCCACAGTAGCGGGTTGATTTGCTAGCTGATTTGCCTTAGTAACAAGATCGGATGCTAGGCGGCCTCGTTCAGACGGCGGCAGCATATAGTCTGGAACTGAAATGTTAAATAGCTCTAGCAATGTAGGGGCAATTTCAAGAACAGAAACACAGTTACGACGATGGTTTACCGCCTGGGTCAGTGGATCATAAATGAGCAACAATCCTTCAGGAATATGATAAGCGCTGGCTCCGCTTTGGTCCTCAATGGTGACATTTTCTAGGCCTAAGTCCAGTAGCCCGTAGGCTTGTCCTTGAATGACGGCCTGAGTTGTTTTAGATGTCACCAGATTCTTATTGTCTAGATGGACAGAAAAGAACCCGTCTGCCTTTTCTTCTACGGTCACACGAACACCCTCAATGGTTAGAGAGTTGAGCGCCTTACGGACAGATTCTCTCCAGGGGGTATTTACCCAAATGCTGGTAATCGGCAGCATCGCCTTTTGGGGTTTCCAGGCGTGATCAGGCACACCGAGGGTGCCCATCAGTTTTGCGGGCTGAGTCAGATACAGCTGTCGCAAAATCGGGTTTGCCGTCGTTGCCGATTGCCCCATGGAAGAGGTAATCCACAGCATATAACTAGGGTTTTGCTGAACAAAGTGGATCAACCGGCCCAGGAAGCGAGAAAACTGGCCCAAGGCAAAATCAATTTCATCCCGGTATCGTGCCACCCATGCCGATGAAAACCCAAAATTCTGGTAGTCCTCTGGAAATGCTGCCGCCCAGTAGCGATGCATGGCGGAGGCGACATGATTGGTAAAGCAGGTGGCAAAGTCAGGGCGAATCTCTTTGAGCTGCTTAAAAAATAAATCAAAGTGCAGAACAGCTTGATAGGTGCGGCGACGATTTTTCCGATAAGGTTTCAGACGCTCTAACCCCAGTTGTCTGACAAGCGCTACTAATGTGGATGGCAAAATCCCCAAACGTCCAACATTCGTTAACAATTCAAGGGATTGCCTCACTGGCACCATACCAGACACATTGCGTGCAGAATGACTTGCCAGGGATAAATTTAGCGCCTGAAAGCTGGATAGGTGGGCCGGTATACAATCGGGGCTAAGGGCAAAGCTATCTGGCAGATAAAAGGCATAGTTTTCCGGCTTTTGGGGTAAAGGAGAGGAATGTAGCGAACCAAGCACCCCCGTTTTCACACCATGTCGGGATAATATTTGCCAAATTGGGGGAAATTGCTGATCTAATAGAGTGAGATTTTCTCCCAAGTTAGAAATACCGTGCCTGTGGGCCGGGACGCCTCGATGGAGGGTTGGCCAGGAAATCCACGGACTCAAAACATTGTCATCAATGTGGGTTAGATACTGGTGAAACTTCGGTAGCGCCAGCGCTAGATCTGAAGTAGGATTCTGCCGAATAAAATTATCAATTATCTTGAAAGGGACTTCATTGAGTTCGATAAAAATCACCTTTCTCGGAAATTCCACTGATTTACTTCCCATAGCCATGGAGTCATACGGAACAAATTGAATAAAACAGAAAACTATATGGAAATAACGGACTTACGCTTGCGCATCCCTTGATAAGCGGGCAGCCAAGTGAGCTTTTCGCAGAGCTTAGCGGGATAACGTGCCAACAGCCTCAGCAAATTCGTTGGAATATTCTGTTCTCTACAAATTTGCAGAATTTCTTGATTATTTGTCCAGCGATTGGCCAAGCTACGATTACTTAATCCCCCTGGTCTCATGCAGACTAAGATCTCTGGCAAATAGCAATATTTCACTTGGTTGATCTTGATAAACCGGAGCAATAATTCAAAATCTGAGGCCAACTTATAGCATGTCTTAAAAAGGCCATAGTGTTCATACACCTCACGTTTAATAAAACAGCTTGGATGGGCAGGCATCCAACCCTGGGCAAATAAGTCGGGGTGAAATCGATGGGAGCGATAGATTCGAAGAATATGATTTAGCCGACAGGGATCAATAAATACAATGTCTCCAAAGACAATATCGGCCTGGTGATGTGCGATCGCATCAACGGCTAAGCGTACAACCCGGTGATGATGGTAAAAATCATCTGAATGTAGAAAGCCAACAATATCCCCTTGGGCAATTTTGAGTCCCTTGTTCAGGGCATCATATACACCGCCATCGGGCTCAGACGTAAAATAATCAATCTTATTGCGATAGTTGTCTATGATATCAACGGTTCCATCAACGGAGCCACCATCGATCACAATATATTGAATATCAGGATAATCTTGTCCGATAACTGATTCAATCGTGTGGCGGATAGTTGCTGTTCGATTTTTAACTGCTGTAATGATAGAAATACGCATTCGAGTTGGTTGGCGAAAACCAGACATATCCCTTATGGGAAGTAATCAAGTCTGACTGTCTGGGGAAATCTTAACTTTAATTGATAACAACTACTGCAAATAGCAAAATTCAAATATAATGAAGCCTCTCACCCCAGCGAGCGAATAGTAAGGATACTACTGTTTATCGCGTTAGTTGTCCTCAGTAATAACCTTGACTCGTACTTCTCACTCAGGCACTGTTATTGCAGCCCTGCGTTATCTACCACGCCTTATTCTATACAGACTACCGCTCTTTTTAGGGATGTCGGGGCTTATTTTTTTGTTGGCTTGCTTCAAAAGTGTCATCCAGCCTTCTCTCTATCGAGAAACCTTAACGCTTTTACTCAATCCAGATTTTCTCGCAGTACCCACTAAGTCACTGTCTGAGGGAGGGCAACGACCCTACGTACCACCGGAGTTTCGTGATTTTCAAACAATTATTGAGCTACTTGAAAGCTATGAGGTGATTGCACCGGCCCTACCCAAAATTCAGCAAAATTTTCCTGGCGAAGAATATAGAACATTACAGAAGCAACTTACGATAAAACATCTACCCCGTAGTGAAATTATGGAGGTTAGTTTTCAAGCGACGAGTTCTGAAAAAGTTGAGCAGGTCCTAGAGGCCCTGGCAGAGGCTTACATACTCTATGCGAGAAAAACTAGCCTCCGCAGTATCGATCAGGCAACTGCCTTGGTAGAAGAACAACTCCCAATTGTGCAAGCGCGAGTTGAACAGTTACAGGAAAAATTAGAGGATTTTCGGCAAAGCCACAACTTTTACGAGCCACAACAACTCAGTCAGCAACTGAGCCAACAGCTTGGCGAGTCAACGAGTGAAATGCGGACCGTCGATCTTTCCATCCGTTCTTCAGAAGCGCTGTTAAATGAACTAACCGAGCGCTTACAGGTTGATGAGAATCTAGCAGCAGCCAATGGAGTGTCTCTATATTTGCTGCTGCTAAATAGTTTAAAGTCCGAGGACCAAGAGCAAGCACGGCTAGGACTCGCTGCTCTTTCTAGCCTCGATGAAGACATTAAATATCCAGGCGATATTGTTCAGCTAGATAATGTCCTTGAATTGTTGCAAGCTGAAAACGACCTAACAGCACTGACACAGCAGAAGGAAGAATTAACGCAGGTTACACAAGGGATTAACAAAGATATCCAGATGTTAGCCTATTTAGATAACCAATATACAGACCTACAACGTGATCTACAGATTTCAACAGATAGTTTAAATCGATTACTTTCTGCCAGAGAGGATTTACAACTCGAGCTTGCGAAACAAGTGCCGCCATGGGAGATCATCTCTGATGTAGAAGAACCTGATCAGCCCATATCGTCAGTACCTCGCACCCTTGTTTTAGGATTATTTGCAGGCATCCTTGTTAGTTTAGGAACAGTGTTAATAGCCGATCAGTTTGACGAAACGTATCGTTCAGCTGAAGAGCTTGAAAACGACGTAGATATACCTGTTTTGTTAAGACTCAGATATCCCCTTGATTCATTTAAAGCACAAGAAGGACTCTATCCGTCTGTTAAGTTTCACAGTTCACATGACCTGCTAGATGCTTTTAGGTTATTAGAAACTAATCTTAAACTACTATACCCTGACAGGCACCTCAGCACCTTGGCAATTAGTTCTGCCGATAATACGTCAACGTTATCGGTTACACAGCACCTGGCACTAGCCTTCTCTCGATCAAGCCAACGTGTGCTCTTGATAGATGCTAATCTACGTGATTCTGTTCAGACTGGGCCATTAGACCATGACGGAAGTAAGTTAGCCGATCTGCTGGTCGACGCTGACATGATTTCTCCAGCATCAACGATTGAACTTACTAGTAATCTCTCCCTGTTGCCCGCAGGGAAACCCATCAAAAATCCTATAGATTTATTTTCAGCCAACTCTCTCCAACCGCTTTTAGAAAAACTCCAAACACAGCACGATGCCTTGGTGATTGATACCCCACCGATACAAAGTTCGGCGGCGGCACGACTAATTTCTAGTCAGTTGGAGGGCTTAATACTGGTCGTTAGGATTAGATCAGTCAAACAAAGAATGTTTCAACAATTAATGCGTGAATTGCAGCAATGCGGAATTAACATTTTAGGTATAGTAGCGATCGGTTCTATGTAGCTATACAACGACAGCTAATCCATCCGATCGCAGCTATACAAAAAGGGTCATCGATACTTTTAGCGACGCTTGAGTACAGAAGTCATTATAAAACTACCTACTGTTAACAGACCAAGCAGTGAAGCCGGTTCAGGTACATCTTTAGAAGAGATCGCTCCAATCGCGTCAACATCGACACCAGCCCACCCCTGGTTATAACGATTTTTGCCATTGTCTGTGACTTTTACATAGGAGAATGCATCGTTAGAGGTAAATCCAAAGGCATCAAGGTCGATACCGGCATGCTGAGTCCCACCAATTTCACCTAGGGACAACCAGGTATTGCCATCTTTACTAACTTCAACAAACATTCCCTCAACGAGACCACCTGCTTCAAAAATCCATAAATCATCTTTATCATCGTCGCTAC
Source organism: Leptothoe sp. LEGE 181152 (assembly GCF_032906605.1). Classification (NCBI taxonomy): domain Bacteria; kingdom Bacillati; phylum Cyanobacteriota; class Cyanophyceae; order Nodosilineales; family Cymatolegaceae; genus Leptothoe; species Leptothoe sp. LEGE 181152. Next base: position 203,664 of record NZ_JASATU010000009.1, read on the forward strand.
CCACTAAGACGTTGTCTGTAAATTTGACGGTAATCGAACCACCCTTACCTAGAGAAAAGTCATCTCGCTGAGCAATGGGCATCTTATTTCCTTTCCATGAGGAATTAGCGACCCCTAAAACAGATGTGGGATTATCAAATGCCTGGGCTGATGCCTTCCAATTCTTGCCATAGGCGTCTTCTTTGGTTAGACCATTGGCGTAGACTTTGTTATAGTCAACCACTTCATCTGCAAAAGAAGATTCACCTAAGGGAAATTCAATACCTCGGAAAGTGTTAGCGGAGGCTGGCTGTGTCATGGCAGCCAAAAGTCCTAGTGAACTAAAAGCAGCAACAAGATATCCCTTAGATTGATTAAGCATTCTGAACTCCTTGATAATGAAAGCAACGGGACAACGTCTGATTAAGACTATTAACGCTTATAGAGAATGCTTTCAGAAGCTGAAAAAACACAGAAATATGAGACATTAGAAACAAAGTTTGCATCAATAAAATCCCCGCAAAATGCCAGTCTTTGACAAATTCTGATAAAGCAATTTGATAAAAGTGCATCAGAAATAGTCTTGTGCAGATACGTCTAAAAATAGCCAGCTAAATGGCTTATGGGGCAATTATGATGGTCATTGTCGACACTTACGACGCAACTGTAATCTATGCCAAAAGCATGATTTGATGAGTCGCAGAGAAACTAGAGACAGGTTTCAGAAAATGTTGAAGAGGTTAGGAAATCAAGAGGAGTCAAGCGTGGGAATACGGATTAGTTGACCCGTTGTAGTGATAATAGAACGTACACGCACGCTTGTTGGTTAAAAGCTAAATTGGGTTAAAGGTTGCTCATCTCAATCCTCCAAAATGCTGTGGAATATACGGAAAGTACGTATATGTAGGAGCGATCGCTGTGAATCTTACGGCCCTGACTGAAAGGGAGACACAACGGCTAAAGCGTATCTAGGACAGCTTCTATAGCTCTTAGCCCTCGTAAATGATACTCAATTTTGTTTCGGTCGAGTCTCATCAAAGCCTGAACTTGTTGGTTGCAACGAT